>DAOQMM010000051.1:0-23365 GCA_035335645.1 Rhodocyclaceae bacterium | reverse complement strand
CCGCCGCCGTTGCTGGTGATGACCGGCGGATTTGCGTCGAAATTGGTGAGGGACACATCGGCGGGATCAAGGCCGTTGTAGCCGGCGTCGGCGCTGCTGGCCTGAGCGGTGATGACGGTGTAGGCGATGTTGCCGTCCACGATGCCGTCGGCGACACCGGTCACGGTGACGGTCTGGGCTTGATTCCAGTTGGCGGCGGTGAAGGTCAGGCTCACGACCGACAGGCTGCCTTCGGTCGCGTCGCTGACGGAGAGGGCGATCACCACGTCGGCCACCGGCGCGCTGTCCAGCACCACGCTGAAGCTCGCCGTGGCGCCCAGTTCGCTGGTGGCCAGCCCGGCCGTGGGGGTCACCGTGACACCCGGCCCGGCGGTGGTGGCACTGCGATTGGCCGCGAACTCGGACGTGCCGCCGTAGCTGCCGCCGCCCAGGTCCGCCGTGGCGGTTGCGCTGACGACAGCGCCGTTCGCGACGCTCACGCCGATCAGAGACACGCTGAACACGGCATTGCCGCTGGCGTCGGTCGTGACGGTCGTGGCGCCGAGGAAGGTCTGCCCTTCCCCATGGCCGGATGCGTCACCCGTGGCGGAGGCGTAGAACTCCAGGCGATACGGGGTGCTGGCTGCGGAGTTGAAGCTTCCCGCCAGGGTCGTGTTGCCGCCGGTGGAATTGGCGTAGGTGAGCACCGGGAAGTTCTGCAGGCCGTTCGGTCCCGTGTCGCCATCGCCGGTGTCGTTGGCCGTCACGCCATCCCAGCCCAGGTCAATGCCCAGTAAGGTATTGCCATACATGCTGTTGGCGAGGATCGCGTTACCTGCGCTCGTTCCGCCGATCACCACACCGATCTGGTTGCCGGCGATCCGGTTGCCCGCGCCGGCCGCCGTGCCGCCGACGAGGCTGCCGCTGGTGCTGCCGGACAGGGCCACGCCGGCGCCGGCATTGCCCAGCAGCGTCGTGCCCGACACGTCCAGGCCGATCCGGTTGCCCTGCACCACGGTGCCGCTGGCGTCCACGAGCGTCACCCCGTTCTGCGCGTTGCCGGAGATCGTGTTGCCGGCACCCGCTGCCGCACCGCCGACGATCTCGCCGACGGTCTGGTTCGCCGCGATGCCCGACTGTCCGTTACCCAGGGCCGTCGTTCCGCCGAGGTCCACACCGATCAGGTTGCCGATGATCTGGTTGTCGTGCGTCGTGTACAGGCCGATGCCGCTGCCGGTGTTGCCGGACAGCACATTGCCCTGGCCGCTCGTCGTCGAGCCGAGGGTGTTGTGATGCGCGCCAGCGCTCAGCACGATGCCGTCCAGCCCATTGCCGACGGCCGCAGCCCCCGTCGCGTCCAGGCCGACAATGCTGCCCACCACGCTGTTGCCGGACGCGGCCGCGCCGATCAGGGCGATGCCGGCGCCCAGGTTCCCGCTCACCACGCTGTGGCTGATCGTGTTCCCGGACGCGTTGTCGATACGGATGCCGTCGCTGCCGTTACCAGCTGCCGTGCTGCCGTCGGGACGCAGACCGACGTAATCGGCGCTGAGGGTGTTGCCCGACGAGGCGACCTCGATGCCGATGCCGGCGAAGCGATTGACCGCCAGGCCCGTAAGCGTGCTGCCGTCACTGCCGGCGCCCAGCACGAGGCCGTCACTGCTCCCCGCGCCGCTGCCGTCCAGCTCGATCAGGGGCGCGCCGGCATAGCCGGGCTGGCTGCTGCCGTCGAGGAGGACGGCGTCGCTGAGGGCCGGCAGGGCGCCGGAGAGGAACACAGTGTGCGCGCCGGCGCCCGCGATGTTGAAGACGATCCGATCCGGGCCGCCGCTGCCGTTGGCCGTGGCGTTGGCGGCCAGCAGGGCTTCCCGCAGACTGATGTGGCCGTCGGCGCCCCTGTTGGCGATCAGCGCGCCGATGGAGGCGGTGTCGCCGTCCGCTGTGTCGGAAACGGTGTCCACCACCAGCGTGTTGTAAGTGTCGTTGTCCGTATTGACGACCGCCACGTCGGCCACGCCGACACCGTTGTAGTTGGCGTCGGCCGAAACCGCCGCGCCGGTCACGATGGAATAGGCCACGTTGCCATCCACCCAGGTGTCGTCCACACCGGTGACCGTCACGGTCTGGGGCGTATTCCAGTTGGCAGCGGTAAAGGTGAGGCTGCTCACCGACAGGCTGCCCTCGGTGGCGTCGCTCACCGCCAGGGCGATGGTGACGTCGGCCGTGGGCTGGATTGTCAGCACGACGCTGAAGGTGGCCGTGCTGCCGGATTCCGCGGTGGGGCCGCTGATGGCACTGACACTCACCGCCCCGGCCGGCGTCACCGCCACGTCAGCGCCGAATTCCGAGGTGGCCCCGTAGCTGGTGGCGCCGGTCTTGCTCGTGGCCGTGGCGCTGATGCGGCTGCCCACCGCCACGCTCACGCCGGCCAGGGTCGTGCTGATCGCGGCATAGCCGGTGGCGTCGGTGGTGACGTCGAGGAAGCCGAGCAAGGTCAGCCCTTCGCCGAAACCGCTCGGGTCGGCGCCGCCGGCAGGATTGGCGAAGAACTCCACGCGGTAGCTGGTGTTGGCCTGACTGCGCAGTTCACCGCTGATGACCGTGTTGCCGCCCCACGACAGCACGCTGAGGAGGGTCGGGTAGTTCTGCAGACCCACGTCCGCGTCGCCGGCATCGTTGGCCGTCACGCCGTCGTGGCCCAGGTCGATGCCCAGGCCGCTGTTGTCGTGGATCGCATTGCCGAGCACGGTGTAGCCCGTGGCATTGCCCTCGACGACCACGCCATCGCCAGTGTTACCGGCGATCACGTTGGCCTCGCCCAGGTGGGTTCCGCCGATCATCACGTTCGCAGACGTCTCGCGCCCGACGATGCCGCCGCTCATGCCGCTGCCGCCGCCATTGGCGACAAACGCGTTCCCGCTCGCGTCGGTGCCGATCCGGTTGCCCTGCACGGTGGCGCCGTTGGCGTACAGGTAGATACCGCCGCGGGACGCGCTCCAGCCCGCCGCGGTGTTGCCCGAGATGACGTTGCCGAGGATGGCCGTGTTGGCCGCCAGATTGTCCACCACCACACCGAAGCCGCCATTCCCCAGGGCCGTGGTGCCCGTCGCATCCAGCCCGATCCAGTTGCCCTGGATGAGGTTGCCGCTGGTCGTGGGATCGCTGACGAAGACGCCATACTCGGCGTTGCCGGAGATGAGGTTGCGGGCCGACGCCGACGCACCGCCGATGGTGTTGCCGCTCGCCCCGGCGCCCACGGCGACCCCCACGCCGGCGTTGCCCAGCGCGGCGGTGCCGGCGGCGTTGGTGCCGATGTAGTTGCCTTCGACGAGGTTGCCCGTCGCACCGCTGCCGCTCAGGTTGATGCCGTCATTGAGATTGCCCGAGATCAGGTTGCGCGCGGCCGCCGTCGTGCCGCCAATGACGTTACCGGCAGAGTTGTCCACCACGATGCCCCAGTGGTTGGCTGCCGCCGCCGCGCCGCTGGCGTCCGTGCCGATGTAGTTGCCGGCGATCAGGTTGCCGCCGCCGCCCGTGAGATAGATGCCGTAGTGGCCGAAGTTGCGGATGGTCAGGCCCTTGACCGTCGACCCACCGGCGGAGATCGCCAGGCCGTCGGCACTGCTGCCGGCACCGCTGCCATCGAGCACCACGACGGGTGTACCGGCGTAGTCGGGCTCGGTGGTGGCGTCGATCAGCGCGGCCTCACTCACCGTGGGCAGCGCGGCGCTCACCGCAATGGTATGCACGCCGCCGACCAGGGCATCCGGAATGCTGAAATCGATCCGGTCCGCACCACCGGAGCCGTTCGCCGTGGCGTTGGCGGCGAGGATCGCCTCGCGCAGGCTGATGCGCCCGTCGGCCCCCTTGTCGGCCAGCAGCGTGGACAGACTGGTGACGTTGCCATCCGCGGCATCCGAGGTTGTGTCGACCACCACGGTCGCCTGCACGGTGGACAGCACGGCCACGTTGCGGGCCAGTTCAGAGGTTTCGTAGAAGACCGTGTGCCCCGCGTCGCTGCGGGTGGCCGTGGC
This sequence comes from Rhodocyclaceae bacterium, assembly GCA_035335645.1. Classification (GTDB taxonomy): domain Bacteria; phylum Pseudomonadota; class Gammaproteobacteria; order Burkholderiales; family Rhodocyclaceae; genus Zoogloea. The sequence continues at coordinate 19,352 of DAOQMM010000051.1, read as the reverse complement.
GGTCACGTATTCACCCGGATTCACCAGGGCGCCGAGGCCGACGGCGAGGGGCGCATTGCCCGAGGCATCCGTGAGGACATCGACGGACCCCAGGTAACGCAAGCTCTCGCCGCTGCCGTTTGCGCCGCCGTTGACCGGCGTGGCGTAGAACTCCACGCGGAAGGCCGTGCTCGCCAGACTGTTGAAGCTGCCCGTGAGGCTGAGCAGACTGCTGCCGTCACTGCGGGCCAGCACGATGACCGGGAGGTTCTGCAGGCCATTGGGCCCCGTGTCCCCATCGCCGGTGTCATTGGCCAGGGCGACGCCGTCCCAGCCCAGGTCGATGGCCTGGCCGCTGTTGGCCACATAGCGGTTGCCGAGGATGGCGGCCTGGGAACCGGCGGACTGCACGGCGATCCCGGTGGCGTTGTAGCCGATCAGGTTGCCTTCGCCGGCCGCCGTGCCGCCGATGCGTGAGCCCGCGGTGGCATTGAACAGATAAACCCCGATGCCGTTGCCAAGCGCCGTCACCCCGTCTGCGCCGACCCCGATGTAGTTGCCGGTGACGGTCGCCGCGGGCGTGCCGTTGATGGCGATGCCGCCCCAGCCGGTGTTGGCACCGATCACGTTGCGGTCGGCACTGGTCGTACCACCGATCACCGTCCCGCTGCCGGCGGCCACCAGGTCGATGCCCCAGGCACCATTGCCCCGCGCCAGCAGGCCGCTCACGTCCGTGCCGATATAGTTGCCCACGATGCGCGTGTTGGCGGCGCCCGCATCCACCAGGAGGCCCCGTTGCGCAAAGCGCTCGATGACCAGCCCGCGCACCGTGCTGCCACTGGCGGCGATCTCCAGACCTTGCAGGGCGCCGCCGCTGCCATCCAGCACCACCACCGGCGTGCCGGCGAAATCCGGCTCCGTCGTGCCGTCGATGACCACCGCGTCCGTCACCGTGGGCAGATCGGTCGCAAGCGACAGGGTGTGGGCGCCGCCCGCCAGGGCGTCGGGAATCGAAAAACGGATCGTGTCGGTGCCGGCCGTGGCGTTGGCCGCAGTGATCGCCTCGCGCAGGCTGATGCGCCCGTCGACGCCGGGGTGGGTGATGAGGGCGTTGAGACTGGACGTGTCACCGTCCACGACATCCGCGGTGGTGGTGACGGCGATGTCGTCGTTGTGGTGCGTGAGCACCACATCCGCCGGATCGATCCCGTTGTAGACGCTGTCGCTGCTGACCGCCGCGCCCAGAACGATGGTGTAGCTCGCGTCGGGCGTGACGAGGATGTTGTCCACCCCCGTCACCGTCACGGTCTGGGGTGTGTTCCAGTTGGCCGCGGTAAATACCAGACTGGCGGTGGACACGGTGCCGTCCGCGGCATTGCTGCTGCTCACGGCGATGCTCACCGGCGCACTCGGCGCCCGATCCAGCACCACCTGGAAGCTCGCCGTACCGCCGGCCTCGGTCGTGACGCCCTGGGCGGAGAAGCGGCGCAGGAACACCCCGTCCGCATCGCCGGTGCCAGCCCCTTCCCACTCCACGACAAAGTCGCCATCCGCCTCCAGGGCCATGTGGGGGAAGGCCTGATCGCCGGCCGTGGTGACGTTGATCAGGAATTCGCTGCCCAGGGCGACCCCGCCGGCGCTGTAGCGCCGCCCGTAGACCCCGTTGCCGCTACCGTCCTGACCGGCGCTGGTCCACGCCACGATGAAGTTGCCGTGGGCATCCATCACCACATCCGGATTGTTCTGCAACCCACTGGGGGTGACATTCACCCGGAACTCGTTGGTGACGGCAAAGCCGTTGCCGTCGTAGCGGCGGGCATAGACATCGCCCGTATCGCTGGCCGCGGATTGCCAGACCACCACGAAACCGCCATGTCCATCCATGGCCACGTGGGCCCAGTCCTGGTTGCCGGTGGTGATCTGATTGACCTGGAACTGGCTGCCGACCGCCGTGCCCGACGCGTTGTAGCGCTGCGCAAACACGCCGTTGCCGCTGCCATCGCCATTCACACCTGTCCAGGCGACGACAAAATCGCCCGTGGCGTCCATGGCCACCGAGTTGGTCTTCTGGTCGCCGGCCAGGGTGGCGTTGACGGTGAACTCGCCGCCCAGCGCCGTGCCGGTGCTGCTGTAGCGCTGGGCCCGGACGTCAACATTGCCGGAGGCGTTGCTGTCCCATACGACGATGAAGTTGCCGGAGGCGTCCATCGCCACATTGGCAACCTGCTGCAGATTGGTGGTGACGGTATTGACCCGGACTTCGCCGGACAGCGCCGTGCCGTCCGCGCCGTAGCGGCGCATGAAGATGTCGCCGCCGTTGCTCTGGTCCGAGTCCCACACCACCACGAAGCTGCCGTCCGCCGCCATGGCCACGCTCGGGAACTGCTGGTTGCCGGCCGTCGTCTGGTTGATCTGGAATTCGCCGCCCACCGCCGCCCCGCTGGCGTCGTAGCGCTGGCCATACACGCCGTAGCCGCTGCCGTCCTGCAGCATGCTCATCCACACCACCACCGTATCCCCGTTGTCGTTCATGGCGACGCTGTTGTTGTCGGAGTCGGGGCCGTATTGCGTGTTGGCGGTGCTGGTGTTGACGCGGACCTCCGTGCCGGCGGACGCGATGGCGGGCACCACCGAAATCCCGCCGTCGCGCGTGACCGTGATGCTGAGGGACTGGCTGGCGGTCAGCGTACCGTCCGAGACCGCCACGGTCACGAGATAGACGCCGTCGCCATTGGCATCGCTGGGCGCCGCAACCATGGGCGCCGTGTTGAACACCAGGGCGCCACTGCTTGGATCGATGGAGAAGCGCGCAGCGTCGGCCCCACCGGTGACGCTGAAGGTGAGGTTTGCGCCGGTATCCGGGTCGGTGGCCGTCACCACCGTCACCGCCGTCTGGTTCTCCGGCACGCTGAGGGCCGCGCTGGAGGCCCCGCCGAAGCTGGTCACGACCGGCGCCTCGTTGACGTCCGTCACCGTGACGGTGAGCGTCTGTGTCGTGGTCGACGAACCATCGCTGGCCTGGACCACGAGCACGTACTGGTTGTCGCCATTGGCATCCGTCGGCACCTCGAAGTTCGGCGCGGAGATGAAGCTCAGCACACCGCTGTTGGCATTGACGGTGAATAGCGCCGCATCCGCGCCCCCTGCAAGGCTAAAGCTCAGGGACGGGCTGTCCACGTCCGTCGCCGTCACGGTGGTCACGGCGGTCGTATTCTCCGGCACCGACACGCTGGCCGTACTGCCGCCCCCATTGCTGGTGATCACCGGCGGATCGTTCACCGGCGTGACCGTCAGCGTCGATCCGGACGGCCCGCTGAAAGCCGACGTCCCGCCCGTGACGCTGGCATCCGCAAAGGTCCCGGCGGTGCCCGTGGTCTGGTCCCAGGCCTCGTAGACGAACATACCGGTCGTGCCATTCCAGTTGGCCGCCGGCACAAAGCGGAAGGCCGACGTGGCATCGGCCGCCAGCAGCAGCGCATGGCTGGCCGAGACGGTGCCGATGTCGGTCCAGTTACTGCCGTCCAGGGTGTATTGCCAGGCGCCATGACTGTTGTCCACAACGAGGATGGCAAGCCCCTTCAGCGCCCCCGCGTCCACGTCGCTCGAATAGCCGGCAAAGGTCGAGACCTGCCAGGTAATCGCCACATCCTCGGGGGTGGAACCCAAGGCCACGCCCGGCATGGATGGCGCGTCGTTCACCGCCGTCACGCTGAGGTTCGAGGTGGCCGTCGCGGTGCTGAAGGCGGTGGTGCCGCCGTTGGTCGAGGCGTCCACCTTGTTGCCGGCGGAGCCGCTGCTCTGGTCCCACGCACGGAAGGTCACCGACGCCGTCGTGCCATTCAGCCCGTCCGGCACGAAGCGCAGCCGGTCGGTCGAGCGTAGCAGCAGGGCCGAGTTGCCCGAGACGCTGCCCACACCGTTCCAGGTGCTGCCGTTGTCCAGGGAGTATTGCCAGGTGCCGGTGCTGCTGACCGTCGCGGTTACGGCGATGCCGCTCGCCGCGCCGCTGTCCGCGTCCGTCACCTGGCCGGCGATGAGCGCGGAGACGAGGTCGCCGCTGCTGCTGGTCTGGTCTTCGGTGATCGTCGTGAAGGCGTTGCCACCGGCGAGGACCGGGGCGTCGTTCACCGCCGTCACGCTGAGGTTCGAGGTGGCCGTCGCGGTGCTGAAGGCGGTGGTGCCGCCGTTGGTCGAGGCGTCCACCTTGTTGCCGGCGGAGCCGCTGCTCTGGTCCCACGCACGGAAGGTCACCGACGCCGTCGTGCCATTCAGCCCGTCCGGCACGAAGCGCAGCCGGTCGGTCGAGCGTAGCAGCAGGGCCGAGTTGCCCGAGACGCTGCCCACACCGTTCCAGGTGCTGCCGTTGTCCAGGGAGTATTGCCAGGTGCCGGTGCTGCTGACCGTCGCGGTTACGGCGATGCCGCTCGCCGCGCCGCTGTCCGCGTCCGTCACCTGGCCGGCGATGAGCGCGGAGACGAGGTCGCCGCTGCTGCTGGTCTGGTCTTCGGTGATCGTCGTGAAGGCGTTGCCACCGGCCAGGACCGGGGCGTCGTTCACCGCCGTCACGGTGATCGCCACCGTATCGCTGTCCGTCAGGGCACCCGAATCGGTGGACAGGATGGTGAGCGTATCCGAACCGTTGAAATTGGCCGTGCCCAGGTAGCTCACGGTGGCCAGCGCAGCGTTGATCTGGGCGGGGGTGCCGCTCAGGGTCAGGCTTGCGGATCCGTTGGCGCCGGCGCCGATGGTCGCGCCGCCCGCGAGGCTGACGGTGAGGGTCCCGCTGCTCACGGTGAGTCGTGTACTGCTCAGGTTGCTCTCGGCATCCGCGACACTGAGGCCGGTGATCGTCAGGGCGGTGTCTTCGTTGACCGTCTGGGCGCCGGGCACGGTATTGACCGGGGCCGTGTTCCAGGTCTGGGCCTGGACGTCGAGGGCGAATTCTGAAGTGTCGGTGAAGGTGGCATAGCTGGCGTCGCTTTTTGTGGCCGTGGCGCTGACATAGGCGCCGACCGGCACCACCGCGGACAGGACGGTGCTGAAACTGGCGTTCCCCGACCCGTTGGTGGCCACATTGACGTAGCCGAGATAGGTCTGCCCCTCGCCGTAGCCCGTGCCGTCGGCACTGGTGCTGGCAAAGAACTCCACACGGTAGTAGCTGCTGGCGTTGGAGTTCAGCGTTCCCGCGATGGAGATCTGGTTCGTGCCATTGGACTGGACGGTGCCCAGCACCGGGAAGTTCTGCAGGTGGTTGGCGCCCGTATCCCCGTCGCCAGCGTCGTTGGCGGTCACGCCGTTGGTGTCCAGGTCGATCCCCAGACCGGTGTTGCCATAGATGGCGTTGCCCAGGATGCGCACATTGCCCGAGGCGTTCACCGCCACGCCGGAGCCGGTGTTGCCGGCGATGGTGTTGCCCTGCCCCACGCCCGTCCCGCCGATGAGCACGCTGGTCGAGCCCCCGGCTTCGTAGATGCCCGCGGCGGAACTGCCGCCACCATTGGGTATGAAGGACGTGCCTGTGGCGTCGAGGCCGATCAGATTGCCCTGGATCGTCGCCCCGTTGGCGTATACGTAGATTCCGCCCCGCGACGCGCTCCAGCTTGTGGCCGTGTTGCCGGAGATCACGTTGTCGAGGACCGAGGTGTTGCTGGCACCGTAATCAATGGCCAGCCCGAAGCCGCCGTTGCCGACCGCCGCCGAACCGGCCGCGTTGGTGCCCAGGTAGTTGTTCTGGATCGTGGTGTTGGCCGTCGCGCCAATCTGGGCGTCCACGTAGATGCCGTACTGGGTGTTGCCGGAGATGACGTTGCGGGACGCGGAGGTGCTGCCGCCGATGAGATTGCCGGTGGCGCCGTTCGTGATATTGACCCCGACCTCGCCATTGCCGACCGCGGTGCTGCCATCGCTGGCCAGACCGATGTAGTTACCGGCCACCGTATTGTTGGTGGAGGCATCGAGGCGGATCCCGTCCCCCAGATTGCCGGAGATCACGTTGCGCAGACCGGCGGACGTGCCGCCGACGGTGTTCTGCGCCGCGCCGCCCCAGATCCCGATCCCCTGGGCGCCGTTGCCGAGGGCGGCCGTGCCGGCGGCGTTGAGGCCCACGATGTTGCCGATCACCGTGTTCAGGCTGGCCCCATTGATGCTCACGCCGTCGTTGCTGTTGCCGGAGATCAGGTTGCGGTCGGCCGCGGTGCTTCCACCGATCACGTTGCCCGTCGCAGCGGCCCCGGAGAGGTAGAGCCCGCGGAAGTTCGCGACGGCGGCCGTGCCGGCCAGGGTGGTGCCGATGTAGTTGCCGACGATCTGATTGTTGGCCGAGTTGTCGATGTTGACGCCATAGCCGTTCGCGAAGCCCTGGATCACCAGCCCGCGCACGGTGCTGCCCGAGGCGCCGCTCATCAGATGCAGTCCGTCACCGCTGGTCACCGAGGCCCCATTGAGTGCGATGGCCGGCAGGTTTCCATTTGCCGCGAAGCTGTCGTCGGTCGTCCCGTCGATCACCACGACATCGGTGATGTTCGGCAGCGCGCTGCCCAGGTTGATCGTGTGCAGGCCGGTTCCGCTGATGCCGAAAGCGATCCGGTCCGGCCCGCCGCTGCCGTTGGCGGTGTTGTTGGCCGCGGTGATGGCTTCCCGCAGGGAGATCTTGCCGTCGGCACCCATGTTCGCCATCAGCGCGGCGATGCTCGTGGTGGTGCCATCCAGCGTATCGGCCGCGGTCGTCACGGTAAGGGTGTTGTAGGTGTCGTTGTCCGTGTTGCTGAGGCTGACGTCGGCCGGGTTCAAGCCGTTGTAGGCCGCGTCGGACGAGGTGGCCGCCCCCAGCACCGCGCTGTAGGCCACAGTGCCGTCGACGATGGTGTCGTCCACACCGGTGACGGTCACCGTCTGGGGCGTGTTCCAGTTGGACGTGGTGAAGCTCAGGGACGACGCGGACACGGAGCCTTCCGTGGTGTCGCTGCTGCTCACCGGGATCGTCACCGTGGCGTTCGGCGCGGCGTTGAGCACCACCGTGAACGACGCCGTGCCGCCCGCCTCGGTGGTCGTCGTGCTGACCGGGGTGACGGTGACACCCGGCGCCAGGGCCACCACCTGGTTGGAGAATTCGGACGTTTCGTAATACGTGGTGTAGCTGGAATCGGTGCGCGTGGCCGTCGAGGTGATCACGCTGCCGGCGGCCACCGCGACACTCAGGGTGTAGCGGCCCGACACGCTGCCGCTGGGGCCGGACGGCACATTGATGGCCCCCAGGTAGGTCAGCCCTTCGCCGTAGCCGGACGGATCGCCCACCGGGCTCGAATAGACCTGGATGACGTAATACGTATTGGCAGCAACGCTCAGGGCGCCGGTGAGGCGCAGCTCCGTCCCCGTCGTCGTCGCACTGCCCAGATCGGCGAAATTGGTCAGATTGTTGGGGCCGGTGTCCGCATCGCCCACATCGTTGAGGGTGACCCCGTCGGCCCCCAGATCGATGGCCAGCCCGTCGTTGGAGGTAAAGCTGTTGCTCAGGATCACGTTGCCGGTGGTGGTGCTGTCGGTGACGCTGACACCGATGCCGCTGTTATAGGCGATCAGGTTGCCGGCGCCAGCGGCCGTGCCGCCGACGGTGTTGCCGGTGGCGCCGTTGAAGACATGGACGCCCACGGCATTGCCGACGCCTGCCGAGCCGGCGGCGTTGGTCCCAATATAGTTGCCCTGCACCAGGTTGCCCGTAGTGCCCGCATCCTCGATGCGGATACCCTCGTTGCCGTTGCCCGAAATCACGTTGCGCGCAGCGCTGGTGGTACCGCCGATCAGGGTGTTGCTGGCCCCGCCGAACAGGGCAATGCCCTGGTTGGTGTTGGCAATGGCGCTCGTGCCGCCGGGGTTGAGGCCGACGAGGTTGCCCTGGATGGTGTTGCCGGTGGCGGAGCCGAAGATCTGGATGCCATCCACCGAGTTGCCGGAGATCACGTTGCCGGCGCCGGCACTCGTCCCGCCCACGGTGTTGCCGCTGGTGGAGTTATACAGGATCACCCCCACCAGATTGGACAGGGCAGCGGTCCCGGCCGCATTCACGCCGATCCAGTTGCCTTCCACCTGGTTGCCGACCGCGCCGGGATCCATGATCGCCACACCGTAATTGGTATTGCCGGAGATCAGGTTGCGCGCGCCCGCGCTGGTGCCGCCAATCACGTTGTAGGAGGCGTCGCTGTTGATCTGCACGCCGTAATTGACGTTGGCCAGGGCCACCGACCCGGTGACGTCGGTACCGATGTAGTTGCCGAGCACCGTGTTGCTGCTGCCACCCGCGTAGAAGGCCACGCCGACGGTATTGCCCGAGATCAGGTTGCGGTAGGCCGAGGTCGTGCCCCCCACCGTGGTACCGCTGGACATCAGTTCCACGCCGGCCACCTGGTTGGCGATGGCCACCGTGCCGGTTTTATCCGTGCCGATGTAGTTGCCGTAGATGTGGGTGCCGGTCGAACCGCCACCGACGAAAATCCCCGGCCCGGTGTTGCCCGCGATCACGTTGCGGTCAGCAGCCGTGGTGCCGCCCACCGTATTGTTGTTCGCCGACCAGATATTGACGCCCTGCTGATTGCCGGCTGCGGCGGTGCCTGCAGTATTAAGACCGATCCAGTTCCCCGCCACCGTGTTGTTGCCGCTCGACGCGATGTCGATGCCGTCCTGGGTGAAGCGTTCGATGATCAGCCCGCGCACTACGCTGCCGTCGGAGCCGCCGTACAGCTCCAGACCATCCTGGATGGTGTTGTCCCCATCGATGGCGATGGCCGGCCGGTTGCCGTTGGCGGCAAAGCTGTCATCGGTGGTGGCGTCGATGTTCACCTGCCCCGAGAGGTAAGGCAGCATGGAACTCAGCGTGATGGTGTGGATGCCCGTGCCGGCGATGTTGAAGTTGATCGTGTCCGCGCCGGGATTGGCGTTGGCATCCTGAATCGCCTGGCGGAACGAGCCGGCGCCCGAATCGTTGGTGTTGGTGACGGTATAGGTGGCCAGCACGCCCTGCCAGTCCGCCTGGGTCGGCACGTCAGCCGCCACCCGGGCCTGGATGGCCCCGAGGGAGTATTCCAGGGTCCAGTCGCCCCCCAGTCGGGCAGCGCCCGTGAGATCGGTACTGGCGGCAATGTCGGCGCCCGACAGCGCACGCAGGCGGGCCAGCAAGGCCTGGCCATCGGCCGAGGCGGCCACGTCACAGCCATACACCAGAATGTCGGCGCCGGCCTGCAGGGCGGGCGCCCAGTCCGCGATGCGGGCCGCCTCGGCGTCGATGCTGGCGAGATCGAGACGGGTCGAGCCGAGCATCACCGCGCCCGCCTCGCCGTGGGAGATCAGGTGGATGGCCGCAATGTCGTGCAGTCCCTGCAGCGCCCCGGTGATCTGGGCAACACCGTCGCGCCCCGCGTCCAGGAGCACCACGTCGAGCTGCCGGTCGGCATCCTGCTGGGCCTGCAGATCGGCCACCAGCCGGGTCCAGTCAGCGACGCCAGGGTCGACGAAGACGATCTCGTGGCGGGTCGTGGCGGCCTGTTCCACCAGCGTGGGCGCCGGCGTCGCGGCCGGCGCCTCAAGGACCCGGACCTGGGCGCCGTCGGTGAGCGGATGGACGAAGGGCGCCAGATCGGCGGCGTAGAGGATGCGGGCCTCCAGCTCCTCCACGACCGGCCGCCGGCGATGGGGCGGGCGGGCGATCACAGCGGCCATGCCACAGCTCCGCCTTCACGCCCCACGGCGTCCGGGAGGCCGACCCCGCAGATCGGTACGCATGCCATCCGGCCCTTCATCTCAACGCCCGCTCTCTTCCCGCTGGATCAGCCAGCGCCCCCCCTGCAGGACCAGGGTGAGGCGCTTGGCGTCCACGCCCGCATAGGCGTCTGAGCGATAGTGTTGGCGAAAGACGACACGGACCTGCTCCGGCCCGAGCACCTCGACCTGGGGCGCCTCGGCGCGCACCTCGATGTGCACCGCCTGCCCGATACGCTGACGACGTTCCGCTTCCCACCCGGCCCGTGAACGGCCACCGGCCGGCCGGAAGTCGCTGGCATAGCGCGCGAGATACTGCTCCACATCCCGTCGTGACCAGGCGGACAGCCAGTCGTCGAGGGCCGCCAGGGCCGCCGCCTGCAGCGACGGCGAGGGTGCCGCGACGGCCGGACGCTGCGCGATGGATGCGTGGATCAGGGCAGGCGCATCATACGCAGGAGTCCCCCCCGACCGGAGCGCGGCCCCGGCCGCCGGCGCCGGCGCGGGCAGCACCGGGCGCGGGGCTGTCATGCCGCCGCCCGCCGCCGCGCCCGTCGCCCCGAAATCGGCGTTGCAACGCAGACCGGCCGGCAGCTCCATGCGCGGATTGGGCAGGCGCAGGACGACCCGGAAGGTATTGCTGGCCGGATCGAGAACCCGGTCCACGTCGGTCACGCGCGCTTCCACCGGCTTGCCCTCGGGCATCTCCGGGGTGATCTGCACGCTGCGCCCCACCTCGATGCGCCCGTACATGGCCACCGGCGCCACCACCTGGACCTTGAGCGGATCGATCTGGGCCAGCTTCATCAACGGCTTCTCCTCGACCCGCTCACCGGGCGAGAGATAGCGCTCGGTGACCACGCCGCTGAAGGGGCTGCGGATGATGCGCTGGGCCAGCTGCGCCTGGGCGTATTCCAGTTCGCCGTCGGCAATGCGCCGATGTTCCCGCGCCTGGGCCAGCTTCTGGGCGGCCACTTCGGCGTCGGTCCGGGCCTGATCGCGGGCGTGGGCGGAGATGAAATTGCGGTTGAACAGATCGTCGGCGCGGGTCTGACCGGCACGGGCGAAGTCCAGCGCCGATTCCGCGGCCCGCACCTCGGCGTCCGCATCGCGCTTGACCTTGGCCAGGGACACCGCCGCCCGCTCGGTCTGGGCCTGCAGCACGGCCAGTGGCTGCCCCTTGCTCACGAAGGCGCCCCGCTCCACGGCAAACGATTCGACGATGCCCACCACCTGGCTGCCGATCTCGGCCGTACGCTCCGGCTCGATCAGGCAGCCGAAAGACTGTCCGCCCAGGGCGGTCTCCACGCCCGCCATCAGACAGAGTCCGACCCCGTACCGCCACCCCTTGCGCTTGCTGGTCATATGCTTGCATCCGATCGTTATGGACCGGCCCGCGTCGGCCCGGCCGGCCGCAGCCTGCCCCCGGAGGGCGGCAACGGCCTTCATCCTGCTTGGCTTTAACGGCTGGACATGCCCCTGAATTGAGGACTTCCGTCACAATCCGCCGGGACGGGTGACGCTCCCCGCTACTCGGAGACCCCGCGGAAGGACAGTCCCCGCTCCAGATACCGGTCACGGGCGCGCAGGCGGCGCCGTTGCAGGGCCTGGAGGCGCTCCTCGCGCCCCTGGAGCAGGCGCCGCAGGCCCTTCAGTGCCGCGTCGGGCACCCGCGGCGCCCAGCGCTGCAGTCCGCGTCGCAGTGCGGCCGGCAGGGCGTCGTGCAGCAGGGGCATGTCTGCCGCCAGCCAGGTTTCCACGCTGCCGGGATCGCCCTGCCGGGCGCAGCGGCCGGCCAGCTGGCGGTCGATGCGGCGCGCCCCGTTGAGCTGACAGACGATCACGTGCAGACCGCCGCGCTCGGCACAGCCGGCCGCCAGCGCGATGTCCGTACCGCGTCCGGCCATGTTGGTGGCCACCGTGATGCGTCCCGCCAGGCCGGCCTCCGCCACCACCCGCGCTTCATCGCCATCCTGGCGCGCGTTCAGCACGACATGGTCCACGCCCGCAGCCGCCAGACGCGCCGAGAGGGCCTCGGAGTCCGCAACCGTGGCGGTCCCGACCAGGACCGGCCGGCCCTGGCCGGCGACACTGGCCGCCCGCGCCGCCACCGCCGACCACAGGGCGGCGCTGTCGGCAAAGAGCCGCGACGGCAGCGTGACTCGCCGGTCGGGCCCCCGCAGCGGAACGCCCCGCACGGGCAGACCGTAGAGGGCCAGCAGCTCGGCGCGTGCCTCGCGCAGGGTGCCGCTCAGTCCGCCCAGGCGCAGGTAGCGGGGAAAGAAGCGCTGATAGGTGATCTGCGCCAGGGTTTCCGTCGGTGGCGTGGGCGCACAGCCTTCCTTCAGCTCCAGAAGCTGGTGCAGGCCCCGTGACCAGGCGCGGCCGGGCGCGACGCGTCCGGTGTGCTCGTCCACGATCTGCACGGCCCCGTCGCGGACCAGATAGTCCCGATCCCGCCGATAGAGATGCAGCGCGGTCAGGGCGAGCCCGATCACCTCCTCCCGATGCAGGCGGTTGTGCCACACGGCGCCCAGCACGTCGGCGGCGCGGGCCACCCGATCCGCACCGGCCGGCGTCAGGACAGCGCTGCGCGGCCCCGGCTCGAGGCGGTAGTCCCGCTCCGCCTCGAGGCTGCGCGCCAGCGCCAGGGACTGCCCGAGGTAGCGGTCCTGCTGGACCTGGGCGACTGGCCGGGAGAGGATCAGGGGCACGCGTGCCTCGTCGATGAGGATGCTGTCCGCCTCGTCCACGATGGCCATGCACAGACCGCGCAGGACCGGCGCTGTACCGCCATCGCCACACAGTTGCTGCACGTGCCAGCGCAGGCGGTCGCGGGTACGTTCGAGCCCGTCGCGCAGATAGTCGAACACAAGCTCCTTGGCCGTACAGTAGGCGACGTCGCAGGCGTAGGCGTCACGCCGTGCGTCCGCCCCCATCGACTGGACGACGGCGCCGACGCGCAGGCCCAGGGCGGCGTACAGGGGCTCGAGGGCAGCCGCGTCGCGGCTCACCAGGTAATCGTTGGCGGTGATCACGTGCACCGGCACCCCGGCCAGCGCAGCTGTCGCCGCCGCCAGGGCCACCGCCAGGGTCTTGCCCTCGCCGGTCGCCATCTCCGCCAGACTGTTGTCGAGCACGATGCGGGCCGCCACCAGCTGGGTGTCGTAAGGCCTCACCCCGAGGACCCCGGCACAGACCACGGACAACACGGCAAATGCTTCGACCAGCCCACCCGGCCCCAGACCGTCGCGCCCCAGGGTCAACCGCAGCGCCGTGACGGCCGCGTCGAACTGCGCCGGACCGGCGCTGGCCAGTTCGCCTTCCCGGCGCCGCACTGCGCGGACGAAACGACCCATCCCACGCGCTCCAGCGAGGCGTCGTCCCAGATCGGCCAAACGCCGTCCGAAGGGCTGCGCCGACTCCGCTGGCGTGCGCCTTTCCGGATAGCTGCCCCACAGGGGGCCAGGGACGGGCAGGGACGCGGCACGCATGGATGGACGAACGACCGGCCGGCCCCTCACTCGGTGGGGTTGAAGTGTTTCAGGAAGAGCTGGGCGGCGTGGCGGTAGGCCTGCACGGCCAGCGGCGCGTAGCCGAGGTCGAAGCGCACCCAGGCGCGCCGGCCCACGTCGGCGAGGGCGTGGCCCGGCAGGCTCAGATCCACCAGGAACACCGGCTCCAGGGCCAGCGTGCCGTCCTCGTCACCGGGCTCGACGGGATAGGGGCCGCCGGCCCGCTCCCCGAGGGCCGGACTCGGCAGCTTGCGGGTCGCGGCGGGCTGGTCGGTGCGCACGCGGGCTTCCAGCTCCGCCCCGCCGCCGACCAGGCGGACGCGGGCCGTGCTGCCGGCCAGCCGCACCCGGTGTCCGTCCCGCTCGGGCACGGCGGCACGCACCAGGGTATCGCCGTCCGGAAAGACATAGCCTAGCACCTGGCCCTTGCGGACGAAGCCTCCGGGCAGATCGGCCTGGCGTGGCATGACCAGCCGGCCGCCCGCCTGAGCGCGCACCTGCAGGCCGGCCAGGCGCTCGTCGGCCCGGGTCAGCTCGGCTTCCGTGCGGGCGATCTCCTCGGCCTGGTTCTGGGCGCCGACGGGGTCGCGCAGCAGCAGCCGGAACTGCTCCGAGCGCAGGCCCTGCAGGCGGCTGTCGAGACGCTCCCGCTCGGCGGCCAGATCGTCATTGCGCAGGACCGCCAGCAGTTCGCCGGGAGCCACGTTCTGGCCGTCGCGCACGGGCAGTTCCGACACGAAGCCGTCCACGTCCGGGCGCACCTGGGCCCGGTCAGGCAGCCACACCACCGCCGGCGCGACACTGACATACGGCATCGGCACGACGAAGAGCAGCAGGCCGGGTACGCCGAGCAGGAGCAGCAGCCCCCTGTGCGCCCGTACCAGGGCCGGGCCGGGTGCGGCCGCGGCGAGGGACTGGCGGACCCAGCCCACGACCGGCCGGAACAGCATCGCCACCGCCAGATAGGCGGCCGCCACCACCCCCAGGACGAACCACTTCGACCCCAGCCAGAGCATGATGGACACGCCTACGGCCAGGCGGTAGAGCGCCGACAGAGGCGCGTAGAGGCGCAACCACTTGGCCTCGCCCGCGCCCATCTGGGGCGGCTCGCCCGCCACGCGCAGGACGCGCCGACGCAGCAGATCGCTCCAGTAGAGGGTGCTGCGGGGCGCCAGATTGGGCAGATCGAGGGCATCGCACAGTACGTGATAGCCATCGAATCGGAGCAGCGGGTTGCCGTTGATGAGCAGCGTGGACACGCTGCCCACGGTCATCACCACGAAGGCGATGTCGTTGATCCAGCCCGGCGCGGTGTTGAGCCACAGGAACAGCCCGCCCGCCGCCAGCGCCAGCTCCACCAGGATGCCGGCCGCCCCGACGATGGCGCGGGGTCCGCGCCCCAGGAAGCCCGATGCCGCGGAGGCGTCCACGTAGGGTGCGGGCACCAGGGCCAGCAACACGACGCCGGCTTCGTGGACTTCGCCGCCCCAGCGCCGCACGGCCAGGGCGTGACCCAGTTCGTGCAGCGCCTTGATGACCGGATAGCACAGCCACAGCAGCGCCAGATAGCGCGGCGAACTCACGTGGCGGGCCGCATGGTCGCGCAGCTCCGGCCAATGGAGCCCGGCCGTGATCAGGGCAACGCCCATCAGCACCAGCCACAGCCCGAACACCCCGGGGCGGAACACGGCATGGGCCAGCGGATCGAGCCGGACCAGCCAGCGATGGGGGTCGCCCAGGGCCAGACGGAACGCCAGCGGATTGACGGTGGCACGGCGCTGACCGGCCGCACGTTCGGACTGCCGCTGGAACAGGGCATCCACATCGGGACTGCGCTCGGACTGGAGCAGTTCGCTTTCGTACAGCCGGGTGAGGAGCTCCACCACCTCGTCCTGGGTCGGCGCCGCGTCGCCGTCCGCGTCCAGCACCGCGTCCCACACCTGCTGCACCGTGCGCCGCCCGTCGCAGCGCCCGATGAAGCGGTACGCCGTCTCGTTGATGCGGTGGTGGCGGCCGGTGGCCTGATCGGCCAGCACGTACCACAGCTGGTCACGCCAGCGCTGGCGGTTCGGCCGGACCTGGGCCCGCAGACGCGGCCGCAGGTCCGCCACCCGGTACCAGTGGGGGCTGAAGAGGGACGCCGTCATCTCACAGCCCCCAGCTGAAGAGGGTCAGACGCAGCCAGTCCCACGCCCGGTGGGTGAGGGTCCACACCAGGGGCCGGTGCCCCGCATCGATCCTCGCCACGCCCTGCATGCCGGGACGCAGGGCATCGCCCCCGTCCACCGCGGCCTCCACCTCGAACACGTTGTTGCCGTTACGCTGCACCGCCACCGGGGTGATGCGCATGACGCGGAATGCCAGGCTGTCGCCGGGCAGCGCCGCCAGGTTCAGTTCGCCGTCCGCCCCGGGCGCAACCCGCCCGATGTCGCGCTCGTCCACCTCCACCATCAGCCGATGGCGGCTCTGGGGTGCCAGGGTGAGCAGGGCGTCACCGCGCTTGACGGGCGCACCGAGGGATTGGGTGAGATCGCCTTCGATGACGAGCCCGTCGATGGGCGCCACGATCTGCATGCGTGCCAGCTGGCTGCGCACCAGCTCCAGTTGCGCGCGGGCCTCACCGGCCTTGGCGCGGCTGATGGAGAAGCCGGGGCGGTCGGCCCGCGCCATGGCGGCGATGAAGGCGTTCTCGTGCTGGGACAGCTCGGCCTGCCACTTGCGCTCTTCCAGCATCAGATCCTGGTCCACCATCTCGGCCAGCACCTGACCGGTCTTGACGGCGTCGCCGGGGCGTACCGAGGCCTTGCGCAGATAGCCATCCACCGGCGCCGCGAGCACCCGCTGCTCGGCGCCCTCGATGCGCGCCGCCGCGCCCACCCGGTAGGGCAGCGGCACGACAAGGGTCGCCAGCAGCACGGCCCCCGCCACCAGCGCGCCGGTGCGCAGGCGTGGGTCCTCGCCCCGGACGATCCGCTGCCACGTCTGCCGTCCGGCTGCGGCCAGGCGGGCCCGCCACGGCCGCTCAGCCTGCTGGCGCAGGGCGATGAGGGGCGCGACGAGGGCCGCCAGGTGTTCGCATTGGGCCAGCTCGTCCTGCAAGGGCGGCGCCAGACCGACCCGTTCCAGGGTCAGCACGCCGATCACCTCGCCGTCATGCGCCAGGGGAATGCTGCACACGCCCGCGCCGGTCCGCCCGGCCAGCTCCGCATGGGCCAGCTGGATGCGCAGACGATCGCCCGGACGGGGCGGCTGGACCAGCACGCAGCCTTGATCGGCCGCCTCGTCCATGGCCGCGGCCAGACAACGCAGCAGATCCTGACCGCGGTCAAAGTCGGCATTGTGGGAAAGGGCCTCGATGCGACAGGCGCCGTCCTCCACGAGCCCGACGGCGACCCGATCGAATGCGAAGGTGGCCGCCAGTTCATTGGCAAAGGCCAGCGCGGCTTCAGCCAGGCGGGCACGCCCGAGCAGCACGCTCTGCAGCTGGAGCAGCCGGCCGGCCTCGCGCAGGGGCGCTGCGTCCGGGGCTTGCAGCAGCTGGGCCAGGGTGGCACCGAGACGCTGGACTTCGCCCAGGAAGCCCTGCACCACGGAGTCTTCGGCGCTGCGCAGGCCGATGGCCAACGCGCCGGCATCGCCCGTGTGCTGGATCGGCAAGGCGACGATGCGCACGATTCCGGTGTCGGGCAAGGCAACGGGCGGCACCATCGTGACGGCCTGACGGCGGGTCAGGGCGGCGGCGGCGGCGCCCACCAGGGGCTGGAGGGCATCGCCCTGGGCCGGCCAGGCGGCCAGCATGCGTACCGCGTCGGCGCTGCCTTCGCTGCGCACGATCACGCCGGCGGCAACCACCGCGGTCTGGCCGCAATAGGACTCCAGCCAGCGCTGGATGGAGGTAAGACTACGTTCGGTCATGTCCGTCAGGCCCCCGTGCGGCGCAGCGGCACCCTTCCGGTCGAAGGGGCCATCGCCGTGCGGCGGGCAGGAGAGCGGTGAAATGCGGCGCCAATGTTTTAAGGTCCCGGCAATCCGATCGGGCTCCCCGCCGGATCGGACGCGCCATCACCCGGCGCCGCGGAGATCATCGGACCGGGCACCCAGAGGCTTATCGGCATCCGTCGCACGGGCTTGAGGCCGGCGCTGCATGCGCCTGCAGCCCGACACCCCTGCCGCCTCAAAGGCTCGTGTGACGTTTCAGGAAGGCGACGAAGTCGTCGGGATAGAGGGGACGGCTGAACAGAAAACTCTGGTGCTCGTCGCAGCCGTGACTGGCCAGGAATTCCAGCTGGCGGGCGGTGTCGACGCCCTCCGCCACAACCCGCAGGCCGAGGCGGTGGCCGATGGAGATGATGGCGGAGACGATGGCCGCACTGTGCTCGTCCTTGCCCACGCCAATCATGAAGGAGCGGTCGATCTTGAGGATGTGCAGCGGAAAGCGCTTCAGGTAGCCCAGGGACGAATAGCCGGTGCCGAAGTCATCGATGGACAGCTCGATGCCCAGATCCTTCAGCGCCTGCAGCGCGCCCAGGCTCTCCACGGTGTTTTCCATGATCGCACTCTCGGTGAGCTCGACCCCCAGCACGCTGCCCTCCAGCCCGTATTCCGCCAGCACCGCCGCCACACCGTCGGCAAAGCCGGCCTGGCGGAACTGATGCACCGACACGTTGATGGCAATGCGCGGCACGGCAAGCCCCTGCTCGCGCCAGGCGCGGATCTGCCGGCAGGTCTCGCGCAGCACCCAGTCGCCCACGGCGTGGATCAGCCCGCACTCCTCCGCCACCGGGATGAAGTCCATCGGATTGATCACGCCCCGCTGGGGATGGATCCAGCGCACCAGCGCCTCGGCACCGGTGATGCGGTTGCCGTCCAGGCGCACCTTGGGCTGATAGACCAGCCCCAGCTGGCCCTCGTCCACCGCCACCCGCAGATCGGATTCCAGCGCCAGCCGGTGCCGCGCCCGGTCGTTGAGGGCACGGGCGAAGAAGCGGAAGGTGTTGCCGCCCTCCCGCTTGGCGTGCTGCAGCGCGTTCACCGCCGCCGAGATGATCTCCTCCGCCGAATTGCCGTCCGACGGAAACACCGCGATGCCGATCGAGCACGTGGTGATCAGCTCCCGGCCGGCCACCTGCATCGGTTGCTGCACGAGATGGAGGATGCGGTCCGCCACCACCGCGGCGCTGTCCGCCCGGTCGATGCCGCTCAACAACACCGTGAATTCGTTGCCCGACAGGCGCGACAGCATCACCGAGCGCTCCCGCTCGCCGCCCTGGGCGATCACATCCGTGTCACGCACGCACACCGCCAGATTGTTGGCGATGGCCCTCAGCACCCGGTCGCCCACGCCCCAGCCCAGGGCGCTCACGATCTGCTTGAAGCGATCCAGGTCGATGTGCAGCACGGCGCCTTCCGCACCGTAACGCTTGCTGTAGCGGATCGCCCATTGCAGGCGGTCCGTGTAGCGCTCCCGGTTGGCCAGGCCGGTCAGGTCGTCACGGAAGGTCGCCCGGTCGCCGCGCAGCTTGCTCAGCAACACGTTCCGCAAACGCAGCACCAGCTCCGCCGGATCCACCGGTTTGATCAGCACGTCCAGCACACCCTGCTGCAGGACCTGCAGCTTCATCTCCCGATCCGCCTGGGCGGCCAGGACCAGCACCGGGACGTGACGGAAGGCGCGGGTCGCCCGGATGGACTCCAGCAGATCGCTGCCATCCGGCGCCCGCAATGCACCGCTGTCCACCAGCAGCAGGTCCGGCTCCAGGTCATAGAGCAGGTCCAGCACCGCCGTTGCGCCGAGGGTCGTCACCACGTTGCCGAAACCGGACGTCTTGAGGAAGGCCTGAAACACCTCGGCGCTGGCCTCGTCCCGCTCCACCACAAGGATGCAGGTATTCCGTGCGGCCTCCTCGTCGTCGAGCCACTCCCGGTCGACCAGCGAACTCATCGGGCAATCTCCCGACAGGCGGAGGGGATGCGGCAATCGATCGGGGAACAGGGCATGGCGGGCAATGACGGCAGACTCACTTCCAGCGCTAACGGGTTCGGCCGGCCGATCTTGAACCGGGCCGATGCCGAGTGTGGGCCCTGCGTCACGAGCCGTACGGCGCGCCCGGC
>DAOQMM010000050.1:0-23652 GCA_035335645.1 Rhodocyclaceae bacterium | reverse complement strand
ATGAAAAGAGTGGGTCTGGTAGGCTGGCGCGGCATGGTGGGTTCCGTCCTGATGCAGCGCATGCGTGAGGAAAACGATTTCGCACTGATCGAGCCGGTGTTCTTCACCACCTCCAATCCGGGCGGCAAGGCGCCCAACTTCGGCAAGGACGCGCCGGCGCTCAAGGACGCCCGCAGCATCGACGAGCTGAAGGCGATGGACATCGTCATCACCTGCCAGGGCGGCGACTACACCAACGAGGTGTACCCCCAGTTGCGCGCCGCTGGCTGGAATGGCCACTGGATCGACGCTGCCTCCGCGCTGCGCATGGACCCGAAGGCCGTGATCATCCTCGATCCGGTCAACCTCAACGTCATCCAGGACTCCCTGGCCAAGGGCGGCAAGGACTGGATCGGCGGCAACTGCACCGTGTCCCTGATGCTGATGGCGCTGGGCGGCCTGTTCCAGCGTGACCTGGTCGAATGGGCCACTTCCATGACCTACCAGGCCGCCTCCGGTGCCGGCGCGCAGAACATGCGCGAGCTGCTCACCCAGATGGGCGAGCTCAACCGCTCCGTGAAGGAACTCCTCGACGATCCGGCCTCGGCGATCCTCGACATCGACCGGGAAGTGGCCGGCACCATGCGGGACGACGCCTTCCCCTCGTCCAACTTCGGCGTCCCCCTGGCCGGCTCCCTGATTCCCTGGATCGACAAGGATCTGGGTAACGGCCAGTCCAAGGAAGAATGGAAGGGCGGTGTCGAGACCAACAAGATCCTCGGCCGCGGTGAAGGCTTCGGCAGCCCGGCGGTGCCCATCGACGGCCTTTGCGTGCGCATTGGCGCCATGCGCTGCCACAGCCAGGCCCTGACCCTCAAGCTCAAGAAGGACATCCCCCTCGACGAGATCGAAGGCCTGCTCGCCTCGGCCAACGACTGGGTCAAGGTGGTGCCCAATCAGCGCGAAGCCTCCATGCGTGACCTGACGCCGACTGCCGTGACCGGCACCCTGACCGTTCCGGTCGGCCGCCTGCGCAAGCTGGCGATGGGGGGCGAATATCTTTCGGCCTTCACGGTGGGGGACCAACTGCTCTGGGGCGCGGCCGAACCGCTGCGCCGCATGTTGCGTGTGCTGCTCGAAGCGTGATGGCAATGAAGGCGGCGCAAGCCGCCTTTTTTCATGCAATGTCCTGTATGGAAAGGCTTGGCAAAAGACTTGAACTTGCCTCGCCAAACCCATGATGTTATGTTCATCGGCAAGACGATTTCGGTGAGAAGCCGTAGTGCATAAGAAAACCCTCAACAATCGGCTCCGGCTGAGTCTCATGGCGCTTGCGATCGGTACCGTATCCCTCGGCAGCGGGGCAGCGGGACTGGGTCGCATCACCGTCATGAGCAGCCTGGGTCAGCCCCTTCGCGCCGAAGTGGAGATCGCGGCGACGCCGGAGGAGTTGCAGAACATCACCGCCCGACTGGCTTCCGCGGATGCCTTCCGTCAGGCCGGGATTGACTACTCGCCTTCCGTGACCGGGTTACGCATGGCCGTCGAGCGCCGTGGAAATGGCGCGGTGGTGCGGGTGAGCAGTGATCGGCCCATCAACGAGCCATTTGTAGACATGCTCGTTGAACTCAACTGGTCGGCCGGGCGCCTGATCCGCGAATACACCTTCCTGCTCGATCCGCCTGATGCGGGGGCGCCCAGGGCCGCTGCTGTCGCCGTGCCTGAAGTCCGTTCCGACATGGCCCGTCCCGGCGTGGCGCCTGCCCCGGCGGCGGTGCGTCGTGCACCCGCGTCGCGTCCTGCCGCGGTGCCGGCGGCGTCGGATCGCAGCTATCTCGTCAAGCCGGGCGACACGCTGAACCGCATCGCCATGGAAACGCGTCCCGACGGCGTGTCGGTTGATCAGATGCTGTCGGCGCTGTTCCAGGGCAACCGGGGTGCTTTTGCGGCGGACGACATCAATCGTCTTCAGGCCGGCAAGGTTCTGCGCATTCCGGACGCCGACGGTGTCCGCCAGCTGGCACCCGGCGGGCGCCAGGTCGTGGCCCAGTCGTCCGACTTCGGCCGCTATCGTCAGCGTCTGGCTGAGCAGGCGGCTGCATCTGCACCGAAGGAGGCTCCGGCCCGTCAGAGCGCCAGCGGTCGCATCGGTGCCCGTGTCGAGGACAAGGCTCAGGGGTTGCCGGCCGGCTCCGACCAGCTGAAGGTTTCCAAGGGTGCCGATGCCGCTTCACTTGCTGGCGGCGGTGCGGACAAACCTTCGTCGCGTCTTCAGGCGCTTGAAGAAGATCTGGTGTCACGGGACAAGGCGCTGAAAGATGCCAATGCCCGGCTGGCCGAACTTGAAAAAAGTATTCGTGAACTGCAACGGCTCGTCGAACTGAAGAGCCAAGGGCTCGCCCAGACTCAGGATCAGGCGGCCAAGCCGGCTGCAGCGCCTGCCGTGGTGCCTCCTCCGCCGCCAGCGCCGGTGCCACCGCCTGCCGCAGTGGTTCCGCCGCCGGAAGCGGCCATCAAACCTCCTGAGGCCGAGAAGCCGGCGGATCTGGCGCCTCCGCCGCCGCCCCCGCCTGCACCGGAGGTCAAGCCCGCGCCGCCCCCGCCGCCTGCACCCGCTCCGGCGTCGGCCGAGGCGTCTTCGGGGCCTGACATGTCGCTGCTGCTGGGGGGTGGAGGAATCGCCGCCCTTCTGCTGGGCTGGGGGGCTTATCGTCTGTTTGGCAAACGGCGCAACAACGGCGCGCCGACGACGACGCCCGCCTATTCGGAGTTTGGCGAAGGATCCAGCTCCGTCTTTGGAAGTGCCGGTGGACAAAGTGTCGACACGGGCAGCAGCAGCCAGATCCAGACCGATTTCAGTCAATCGGGTCTGTCGTCCATCGATACGGATGAAGGCGTTGACCCGGTGGCTGAGGCGGACGTCTACATGGCCTACGGGCGCGATGCCCAAGCCGAGGAGATCCTTCTCGACGCGCTCAAGACCGATCCAGGGCGGACGGGCGTGCATCTCAAGTTGTTGGAGATCTATGCCCAGCGCAAGAATCTGAAGCAATTCGAGACCACGGCCACCGAGCTTTATTCCCTCACAGGCGGCAACGGCCCCGATTGGGAAAAGGCGGCTGCGCTGGGGCGGAAGGTGGATCCGGACAGTCCGCTCTACCGGATTCCGGTTCCGGGTGCGATGCCTGGCCCGTCGGCCATTCCGGTGCCTGCCGTGTCGGAACTCGGTCCCCACACGATTGCGGGGACGATGGCACCGGCCACCGGCTTCGTTCAGGCTGGCGAAGCGCGTCAGGCGCCGCCAATGTCGGCTCGCCCAGCGCCTGCGCCGGCCCCCATCGCGCCCTCCGGGGACGACGATCCGTTGGAGTCGCCGTCCCAGCTCAAGGACACCTGGGCCTTGCCGGGGGAACTCAACCAGTACACCTCGCTCAACGATCTCGACCATCACGCGCCCAGTGCGCCCGAGCCCGTTGCGCCGTCCAGGCCCGCATCGCTCGATTTCGATCTGAACCTGGAGGCGTCCAGTCCCTCCGGAAATCTGGCAACGATCGTGACGGGCGACGGGAATGGTCCGGCGTCGGCAGGCGGCCTCGATTTCGATCTCGGATTTGAACAGTCCGTCACGCGCGGGGCCGGTGCCACCATGGTGGTCGGCGATGAGTTCGGTCGCACCATGGAAGTGACGTCCACCCGTCCCCAGCGGGTCGGCGAAGATTTTGGCTTGCCGGATCCCAGCGATCTGGATTTCGAGATCAGTTCCGAATTCGGTGAGCGGAACGCGAATCCGCCGGTCGCGCCGTCGGTCGACGTGGATCTCACGGCCACGCTCGCCGACGAGGGTATTCGTCCGCCAAATGATTCGGCCACCATCGATCTGGAGCGCACGAACTTCGACGGCAACCTGCTTGATTTCGATTTCGACCTGGATGATCGCTCAAAGGCCGATGTGCATCCGGGGCAGGCGACTCAGACTGACATGCCCGCGGTGGATTTGAGCGGGATCGATCTGGATCTGGACAGGCCGACGGTTGAGGTCGATTTGCCGGATGCGGGTCCGCCGACCGAACCGCCGCTCGACATGGATCTGCATCAGGAGGTCGCGACCAAGCTCGAACTGGCGCGTGCCTACGAAGAGATGGGTGACAAGGACGGTGCTCGCGAGCTGGTCGAAGAAGTGCTGCGTGAGGGCAATGGTCGGCAGAAGGACGAAGCGCAGGCGATTCTCGCCCGCCTGGGCTGATTGCTCCCGTCGTCGGCTTCAAGAGGATGTTGCATCCGGCCACTCGCCTGCTCCTGTGGTCTGCGTGGGTGGTAGTGGTTCAGATAGCCCGATGGCCCTTTGTAGGGGTCATCGGGCTGTTTGTTTTGGTCGCGGGATTCTGGGCGGCCCGGACGCGATGTGCCCGCTTGCTTCGTCGGGTGCGCATCCTGCTCGGTGTGCTGGTGATCCTGTTCGCTTTTTTCACGCCGGGTGAGGCACTGCTGCCCGGACTGGGGGCCGCCGGCCCGACACGGGAAGGTTTGGCGGCCGCCGGGCTGCATGGTCTGCGCCTGGTGAGCGTGGTGGTCCTGGTGGCGCTGCTGCTGGAGAAGACCGGGCAGGCGGCGCTGGTAGGGGGGCTGACGAGTCTGGCGCGCCCCCTGCATGTGCTGGGACTGTCGGCGGATCGGCTGGCGGTGCGCATGTTGCTGGTGTTGCAGTACGCCAGCGCGCCGCCCGTTCGTGGCTGGCGCGCCTTTCTGGTCGAGGACGAGCGGCCTGCCGAGCCTGGGGTCATCGTACTGCCCAAGGTGAGGCCCGGTTGGCCGGATGTATTCGTCTGGAGCGTCCTGGCCATTGGCGTCGCGGCATGGATGTTTGCCTGATATGCCACCGATCCGAATCGCTTTGGGTGTCGAATATGCCGGTGATGCCTTCGAAGGCTGGCAGACCCAGCCCCATGGACGCACGGTCCAGGACGTGCTCGAAGCGGCCGTATGTGTGATTGCCCAGGCGCCGATCCATCTGGTGTGCGCCGGGCGAACCGACACGGGCGTGCATGCCACCACGCAGGTGGCGCATTTCGACACCGCCGCGGTCCGCCCGCCGGAAGCGTGGGTGCGGGGCGTCAACAGCCATCTGCCGCGCGGTGTGAGCGTGCTGTGGTCGCAGACAGTGGCCGCCGATTTTCACGCGCGCTTCAGCGCAGTGTCGCGCCACTACCGCTATCTGTTGCTCAATCGACGGGTCCGTCCGGCGCTGCTGGCAGGTCGGGTGGGGTGGTTGCACGATGGACTCGACGTGGAGGCCATGACGGCAGCGGCCGACTGCCTGGTGGGTGAGCACGATTTCACCTCCTTCCGGGCCGCGGAGTGCCAGGCGAAGTCGCCGGTGCGCACGGTGTATCGGGTGGCGGTGGGTCGGGTAGGCGATCTGGTGGTGTTCGATTTCCATGCCAATGCCTTCCTTCATCACATGATCCGCAATCTGGTCGGAGCGCTGGTGATGGTCGGCAGGGGACGCAAGCCGGTGGCGTGGATGGCGGACGTGCTGGCCGCGCGCAACCGCAGCGTGGCGGCACCCACCTTCGCGCCGGACGGCCTGTACCTGTGTGGGGTCGAGTATCCGCCACGGTGGCCGCTGCCCGGTGGCGGGCGTATCATCGTGCCCCCGCAACTTCCGCTGGGGTGACCCCGTGCATCGAACCCGAATCAAGATCTGCGGCCTGACCCGCGAAGAAGACGTGGACGCCGCCGTCGGCGCCGGGGCCGACGCCATCGGTTTCGTGTTCTATCCGCCCAGTCCGCGCCATGTGAGCTTCGCGCGGGCGGCCGAACTGGCCCGGCGCGTGCCGCCTTTCGTGACCGTCGTCGGCCTGTTCGTCAACACCCCGCGCGCCGAGGTGGACGAGGCCCTGCGCCAGGTGCCGATCCAACTCCTGCAGTTCCATGGCGACGAGGAGGAGGCGGACTGTGCCGGCTTCGGTCGACCCTATGTCAAGGCGGCGAGGATGCGGCCGGGGCTCGATCTGTTAAAATACGCGGCTCGCTTTCCGGGCGCCCAGGGGCTGTTGCTGGACGCGTTTGTGGAAGCTTATGGTGGGGGAGGCGAAACCTTCGACTGGTCCCTCATCCCGTCCGGCCTGCCGCTGCCCCTGATCCTGTCGGGGGGGCTGCATGCCGGCAACGTGGGTGAAGCGATCCGGCGCGTGCGGCCGTGGGCCGTGGATGTCTCCAGCGGCGTGGAAGCCGCCAAAGGCATCAAGGACGCCGCCCGGATCACCGAATTTGTAGCCGGAGTCCGACATGCACATGGCTGATGCCCCTTACGACCTTCCCGACGCCCGCGGCCATTTCGGCCCCTACGGCGGCGTTTTCGTGTCCGAGACGCTGATCCCGGCGCTGGCCGAACTGCGCGAAGCCTATGCCGCCGCGCAACAGGATCCAGAGTTCATTGCCGAATTCGAGTACGAACTCAAGCATTACGTGGGGCGTCCCAGCCCGATCTACCACGCCAAGCGCTGGTCCGGCCTGCTGGGGGGCGCGCAGATCTACCTGAAGCGGGAAGATCTCAACCACACCGGCGCCCACAAGGTGAACAATTGTATCGGCCAGGCGCTGCTCGCCCGGCGCATGGGCAAGCCCCGCGTGATCGCCGAGACCGGCGCCGGTCAGCACGGCGTGGCCACCGCCACCGTGGCGGCCCGCTATGGCATGGAGTGTGTGGTGTACATGGGCTCCGAAGACGTGCGCCGGCAGGCAGCCAACGTCTATCGCATGAAGCTGCTGGGCGCGACGGTGGTGCCGGTGGAGAGCGGCTCCAAGACCCTCAAGGATGCCCTCAACGAGGCCATGCGCGACTGGGTGACCAACGTCGGCAACACCTTCTACATCATCGGCACGGTGGCGGGGCCGCATCCCTACCCGATGATGGTGCGGGACTTCCAGGCCGTCATCGGTCAGGAATGCATCGAGCAGATGCCGCCTCTGGCGGGGCGTCAGCCGGACGCGGTGATCGCCTGCGTCGGCGGTGGATCCAACGCGATGGGCATCTTCCATCCCTACATCGGCTTTCCCGACGTGCGTCTGGTGGGCGTCGAAGCGGCCGGGCACGGCCTCGACAGCGGCCAGCATGCGGCCTCCCTGTCGGCCGGGCGGCCGGGGGTGCTGCACGGCAACCGCACCTACCTGCTCCAGAATGAGGACGGCCAGATCATCGAGACCCACTCCATCTCGGCGGGTCTCGACTACCCCGGGGTCGGGCCCGAACACGCCTGGCTCAAGGACAGCAGCCGCGCCGAATACGTGGGCATCACCGATGCCGAGGCGCTGCAGGCCTTCCACGACCTGTGCCGCTTCGAGGGCATCATCCCGGCGCTGGAGTCCTCCCATGCCCTGGCCTACGCTGCCAAGCTGGCGCCAACCCTGCCGAAGGACAAGATCCTGCTCGTGAATCTGTCCGGTCGCGGCGACAAGGACATGCACACCGTCGCCGAGAAGTCCGGCATCCGTTTCTGAACCGAACCCGGCGGACGGCCCGAGCTGTCCGCCCCGATTCCACGCCATCATCCATGTCGCGAATCCAGAACTGTTTCCAGCGTTTAGCCGCCGACGGGCGCAAGGCGCTCATCCCCTTCATCACGGCCGGCGATCCCGCCCCGGAGATGACGGTGCCTCTGTTGCAGGCCCTGGTGGCCGGTGGTGCCGACATCATCGAGCTGGGCGTGCCCTTTTCCGATCCCATGGCGGACGGTCCGACGATCCAGCGCGCGTCCGAACGGGCCCTGGCGGCGGGCATGAGCCTGCGCAAGGTGCTCGACATCGTCCGTGCCTTCCGGGCCACGGGCGACCAGACGCCGGTGGTGTTGATGGGTTACGCCAATCCCATTGAGGCAATGGGTGTCGACACCTTCGCCCGTGCGGCGGTCGAGGCGGGCGCCGACGGCGTGCTGGTCGTGGATTACCCGCCGGAGGAATGCCGTGAGTTCGCGGCCACCTGTCGCGCCGCGGGGCTCGACCCGATCTTCCTGCTGGCGCCTACGTCCACCGAGCAGCGTTTTGCCGACGTGGCGGCGGCCGGCAGCGGCTACATTTACTATGTGTCCCTCAAGGGCGTGACCGGCTCGGCCGCGCTGGACCTGGACGAGGTGGCACGCCGCATCCCGGCGATCCGCGAGCGAGTCGGCATGCCGGTGGGCGTGGGCTTCGGCATCCGTGACGCCGCCACCGCCGCGCGCATCGCCGGTCTGGCCGACGCGGTGGTGATCGGCAGCCGCATCATCGAAGAGATTGAAAACAGCCCCCGCGATGCCGCTCCGGCGCGGGTGACGGCCTTCCTGCGCGGTGTGCGTGAGGCCATGGACCAACGAGGGGAGGCCCGATGAGCTGGCTCACCAAACTGCTGCCGCCCAAGATCAAGCGCGACACCTCGTCGCGCAAGGCGATTCCCGAAGGGCTGTGGAGCAAATGCCCGGCCTGCGAGGCCGTGCTGTACCGCTCCGATCTGGAAAGCAACCAGAACGTCTGCCCCAAGTGCGGACACCACCAGCGCATCCGCGCCCGCCAGCGCATCGATCTGCTGCTCGATCCGGAAGGCCGCTTCGAGATCGGGGCCGAGGTGGTGCCCGTCGATCCCCTCAAGTTCAGGGATTCCAAGCGCTATCCCGAGCGTCTGAAGGCCGCCAACGAGGACACCGGTGAGGCGGACGCGCTGGTTGTCGTGCAGGGTGCCATCAAGACCGTGCCGGTGGTGGTCGCCTGCTTCGAGTTTGAATTCCTCGGCGGCTCCATGGGCTCGGTGGTTGGCGAGCGCTTCGTGCGCGGCGTGCGGGCCGCGCTGGAGCAGCGTCTGCCATTCATCTGCGCAACCGCCACGGGCGGCGCGCGCATGCAGGAAGGGCTCTTCTCCCTCATGCAGATGGCCAAGACCACCGCCGCCATTACCCGGCTGGGGGATCGCCGGCTGCCCTTCATCACCCTGCTCACCGATCCCACCATGGGGGGCGTGTCCGCGAGCTTCGCCTTCATGGGGGACGTGGTGATCGCCGAGCCGGGCGCCCTGATCGGTTTTGCCGGTCCGCGGGTGATCGAGCAGACGGTGCGCGAGACCCTGCCCGAAGGCTTCCAGCGCTCTGAGTTCCTGCAGGAAAAGGGGGCGGTGGACCTGATCATCGACCGTCGCGAACTGCGCGACCGCCTCTCGGAACTGCTCACCCTGCTGACCCGCCAGGCGTCCGTCAAGAATGCCTCCTAGCACCACGCCGACCACGGCGCCGATGTGCGGTACGCCCCGGCGGGAGATCTGAATGCAGTGGCCTGAAACCCTGGACGGCTGGCTGAGCCTGCTCGAAGTGCGGCACGACCAGACCATCCAGCTTGGCCTGGAGCGCGTCCGTCGCGTGCGCGACGCGCTTGGCCATCCCCAGACCTGCCCCGTGTTCATCGTCGGCGGCACCAACGGCAAGGGCTCCACCTGTGCGCTCCTCGAAGCCGTGCTGCTGGCCGCCGGCTACCGGGTCGGGCTGTACACCTCGCCGCACCTGCTGCGCTACAACGAGCGCGTGCGCATCGACGGCCGCGAAGCCAGTGATGCGGAACTGGTGGACGCGTTCGTCGAGGTCGAGCGCGCCCGCGGTGATGTACCCCTGACCTACTTCGAGCACGGCACCTTGGCCGCCTGGGCCGCCTTTGCGCGGGCCGGCGTAGAGGCGGTGATCCTCGAAGTGGGGCTGGGCGGACGCCTGGACGCGGTCAATGTCTTCGAACCGGACTGCGCCATCGTCACCAGCGTGGCCCTGGATCACATGGATTACCTGGGTAGCACCCGCGAGGCGATCGGCTTCGAGAAAGCCGGGATCTTCCGCGCCGGCAAGCCGGCCATCTGCGCCGATCCGCTGCCGCCCCAGTCCCTGCTGGACCATGCCGCGGCGATCGGCGCGCCCCTGTGGGTCAGCGGCCGGGATTTCGGCTTTGCCGGCGACCAGAATCAATGGGCCTTCTGGCTCGCCCAAGGCAGCCGTCGGGGCGGCCTGGCCTATCCGGCACTGCGTGGCACCAATCAGCTCCTCAACGCGGCCGCCGTGATGGCGGCCTGTGAGGCCGTCAAGCCCATTCTGCCGGTACCCATGCAGGCGATCCGCCAGGGCTTCATGCTGGTGGAGCTGCCCGGGCGCTTCCAGGTGCTGCCGGGCCGGCCTGCCGTGGTGCTGGACGTGGCCCACAACCCGCAGGCGGCCGGCGTGCTCAACGAAAACCTGGCGAGCATGGGCTTCTTCCCGGAAACCTGGGCGGTCTTCGGGATGCTGGCGGACAAGGATGTGGCCGGCGTCGTCAGCCTGCTGAAGGATCGTGTGGATCACTGGCGTGTGGCTACCTTGCCCGGACCACGCGGACTGTCGGCGGACGGACTCATCGCGCTTCTCCATGACGAAGGCGTCAAAGGGGATGTGGCCGGCTTCGAGACGCCCGCTGCCGCCTACCGGGCGGTCCGTGAGCAGGCAGCCGAGGGTGATAGAATTGTCGTTTTTGGATCCTTCCTGACCGTTGCGGACGTTCTCGCCGGCATGAAGGTCTCGCATCAGGTGCAGCAGGATGGCGGACTCTGATTCCCAGCTCGATCTCAAGAAGCGGGCGCGACGGCGCCTGGTCGGATCGGCGGCGCTGGCCCTGACGGCGGCCATCGTGCTGCCCATGGTCATGGACCACGAACCGCGACCGCCCTCCCAGGACGTGCAGATCCGCATTCCAAGCCAGGAAGGCAGCAATTTCACGTCGCGGGTGATCTCGGGCAAGGGGCCTGCGCCGACTCAGCCTGTTGCCGGAGCGGCCGATGCGGCTGTCGATGACGGCGTCGCGCTGCCCCGCGACAGGACAGTGCCCAAGACGGTGCAACCGGAGGCCGGTGCACCTGCCGGCCGTGTGGATCCGGTCAGGCCACAGGCGGCGGTGGAGCCTCCGCCCGACGTGAAGCCTGAAGTCCGTCCGGTGCCCAAGCCGGACGCGAAACCTGAGCCCAGGAAGCCAGAACCGAAGCCGGAGCCCAAGAAGCCGGAACCTAAACCGGAACCCAAGCCGGAGCCGGAACCCAAGCCCAAGCCTCCCACCGACGCGGAGCGGGCCAAGGCCCTGCTCAACGGCGAGGCGCCGACGGCCGGGGCTAACGGCCCCCATGTGGTGCTGCTGGGCGCCTACCGCGAAGCGGCGAATGTGACGGCCCTCCGGGCACGGCTCAAGGCCGAGGGATTCGCGACCTACACCGAGCCGCTGGGCGACAAGATCCGGGTGCGGGCCGGGCCCTTCCCCAACAAGGCGGCGGCGGACAAGGCGGCCGCGCGCATCTCGAAGATGATGGGCGTGTCCGCGTCAGTGGCGGTCAAGCCCTAGGTCGCGCAGGTTCTTGAACGGATTCGACTACGCCATGCTCGGGCTCCTGGGGCTCTCCGCGCTGCTTGGGTTCTGGCGCGGGCTGATCTCGGAAGTTGTCGCGCTGGGTGCCTGGGTGCTGGCTTTTCTGGTGGCAAAGGCCTTCCTGCCCGACGTGACGCCGTGGCTCGCCGCGTGGGTGCGTGAGCCGGTGCTGCAGGCGCCCGTGGCCTTCGTCGTGATCTTCGTGGGCGTACTGGTGGGTGTGGCCCTGCTACGCTGGCTGCTGCGCGAGTTGATCCAGGCAGCCGGGCTGGGACTGGCGGACCGTTTCCTGGGGGCCTGTTTCGGCCTCGTGCGGGGTGGCGTGATCGTATTTGCAGTTGCGGTGCTGGTCGGACTGGCTGGCCTCGCCCGGGAAGCGTGGTGGCGCGAAGCGAGTCTGTCCGCGCCGCTGGAAACGGCGGTGCTGGCTACCCGGCCGTGGCTGCCCGACCCCCTGACAAAGAGACTTCGATTCAGATAAGGTGGTTTGAAATGTGTGGGATTCTGGGCGTAGTCGCGACTACACGCGTCAATCAGCTCCTGTATGACGGCCTCCAGGTGCTCCAGCACCGGGGCCAGGACGCGGCGGGCATCGCCACGGCCGAAGGGGGGCGCTTTCACATGCACAAGTCCTCGGGCCTGGTGCGCGATGTGTTCCGTACGCGCAACATGCGGGATCTGCCCGGCAACTGGGGCATCGCCCACGTGCGCTATCCGACCGCCGGTTCCGCGTCGTCCGCGGCGGAGGCGCAGCCGTTCTACGTGAACTCGCCGTTCGGCATCATGCTGGCCCACAACGGCAACCTGACCAACGCCGAAGATCTGAAGCGGGAGATGTTTCTCTCCGACCTGCGCCACATCAACACCAACTCCGATTCGGAGGTGCTGCTCAATGTGCTGGCGCACGAACTCCAGGCCGCCGCGAGCAGCTTCCGTCTCGATCAGGACACGGTTTTCAAGGCCGTGGCCGGCGTGCATCGGCGCTGCCGCGGAGCCTATGCCACGGTGGCCATGATCTCCGGTACGGGCCTCCTGGCCTTCCGCGATCCCTATGGCATCCGCCCGCTGGTGATCGGCCGGAACGATACGCCCGCCGGCACCGAGTGGATGGTGGCGTCCGAGAGCGTGGCCCTGGATGTGCTTGGTTTCCGCCTGGTGCGGGACGTGGCGCCCGGTGAGGCGATCCTCATCGATGCGGAGGGTGGATTCCACAGCCGTCAGTGTGCGACGCACACGGTGCACGCGCCGTGCATGTTCGAGTTCGTCTACCTGGCGCGGCCTGATTCACTGATCGACAACATCTCGGTGTACGACGCCCGCATCAAGATGGGTGAATTCCTGGCGCGCAAGCTGCGTTCCACGATGCCGCACCTGGAAATCGACGTGGTCATCCCGATCCCCGATTCCAGTCGTCCATCGGCAATGGAGATGGCCCATCATCTCAACGTCCCGTATCGGGAAGGCTTCGTCAAGAATCGCTACATCGGCCGCACCTTCATCATGCCCGGCCTGTCCATCCGTCGGAAGTCCGTACGCCAGAAGCTCAATGCGATCCATCAGGAATTCCGCGGCAAGAAGGTGCTGCTGGTGGACGATTCCATCGTGCGCGGGACCACCAGCCGCGAGATCGTGCAGATGGCCCGCGATGCCGGCGCAACGCAGGTCTACATGGCGTCGGCGGCGCCTCCGGTGCGCTTTGCCAACGTGTACGGCATCGACATGCCGACGCGTCATGAGCTCATCGCCAGCAATCGGACCGAGGACGAGATCTGTGCCGAGATTGGCGCTGACGCGTTGATCTACCAGGATCTTGAGGATCTGAAGGCGGCGGTGCGTGCGCTCAATCCGGTCATCTCGGTGTTCGAGACCTCGTGCTTCGACGGCTGTTACGTGACCGGTGATGTGACCGCCGAATACCTCGACGGCGTCGAGACGCAGCGGAGTGAGGCGCCGTCCGATGCGTCCGAGGGCGCAGCGCAGATGGACCTGAATCTCGTCACCGGGCACGAGGGCTGAAGGATCATGAACCCACTTCATCCCGAAACCCTGGCCGTCCGGGCTGGCACGGCCCGCAGCCAGTTCAATGAGCATTCGGAAGCGCTCTATCTGACTTCCAGCTTTGTCTTCGACAGTGCCGCCCAGGCAGCGGCGCGGTTTTCCGGCGAAGAGGAAGGCAATGTCTACGCCCGGTTCACCAACCCGACGGTCACCGCCATGCAACAGCGTCTGGCGGCCCTGGAGGGTGCGGAATCCTGCGTGGCCACCGCGTCTGGCATGGCGGCGATCCTGGCGACGGTGATGGCGCTGATGCAGGCAGGCGACCATGTGGTGGCTTCCCGGGGGCTGTTCGGGGCGACCCAGCAGCTGTTCGGCAACATCCTGTCCAAGTTCGGTATCGAGACGAGCTTCGTGCCGGCCACCGATCTGGCGGCCTACCGGGCGGCGGTGACGCCCCGTACGAAGCTGTTCTTCGTCGAATCCCCGTCCAATCCGCTCACCGAACTGGTGGACATCGGCGCCGTGGCCGCCATCGCCCATGAGGCCGGGGCGCTGCTGGCGGTGGATAACTGCTTCTGTTCACCGGCCCTGCAGCAACCGCTGGCCCTGGGGGCCGATCTGGTCATCCATTCCGCGACCAAGTATCTGGACGGGCAGGGGCGGGTGCTGGGCGGTGCGGTCTGCGGTGCGGCACAGCACGTGGATGAGGTCTTCAAGTTCCTGCGCACGGCTGGTCCGTGCATCTCGCCCTTCAATGCCTGGGTGATCCTCAAGGGCCTGGAGACCCTGTCCATCCGCATGGCGGCCCAGTCAGCGGCGGCGCTCGAACTGGCACGCTGGCTCGAAGCCCAGCCGCAGGTGGCGCGGGTGCATTACCCCGGGCTGCCGTCCCATCCCCAGCATGAACTGGCCTTGCGGCAGCAGAAGAGCGGCGGTGCCATCGTGAGCTTCGAGGTGCAGGGCGGCCGCGACGAAGCCTGGCGGGTGGTGGACCACACCCAGGTGATGTCCATTACCGCCAATCTGGGGGATACCAAGACCACCATCACCCATCCTGCCACCACGACCCACGGACGGATCAGCCCTGAAGCGCGGGAGGCCGCCGGTATCCGTGAAAGCCTGCTTCGGGTGGCCGTCGGGCTGGAGTCCGTCGAGGATCTGAAAGCGGATCTGGCCCGCGGGCTGGCCCTTTTGTAAGGCAAACCGGCCTCTGTGCCGGC
This sequence comes from Rhodocyclaceae bacterium, assembly GCA_035335645.1. Classification (GTDB taxonomy): domain Bacteria; phylum Pseudomonadota; class Gammaproteobacteria; order Burkholderiales; family Rhodocyclaceae; genus Zoogloea. Next base: position 9,067 of record DAOQMM010000050.1, on the reverse strand, counting down.
GCTGCGGTAAACGGAAATGCCCGGCAAGGTCCGGGCATTCGTTTTTTCAGCGCAGGATCTGGCGCAGCAGGCGGTCGCCGTCCCAGATCAGGACTTCGCCCTGGTCATCATGCCAGTCGGCCAGGACCCAGCGTTCGCAGGCGTGCCCATCCACCGTGAGGTGATGGGTTGCCGGGCGGTGAGTGTGGCCATGGATGAGCCGCGGATAGGCGTGGGCGCGCAGCAGTCCGGCCACCGCGTCGGCATTGACGTCCATAATGTCGGCCGCCTTGCCGCTCTTGGCCGCCTCGCTCTTCATGCGCAGGCCCTGGACGAAATGCTTGCGGGCTTCAAGCGGTTGTGCCAGGAAGCCCTGCTGCCAGACCGGGTCCCGCACCTGGGTCCGGTAGGCCTGGTAGGCCACGTCATCGGTGCAGAGGCTGTCGCCGTGACACAGCAGTGTTGGCTGTCCGTCCAACTCGATCAGCGTCGGCTCCGGCAGCAGCGTGAAGCCGGCACGCTCGGCGAAGGCGGGGCCGATGAGCAGATCCCGATTGCCGGCCATGAAGCTCACCTGACAGCCGGACGCGGAAAGGTCCTTCAGGGCACCGCACAGGCGGCGCGCCAGCGGATCATCCGTGTCGTCGTCACCACACCAGTATTCGAGCAGGTCACCGAGGATGTAGAGCTGTTCTGCCGTACGTGCCGGGCCGGCCAGGTAGCGTTCGAACAGCCCGATGAGGGCGGGGCGGTCGGCACTCAGGTGCAGATCGGAGATGAAATGGACGCGCATGTGCCGGAAGCCCCGCTGACAGGCCGGATCAGAGGATCTCGGCGCGCTCGATGATGACGTCTTCCACCGGCACGTCCTGGTGGAAGCCCTTGGAGCCGGTCTTGACGCCCTTGATCTTGTTCACCACGTCCATGCCTTCGGTAACGCGGCCGAAGACGCAGTAACCCCAGCCCTGAATGTCGGGGGAGCGGTGGTTGAGGAAGTCGTTGTCGGCCACATTGATGAAGAACTGGGCGGTGGCGGAGTGGGGTGCCTGGGTGCGCGCCATGGCGATGGTGCCAGCGTCGTTCTTGAGGCCGTTGTTGGCTTCGTTCTGGATCTGCTCGCCGGTGTCCTTCTGTTTCATGCCGGGTTCGAAGCCGCCGCCCTGGATCATGAAGCCGTTGATGACGCGGTGGAAGACGGTGTTGTTGTAGTGGCCGGCTTCCACGTAGCCGAGGAAGTTCTTGACGGTGACGGGGGCCTTGTCGGCGTCCAGTTCAAGGGTGATGTCGCCGAAGTTGGTCACGAGTTTGACAGCCATGGGGTGCTCCTGTTGGAAGGGAAAAAACCTGTTTACTTGGCCGCGGGGGCGTCGGGCAGCACGCGGGCGCTCTGGATGACGACGGCTTCGAGGGGCACGTCCCGGTAAAAGCCCCGGTTGCCGGTGGGAGTCTGGCCGATCTTGCGGACCACGTCCATGCCGGTCACGACCTTGCCGAATACGGTGTAGCCCCAGCCATCGGGCGAGGGGTAGTTGAGGGGGGCGTTGTCCACGAGGTTGATGAAGAACTGGGCGGACGCGGAGTGGGGGTCCTGGGTGCGGGCCATGGCGAGGGTGCCGGCGTCGTTCTTGAGGCCGTTCTTGGATTCGCTCTGGATCGGCGCGCGGGTGGGTTTTTCCTTCATCTCGGGGGTGAAGCCGCCGCCTTGGATCATGAAGCCGTCGATGACCCGATGAAAGATCACGCCGTTGTAGTGGCCGGCCTTCACATAGTCGACGAAATTGGCAACGGTCTTGGGCGCCTTCTCGCTGTTCAGGTCGACGACGATCGTGCCGGCGGTGGTCTTCAGTTCAACCTGGGGTGCAGCACTGGCCACAAGGGCCTGGGAAGCAAGGATGAGGGCGGCGAGGGCGCATTTCATGGGGCGATCTCCGGGAGTGCGGGTAAGAGGAACCTGGATCAGGCGAAGCCTTCGTAGACGATCTTCCAGCGACCGCCTTCCTTCATCCAGTACTGACGTTTGCGCAGCGTGTTGGACAGGTTGTTGCTGCGGTAATCCTGCTCGAAGCTGACGACGGCCATGTCCTGCTTGCCGGGGTTGCGGAAGATGCTCAGGTGATTGAGGCTGACCTTGATCCACGACTTGCCGGCCGCGACCAGCTGCTTCTGTCGCGACCATTCGTCGTAGCCGCCTTCGTTGTTGCGGAAGCGGCTGGAATAATGGGACAGGTAGCGCTTCACGTCACGGCTTTCCCAGTCCGAGCGCCAGGCCTCGACCGCCTTGCCGAGGGCCGTGCGTTCGCCGGCCCAGTCTTCGAGGCTCAGCCATTCGATGTTGTGGCTGATGATGACCGGCGTGATGCCGATCTGCAGGTAGCCCCCGAGGGCTTCCAGATCGGGGTTGGTGAGCACGACACACCCGTCAGAGGCGCGCGGCGGGCGCGAATAGGTGTCGCTGGGCGTGCCGTGCAACCAGATGCCGTGTCCGTCCCGACCCTGCTGACGATCCCATTCATTCGGGTAGCTGATGGGGAAGGCGCCGCTGCCGTAGAAGTCGTTGAGTTTCTGGCGTGGCAGGCTGGAGGTGACGTAATAGACGCCGATGGGCGTGCGCTTGTCGCCTTCACGGAATTTCTCTGCACCCAGCTTGCCATGGGAAATGTAGTAATCCGCCACGTAACGGGGCCGGCCGGCATCGTTCTGATAGAGATAGAGACGGGCACTCTGGGTGTCCACGACGACGGCGTATTTCTGTTCCGGCTCCATCTGCAGCAGGTAGCGGGGCACGTAGTTGGCCGGCGGGCGGTTACGGAAGGCCTTCAGGCGCACCACGGCTTCGTCGCGCAGGTCGGCGAGGCGCTCGGGCGGGGCTTCGGCAACGTTGCCGAAGCCGCTGATGGGGCCGGCCTGGGCCAGCAGCAGGTCGCCACGGATCAACTGGGCCAGACGGAACGTGGGATACGCCGCGATGAGCCGGTCGATCCTGGCGAGGGCGGTTGTCAGACGTCCCTGGCTGACATCCTGGAGGGCCTCGGCGAGGGCGGCATCGGGCCCCCCGGGCGCTGCGACCATCGGCGCGGGCGCCGTTGCAGGCGGCGGTCCCGAAAGGGCCGCAAGTGCGCCGCACGCCAGCACGGCGGCGCACGCCCAGCGAAAGACCGCCATCACCGACCGCATCAACCGCCGACCCGCTCCTGCTGGATCAGCCACTTGCCGTCCTGACGGACGAGGATGAGCGTCTTGTTGGACGAGGTGGACAGGTTGGCAGACTTGTAATGCTGACGCAGCCGCACGGTGGCCTTGTCACCCGCGACGCTGGCGATCTGGACGTTCTCGAGGGCCACCTCGATGCTGCCCGGCTTGGTCAGGCGCTGGCCGCGTTCCTCTTCCCAGGCCTTGCGGCTGAGCCCCTTGGGTGGATCGAAGTCACGGGCGTAATAGGACAGGTAGCCCTTGATGTCCTTGTGGGACCAGGCGGTCGCCCAGCCCTGGACCGAACGGGTGATGGCGGCCGACTGGGCAGCGCTTTCGTCGCGGGGTTCAGGTTTGGCAGCGGGCTTGGGATCGTCCTTCTGTGTCGGCTTGGCCGCGGGGGGCGGTGCCGGCGGGACAGGGGGCGAGGCGACGACGGGCGGCGCCTTGGGGGCTGCCTGGGCGACGGTGGTCGGCGCCGGGGCGGCAGGTGTCGCCGGTACCGGGGCAGGAGCCGGTTTGGCGACCGGAGGCGGCGTCACGGCGGGGGCCGCAGGCGCTGCGGCCACGCTGACCGGTGCGGGCGCCGTCGGACGGACGTTCTTGCCGGTCGGACTGATCATCTCGCGGATCAGGGCCAGCTTGTTCTGGGCGGATGTGTTGGAGGAGTCCAGCGCCAGGGCCTTGTCGTAAGCCTGGCTGGCCAGGCGCGCATACACGTCACCGAGATTTTCGTGGGCCGTGGCGTAGCTGGGATGGGTGCGGATGGCCATCTCCAGGGCATTGCGGGCCTTGTCGTACTGGCGCTGCTGGGCGTAGAGCACCGCGAGGTTGTTGTAGGGCTCTGGCAGCTCCGGGTAGTCTTCGGTCAGCTTCTGGAAGATCGCGATGGCGTCGTTGCCCCGGTTCAGTTCGGTGAGCACGACACCCTTGAGGAAGCGCAACTGGGCGTCGCGGGGCTTGCCGGCGAGCGCCTGGTCGGTTCGTTCGAGCGCCTGGGTGAACTGGCCCTGCTTGATCAGCGCCTGGATGTCCTGAGGGGCGTCCGCCAGGACCGGAGTGCTGGCGGCAAGGCAGGCCAGCAGGAGGGATGCGGCCAGGGCACGTTTCGACATGTGGTATACTGAGATGGCCTTCAGGCCCGGAGAGTTCTGGGAAGATTGCGTCGCCGGCGCACCGGCATCATGGCCGCGCATTCTACCAAGAAGCTTGCCGGCCAGCCATGAGCATTCCCCCGTGCGTCCCCAGTCGAGAAGACCCCCGCGCCGACTCCGGTCGCGTGAGGCGGCATGCGATCTGGTGACGGTGCGTGTCGGCATTCCAGAGATTTCCCCCATTTGCGGTTTTCCTTTCCTTCATGCTGAAAATTCATAACTCCCTTTCGCGAAAAAAGGAGCAGTTCTGCCCCATCGAGCCGGGCAAGGTGCGGATGTATGTGTGCGGGATGACGGTCTACGACTTCTGTCACCTGGGGCATGCCCGCGTGATGGTGGTGTTCGACATGGTGGCGCGCTGGCTGCGGGCCAGCGGTTATGCCGTGACCTACGTGCGCAACATCACCGACATCGACGACAAGATCATCAAGCGTGCCCAGGAGAACGGCGAAAGCATCCGTTCCTTGACCGATCGCTTCATCGATGCGATGCATGAGGATGCGGATGCTCTGGGTGTCCTGCGACCCGATCACGAACCGCGTGCGACGGAGTACGTGCCGGCCATGCAGACGCTGATCGGCAGTCTGGTCGAGCACGGGCTGGCCTACAAGGCGGCCAATGAAGACATGTGTTACGCGGTGCGCAAGTTCGACGGCTACGGCAAGCTCTCGGGCAAGTCCCTCGACGAACTGCGCGCCGGTGAGCGGGTGGAGGTGGCCGGCGGCAAGCAGGATCCGCTGGATTTCGTGTTGTGGAAGCACGCCCGTGCGGACGAACCGGAGGAGGTCAAGTGGGCCTCGCCCTGGGGCGCCGGCCGACCGGGCTGGCACATCGAGTGCTCCGCGATGAGCTCGGAACTCCTTGGCGCGCAGTTCGACATCCATGGCGGCGGGGCCGATCTGCAGTTTCCGCACCATGAGAACGAGATTGCCCAGAGCGAGGGCGCCCACCAGTGTACCTTCGTGAATTACTGGATGCACAATGGGTTCGTGCGGGTGGACGACGAGAAAATGTCGAAGAGTCTCGGCAACTTCTTCACCATCCGTGACGTGCTCAAGGCCTACGCACCGGAAGTCGTGCGTTTCTTCATCCTGCGTGCGCACTATCGCAGTCCGCTGAACTATTCCGATGCCCATCTGGTGGATGCCCGCCACGCTCTGTCGCGTCTGTATACGGCATTGCGCAACGTGCCGGCTGACGGGACGGTGGTGAACTGGGACCATCCCCTGGCGGTGCGCTTCAAGGCGGCTCTGGACGACGATTTCAACACGGCCGAAGCAATTGCGGTGCTGTTCGATCTGGCCAACGAGGTGAACCGGGAGCGCGCGCCAGCCATGGCGGCCTTGTTCAAGGGGCTGGCGAACATCCTCGGGCTGCTGGAGCAGGATCCGGCTGCCTTCCTGCAGGCCGGGACGGAGGCCGGGGGCGAAGATGAGGGCGCCGCCATCCAGGCGCGCATCGAGGCCCGTCTGGCCGCCAAGAAGGCGCGCAATTTTGCAGAGGCGGACCGCATCCGGGCGGAGCTGCTGGCTGACGGTATCGTGCTCGAAGATACGCCCCAGGGTACCATCTGGCGTCGGGCCTGACGTACCCCGCGTCGCGCAATTAAAAAGGGCTCCCTGCGGGGAGCCCTTGTCACAGATGGGGTCCGAACGGGGCGTTCAGCGCAGCACGCGGCCGTCGCGGGACAGGACGGTCAGGTCGACGAAGCGGGAACCGTTGTGGTTGCTGGACGAATAGGCCACCTTGTAGCCGCCGAGTTCGAAGGGGCCGCCTTCAAGCGCCGCGATCAGCTTTTCACGGGTCGGTTCCTTGCCGGCGCGGCGTAGGGCTTCCGCCACGAGCTTGGCGTTGAGGTAGCCTTCAAGCCCGTAATAGCTGTAGTTCTTGTGCTTGGCGAAAGCCTGAAGGGCCCGTTGATAATCCCTCACCACGGGCACGGTGTCGTTCCATGGGTAGGGCATGACCTGGGAGATGCCCAGACCGTGGGCCTGCTGGGCGCCCAGTTCATTCACGATGAGGTCGGCGCCGATGGGCGACAGGGTGGAGAACTGGGGCATCTGGCCCGCCTTGCGCATCTGACGGATGAATTCGGCAGTCGGCTTGTACAGGGTGACCATGATTACGGCCTGCGGGGAGACCTTTGCAATGTCCTTGACCGCGTTTTCCACCTGGATTGAATTCCGCTCAACGCTGCCGATGGCGACCGGCTTGAGCTTGTGGCGTCCGAGTGCTGCGGTGACGCCTTCGAGCCCGGACTTGCCGAATCCGTCGTTCTGGTAAAACACGGCAATGTGGGTGATGCCCAGTCCGACCAGATGGTTGACCAGGGTCTCGGTTTCGTCGGCATAGCTGGCGCGCAGGTGGAACATGTAGCGGTTGACCGGCGTGCGCAGCGTGGAGGCGCCACTGATGGTGCCGATGAGGGGCACTTTGGCCTCGGCAAACACCTTCATCGACTCGGTGGTGGGCGAGGATCCGTAGAAGGCCATCAGCGCGAAGGCGTTGCTTTCGTTGATGAGCTTGCGGGTGTTGGACACCGCGCGTTCGGTGTCGTAGCCGTCGTCCAGGGCGACAAGGTCAACCTTGCGCCCGCCGATGCCACCGGCTGCATTGAGTTGGGCGAAGTAGGCCAGCGCGCCTTCCTTCATCTCGGCCCCGTAGGCACCGTTCGGGCCTGAAAAGGGGGCGGACATGCCGAGGGTGATGGTGCTGTCGGTAACCCCGGGGTCGGCGTTGCAGAGCGGTGTGGAAAGACTCAGGACGGCGAGGGCGCCCAGGGACGCGGCGGCTGACTTGATGGCGTGGATCAGCTTCATGGATGTGCCTGTTGTCGTTATGGGAGGGCGACGACGAGTATATCCAAAACGAAAGTGTTACGGAAAAGACACATCGGTGCCCCCGGTTCGATCGGCACAAAGACACAGGCCGGCACCCGCGAGGGTCCGGCCTGTGTCGATGAGCGGCACGGGGACGTCGATCAGCCGCTGAAGAAGTTCTTCATCTTGTCCATCCAGGACGTGGCTTTAGGGTTGTGGCGCTCGGAATTGCGCGAGGCGATGTCGTCGAATTCCCGCAGCAGTTCCTTCTGTCGGTCGGTCAGTTTGACCGGCGTTTCCACGATGACATGCACCATCAGGTCGCCAGGGGCGTGGGAGCGCACATTGCGGATGCCCTTGCCGCGCAGGCGGAAGACCTTGGCGCTCTGGGTTTCCGGCGGAATGCGGATGCTCGCCGCGCCGTCGAGGGTGGGAATCTCGATGTCGCCGCCGAGGGCCGCCGTGGCAAAGCTGATGGGCATCTCGCAGTGCAGGTCGTCGCCGTCGCGCTGGAAGACCGGGTGTGCCTTGATGTGGATCTCCACGTAAAGGTCGCCCGCCGGGCCACCATTGACGCCGGGCTCGCCGTGTCCGCCGTGGCGCAGGCGCATGCCACTGTCGATGCCGGCCGGGATCTTCACCTCCAGGGTCTTCTGGCGCTTGACGCGACCCGCGCCACCGCAGGCCTTGCACGGATCGGGAATGATCCGGCCGCTGCCGTGGCAGTTGGGGCAGGTCTGCTGGATGGAGAAGAAGCCCTGCTGGATGCGCACCTGACCGGCGCCGCCGCAGGTGGGGCAGGTCTTGGGCTGGGTGCCGGGTTTGGCGCCGCTGCCGTGACAGCTGTCGCATTCTTCGACGGCCGGGATGCGGATGGTCTTGTCGGCGCCGCGGGCGGCTTCCTCCAGAGAGATCTCCAGGTTGTAGCGCAGGTCGGCACCGCGGTAGACGTTGGAACGTCCCCGTCCGCCGCCGCCGCCAAAGATGTCGCCGAAGATGTCGCCGAAGGCATCGGCGAAGCCCTCGAAGCCCTGACCGCCACCCCCGCCGCCGCCCATGCTGGGATCGACGCCGGCATGGCCGTAGCGGTCGTAAGCGGCGCGCTTGTTGGCGTCGGTGAGGATCTCGTAGGCCTCCTTGGCCTCCTTGAATTTCTCTTCGGCGTCCTTGTTGTCCGGATTGCGGTCCGGATGGTATTTCATGGCCAGCTTGCGGTAGGCCTTCTTCAGTTCGTCGTCCGATGCGTCGCGATTGACGCCGAGGACTTCGTATAAATCCCGTTTCGCCATGGTTGCCTGCTCTGGCTATCGTGTGGAAAGGCCGAGCCGGCCCGGACTGCTCCGGTTCGGGCTCGGCCGTGGGGGTCCGGAGACCCGGGGGCGATTACTTCTTGTCTTTCACTTCGGTGAATTCAGCATCCACCACATCGGCGTCACTCGCCTTGGCGCCGCTGCTGCCGGCTCCGGCGCCGGCCCCTGCGCCACCGGCGGCGGCTTCGGCCTGGGCCTGGGCATAAACCTTTTCACCAAGCTTCTGGCTCACAGTCGCGAGGGCTTCGCTCTTGGCGTCGATAGCGGCCTTGTCGCCGGACTTGATGGCGTCCTCGGCCTCCTTGATGGCGGCTTCGATCTTGCCCTTCTCGTCGCCGTCGATCTTGTCGCCGTGCTCGGTCAGGGCCTTCTTGACGGAGTGCACCAGGGTGTCGAGCTGGTTACGCGCATCCACCAGTTCGTGGGCCTTCTTGTCCTCTTCGGCGTGGGCCTCGGCGTCCTTTACCATGCGCTGGATCTCGTCATCCGACAGGCCCGAGTTGGCCTTGATGGTGATCTTGTTTTCCTTGCCGGTGGCCTTGTCCTTGGCGGACACGTGCAGGATGCCGTTGGCGTCGATGTCGAAGGTGACCTCGATCTGCGGCATGCCGCGCGG
>DAOQMM010000049.1:0-24066 GCA_035335645.1 Rhodocyclaceae bacterium | reverse complement strand
GTGATCCGTCATTTCGACAACGTCACCAGCGTCGGCGTGATCCTCTCGGTGGAAAAGCTGCGTCAGAAGGCCGAAGTCACCGTGCATGTGCGCGGCAAGGACATCCACGTCGAGAGCGACGATGCCGACATGTATGCCGCCATCGATGCGCTGGCCGACAAGCTCGACCGCCAGGTTCTGAAGTACAAGGCCAAGACCAGCGACCACGGTCACGACTCCCTCAAGCATCACGTCGCTGAATCCTGAACGCCTGAAGTTTCAGGCACTTTTCAGCCAGACCGTTGTGGCTATAATGCGCCCCCAATAGACACGACGGTCCGGCCCCCCGCCGGGTTTCTCCCACCCCGATCCCGATCGCGATCGGAAGCACGTTCCGGTCTGGTCCTTCCCGCCCATGAACCTCATCGCCCAACTTCTGCCACCCGCCAACGTGGTCGTCGGCCTCGAGGCTAGCAGCAAGAAGCGCGCGTTCGAGCAGGCCGGCCTGCTCTTCGAGAACAATCACGGCATCGGGCGCAGTATGGTGTTCGACAGCCTTTTCGCCCGCGAAAAACTGGGGTCGACCGGGCTCGGGCAAGGCATTGCCATTCCCCATGGACGCATCAAGGGTCTCAAGGACGCCCTCGGCGCCTTCATGCGCCTGTCCGAGCCGGTGCAGTTCGATGCGCCGGACGGGCGCCCGGTGAATCTCCTGTTCGTCCTGCTGGTGCCGGAGCAAGCCACCGAACATCATCTTCAGCTCCTTTCGGAACTGGCCCAGATGTTCAGCGACCGGGCCTTCCGCCACCAGCTTGCCACGGCACCGGATGCTGCGGCCGTCCATGAACTGTTTGCCCAGTGGGGCGGCGATGCGGCAGACCACGGTCGCCCGGCTGTTTGACGACAACCTGGAGCGCCTCCGGCTGCGCCATATCTGTGGCAGCCTGGAAACCCGCATCAGCGTGCCCGAGGACCGCATCTGGCCGGCCGACATGGTCGGCCACCTCAACCTGATCCACCCCGAACGCCTGCAGATCCTGGGGTCTTCCGAGCTCATGTGGGCGCGCCGCCAGAAGCGCGAAAAGGTCGTCCACCACGTCAAGGACATTCTCTCGTACCGGCCGCCGGCGCTGATCGTCGCCGACGACGAGGACATCCCGAGCATGATCCGCACGCTGTGCGCCAATGCCGACGTGGCCCTGTTTGCCACCCCGCTGCCATCGGCGAGCATCGTGGACCAGCTGCGCGGCTATCTGTCACGTCAGCTCGCCGAGCGGATCGCCCTGCATGGCGTGTTGATGGACGTGCTGGGCGTCGGCGTGTTCATCACCGGCGACTCCGGGGCCGGCAAATCGGAACTGGCGCTCGAACTCATCTCTCGCGGCCACGGCCTGGTGGCTGACGACATCGTCGAATTTTCCCGCATCGCGCCCAACCTGCTGGTGGGCCGTTGCCCCGAGCTGCTTCAGGACGTCATCGAAGTGCGGGGCCTGGGCATTCTCAATGTACGCACCATCTTTGGCGAGACGGCCTGCCGCAAGAAGATGAAGCTCAAGCTGGTCGTACACCTTCAGCGTCGTCAGGCCAGCCAGGATGAGCCGCTGCGCCTGACGCTGGAGGGCGAGGAACAGAACATCCTGGGCGTGCCGATCCGCCGCGTGGTGCTGCCGGTGGCCGCGGGCCGTAACCTGGCAGTGCTCCTGGAGGCGGCAGTGCGTTCCACGATCCTGCTCCTGCGTGGCATCAATTCCACCCAGGAGTTCGTCGAGCGCCAGCGCCGCGCCATGGAAGACGACGGTTATTGATCGTTGTCACAGAGTTTCACGAATCCGCACGTGCGTCGGGTCAACATCGTGCACAACGGCCCGTTTATAGTGGAGCAGTCCCGCCCACACCTAGGAGTGAGAAGATGAAGAAGCTGATCCTGAGCATTGCCGTGTCCACCTTCGCTGCCGGTCTCGCCTCCAGCGCCCTGGCTGCCGACGCCACCTGTGCCGAGCAGGCTGCCGCCAAGAAGCTCGCTGGCGCCGCCAAGAACAGTTTCATCAAGAAATGTGAAGGGGGTGGCGCCACGGCTCCGTCCGCCTGTGAAGGCCAGGCCAAGGAGAAGAAGCTCCATGGCGCCGCCAAGTCCAGCTTCGTCAAGAAGTGCGAGGCTGACGCTGCGGCCAAGTAAAAGCGCCGTCTGCTCATGAAAAAGGCCACCTCACGGTGGCCTTTTTCATTCCAGGGGCCGTTCCCGTCACGTTGGAACGGCCCCTGTACAACGTCGTGCTTACTTGCGGCGACGGATCGCGCCCAGACCGGCCAGGCCGAGGCCCACCAGCGCCATGGAGGCGGGTTCCGGCACACGGCCCGGAGGCGTGACGGTGTAGTCGTAGGTCACGGTGATGTTGGCCAGAGCCTGGGTGTTGATGATGGACACCAGGTTGCCGGCACCGGAGGCGTTGGACAGGCCACGCGCGTCCACGTTGATGGTGTAGGTACCCAGACCTTCGTACACGGACAGGCCGGACAGCAGGGTCAGCACGTCGGACTTGTTGCCGACCACGGGACCAACGATGGCGCCGGACGTGCCGCCGAAGTCGATGGCGCCGTCAAAAGCGCTCAGGGAGCGGCTGGCGGAGCCGGACACGGCGAGGGTGTTGGAGATCGGGCCACCGAACACCAGGTTGCCGGCGGCGTTGGCGGTCACGTTGGCCGCGGCGGCATCCAGGCTTTCCAGGCGGAAGGAGGTGGACACCTCGCCGCCGTAGGAGAAGGTCACGGAGTTCAGGGTACCCAGCGAGGTGTCGAACTGCTGGAGCGTCAGGGCGTGGGTCCAGTCGGTCGTGGCCAGGCCGAAGGAGTCGGAGAAGGACACGGTCGCGGCGCTGGCGCCGAAGGACGCAGCCGCGAGAACTGCAGCAGCGAGAAATTGCTTTTTCATGGAAACTCCCGTTTGAGTGTTAAATATGTCACAGGCAGATCAGTGCCTGCCGGTGCTCAGCAACGGGTGTGCCCAAGTTGTGTTTTATGATTTAAATCATATATTTATGATCTATAAAATGTGTTTCACATGGAAACAGTAAAAATTTCCGACAGTGCAAACGGCATTCGCCATGATTTCCGTGGCATGCTTCCCTGAAGCAAGACGTCACCGGCGGCCCCATGGGCGAATCCGCGGATTTGTCCTAGCATTGCGACGTACCCGTCTCTACCCCGCAGGAGGATGCTCTCGATGAGCCAGGACCCCGATTACAGCGAACGCCGCACCCGCCAGCGCTTCGTCGCGCGCCGCTGGGGCGCGGTGTGCTTCTGGGTCTCCATCGACGGCGGCGAGCGGCAGGCGCTCAATGATCTGTCCCTCGAAGGTTTCAGCTATCCGCTCGACACGCCGCCCGAGCAGCCGCGCCGCTTTACCTTCAGCCTGCATCTGGAAGGCATTCCGGACACGATTCGGGGCCAGGCCGAGACCATGAACCATGTGCTGGGCGAAGGCGGCGGCCAGCTCGGCTGCCGCTTCCTGTCCTTCGACGACGATGGTGAACGGCGTCTGCACGAATGGCTCACCACCCACGTCATGGCCACCGCCACCGTGCGCATTTCCGAACAGGAAGCGGCCGAGATCGTGCGCGGACCGTCGCTGATCTGAGCAACGCCTTCGACAGGCACCGGGAAGTTTGCTCAGGTGCTTGAATCATCGGTAAAATTTGTACCAGCTTCGCCGGCCGCGCGCCGGCGTTTTCGTTTTGCCGTCCCGCCGGACGGCGCCTGAGGAATTCCCGTCGTGCTCATCGCCAACAACATCACCATGCAGTTCGGGGCCAAGCCCCTGTTCGAGAACGTCTCCATCAAGTTCGGGGACGGCAACCGCTACGGCCTCATCGGCGCCAACGGGGCGGGCAAATCCACCTTCATGAAGATCCTCGCCGGCGTGCTGGAACCCAGCGGCGGCAACGTCGCCATCGATTCCGGCGAGCGCATGGCCTTCCTGCGCCAGGACCAGTTCGCTTACGAAGACGTGCGCGTGCTCGACGTGGTGATGATGGGCCACGCCGAAATGTGGGCCTGCATGCAGGAAAAGGACGCCATCTACGCCAACCCGGAGGCCACCGAAGAGGACTACATGAAGGCGGCCGAGTTGGAAGGCCACTTCGCCGAATACGACGGCTACACCGCCGAGGCCCGCGCCGGCGAACTGCTGCTGGGGGTCGGCATCCCGACCGACAAGCACAGCGGCCCGATGCGCGAGGTGGCCCCCGGCTGGAAGCTGCGCGTGCTGCTGGCCCAGGCCCTGTTCGCCAACCCGGACATCCTGCTGCTGGACGAACCGACCAACAACCTGGACATCAACACCATCCGCTGGCTGGAGCACGTGCTCAACGAGCGCAACTCCACGATGATCATCATCTCCCACGACCGCCACTTCCTGAACCAGGTGTGCACCCACATGGCGGACCTGGACTACGGCCGCATCCAGGTGTGGCCGGGCACCTGGGACGACTACATCGAAGCCTCCACCCAGGCCCGCGAGCGTCAGGCCGCGGCCAACCAGAAGGCCAAGGAGCGGGTCCAGGAACTGCAGGAATTCGTGCGCCGTTTCAGCGCCAACAAATCCAAGGCGCGCCAGGCCACCAGCCGCGCCAAGCTCATCGAGAAGATCAAGATCGACGAGTTCAAGCCCTCCAGTCGTCAGTATCCGTGGATCCGCTTCGAGTACGACGAAAAGGAAAAGCTGCACCGCCAGGCCGTGGAGATCGAGAACCTCAGCTTCGGCTACGACCCGGCCAAGCCGATCATCAAGAACTTCAGCTTCACCGCTGACGCCAACGACCGCATCGCCATCATTGGCGAGAACGGCATCGGCAAGACCACCCTGCTCAAGCTGCTGGTGGGCGAGGGCCTGCACGGCTTGAAGCCCCAACACGGCACCCTCAAGTGGGCCGAGAAGGCCAAACTGGGCTACTACGCTCAGGATCACGCCGAAGACTTCGCCCAGGACGAGAACCTGACCGACTGGATCAGCGGCTACGTGCGCGAGGGCGGCTACGAGGGCGACGACGCCGAAACCCTGATCCGCGGCACCCTCGGACGCCTGCTCTTCAAGGGTGACGAGGTGAAGAAGTCGGTCAAGGTCATCTCCGGCGGCGAACAGGGGCGCATGCTCTTCGGCAAGCTGATGCTCCAGCGCAAGAACGTGCTGCTGCTGGACGAACCGACCAACCACCTGGACATGGAATCCATCGAGTCCCTCAACTCGGGCCTCGCCGATTTCACCGGCACCCTGTTCTTCGTCTCCCACGACCGGGAATTCGTGTCGTCCATCGCCACCCGCATCCTGGAAATCCGCGGCCCTGGCGACATCGTGGATTACCGCGGCACCTACGAGGAATACCTGGCCAGCCAGGGCATCGAGTAAGCCCGCCGCCATGCACGGGGAGCGGGGCGTCGCGCTGGGGATCGTCGCCACGATCATGCTGGGCCTGGCGGCCGACCGTTTCGGCGGCCCCTGGGGTCAGCCCCTGGTCAGCGTGTGGACCTGGCTGTTCCTTGGAGCGCTCCTGTGGCGCGCGCCGGCCTTACGCAGGCCGCTGCTGGGCTGCCTGCTGATCGCCACGACCGGGGAAATCGTGCTCTCCCTGGTCCTGCACCTCTACGATTATCGCCTCGGCAACCTGCCCCTCTTCGTTCCTCCGGGACACTGCCTGCTCTACTGGCTGGGGCTGTACGTCGCACCGCGCTTGGGGCGACACCTCACGACAGCCATCCCCTGGGCCGCGGTGGGGGGCGTCAGCATCCTGGCGGTGAGCGGCCTGGACGGCCTCGGCCCGCTCCTGCTTGCCCTGTTCCTGCTGTGCCTGCGTTATGGACCTGCTCCACGCCTGTACGTGAGCATGTTCGCCTTGTCACTGCTGATGGAACTCTGGGGGACGGCACTGGGCTGCTGGACCTGGCGCAGCACGCTGCCGCTGGTGGACTGGCCGGTCACCAACCCGCCCCTCGCTGCCGGTGCCTTCTATTGCGTGCTCGATCTGCTGTGCGGTTCTCTGCGTCATCCCCAAACCTGTCACAGTGCATGACATCGGCGAGGGTGTAAGCTTGCCGTCGCCATGAGACTGGCCCGGCTTTCCCTCCTGTTTTCAGCTGTCCTGCTGCTGTCCGTCGGCATGAGCGGCCTCATCGCCCTGCAGGCCATGCAGGCGTTCGATCGCGTCCAGACCGTGCAGGACCACCGCCTCGAAGCGCTGCATGCCGTGGAGGCCCTGCGCCGCGACACCGACACCCTGACCCGCCTCGTGCGCGCTTACACCGTCACGGGCGAGACCCGCTTCCTGAGCTATTACCACGCTCTCCAGGGAATCCGCGCAGGTGCGCTGCCCGTACCGGACGATTCGGCCCCCACCACCTACTGGGATCGGGTCATCGCGGGCGAAACGCCTTACCTGCCCGCGTCGTCCGGTCCAGGGATGTCCCAGCGCCAGCGCATGATCGAACTGGGCTTCGACGCCCGCGAGCTGTCCGCCCTGGCCACCGCCATGGACGAGGCGGAGACCCTCAAGGCAATGGAGCAGAACGCCATCGCGGCGACGCGCAGCGCCTACAACCCGGACAACGGGCGCTTCAACGGCGGGCATCGCTTCGATCCCGGTGATGCCGTCCTGCAGGTCTACGGCCAGGACTACGACCGGCAACGGGCCCGCCTCACGGTGGCCATCGCCAATCTGCTTCAGCAGGTGGATGCACGGACCACCCGGGAGGTGGGCGAGGCGCGCGACGGCTTGCGCGCCTGGATCGCCGGCGCCGTGGCGGGCGTCGCCGTCACGGCCGTGCTGGTGGTCCTGGGCCTGCGCACGACCCGCCGCGAGCTGCTCCATCCCATCGAGGACATCAGTGCCGTCACCGGTCAGCTTGCCCGCGGCCAATACGATGTGCGCCTGCCCGAAGCCGGGCACATCGCGGAAATCCGCGCCCTGCGCCAGGCGGTCAACAGCATGGCCCGTGCGGTCGAACGGGACATCGCCGAGCGGGAGTTCATCCAGCGCGAGCTGGGAGAGGCACGCACCCGTGCCGAACTGGCGACCCAGGCCAAGTCCATGTTCCTGGCCAACATGAGCCACGAGATCCGCACGCCGCTCAATGCCGTGATCGGCATGGCCGAGCTGATGCTGCACAGTCCCCTGGCGCCGCGCCAGCGGGAGTACGCCGACAAGATCCACAGCGCTGGCCGTACCCTGCGGGACATCGTCAACGACATCCTCGACTTCACCAAGATCGAGGCCGGGCATCTGGAGCTCGAACGCATCCCCTTCCGCCTGGAAGGTGCCATCGCCAACGCGCTGCTTCCGGTCGAGCAGTCCGCGGCCGAAAAGGGCGTCGAGCTGATCTTCGAAGCCACCGCCAACAGCGCCCGGGTCCTCGACCGATCCTTTCTGGGCGATCCGGTCCGGGTGGGGCAGATCCTCGGCAACCTCCTGTCCAACGCCGTCAAGTTCACGCCCTCGGGCCACGTCAGTCTGCGCGTGGATGGGCAGAACAACGGCCCGCAGGGCATGCGGGTCAGCATCACCGTGGAAGACACGGGCATCGGCATGCGTCCGGAGCAGATCGAGCGCCTGTTCGACGACTTCACCCAGGCCGACGGAGCCACCACACGCCAGTTCGGCGGCACCGGCCTGGGTCTTGCCATCGTCCGGCGCCTGGTGGATGCCATGGGCGGCCAGATCCGGGTCCACAGCCAGCCCAAGCAGGGCAGCACCTTCCAGGTCGTCCTGCCCCTCGGCGTCGACACCACCACGGCGCCGCGACCAGCGCCCGAGCTGCCGGCGGAATTCCGCGTGCTGGTGGTGGACGACACGCCGGCGGCGCGCCTCGCCCTCATCGACCTGCTCCATCTCAGCGGCGTCGACGAGGTGGACTCCGCCAGCGACCGGGCCACGGCGCTGGAATGCCTGGACTACGCTGTCGAATCCGGCTTCCGCTACGACCTCCTCCTGCTCGACGATGCATTGCCGGGAAACGGCACGCGCACCCTCTTCGACGACCTGCAGCAGCATCCCGCACGCACGCCACGCCATCTGGCCCTGCTGTCCACCGGCGAATGCCCGGACGACAGCCTGCCCGAAACCGCCGAATGTCCGATCCATCGCTGCGACAAGCCCCTGCTGCCGGGCGCGCTGGCACGCCTGTTCGATCGTGTACTCGGACGTAGCCCTGCAAGATCGGACGTCCCGGCGTCCGGCGAAGTGGGCGCCCTCGACGGAATGCGCGTCCTCCTCGTGGAGGACAACGCCACCAGCCGGGACGTGGCCGTCGCCCTGATGGGCCGCTGGGGGGTGGAAGTGGACAGCGCCGTGGATGGCCGCGACGCCCTGTCCCAGCTCGCCGCCCACCCGCCCGAGCACTATGGGCTGGTCTTCATGGACCTGCAGATGCCCGTGATGGACGGCTACGAGGCCACTCGCCGCCTGCGCGCCCAGCCGATCTATGCAGGGCTGCCGGTCTACGCCCTATCGGCCCACAGCGGGCGCCAGGTCACCAACCGATGTCTGGCGCTGGGCATGAACGGCTGCCTCGACAAACCTTACGAGGTGGCGGACCTGTACCGCGTCCTGCATCAGTATTACCGCGGCGAGGGGCGCGCGCCGGGGACGCTGCCCTCGCCCTCCGACGGACGCCCGGTCCTGGAAGGGCTCGATCGCATTCCCGGGCTCGACCCACGCTGTGCGATCAACGACACCGGTATCAGCGCGACCCTCTACCCGCGCCTGCTCCAGAAGTTCCGGGACCAGTTCGCGGATGGCCCCAGCAGCCTGCGGGCCGACGTGGCGGCCCACGCCTGGGACCGCGTCGCACCGTTCGCCCACACGCTCAAGGGACGCGCCGGGCTGCTCGGCATGGGGGAGATCTCGGCCATTGCGGGGCGCCTGGAGGCTGCCGCCCACGCGGGTGATTTCGTCCGCGCAGAACGTCTGCTGATCGCCCTGGAGGCGCACCTGCGTCCCCTGGTCGAGGGCCTCGCGCGCGCCCTGCCGGCATCCGCGGGCGAAGGGGACCCCATCGCCTCGACGTCGTGTCCGGAACACTCCGTGTCCGCCGGATCCTGAGTCGGCGGGCGCCCTAAGGCCCGCCCAGCGCACGAAGCCGTACGGCCAGGCGGTCCCGGTAGGCCGCGAAGGTCTGGATGTCCGTGTGACTGGCGCCGGCCACCTCAACCAGTTCGGCGTCCGCGGCCGCCAGCGCTAGCAAACTGTGGGCATGCGCGACATCGATCACTTCGTCCCGGTCGCCGTGGAAGATCAACACCGGGCTCCGCACGTCGCCGATGATCCGGTCGCTGGCGAGGGGATAGCGGAGCAGCGCCGACGGCACGTAGGGCATGTGTTCGGCCGCCAGACGCGACAGGCTCGCGTAAGGCGTCACCAGCACCAGCAGATCCGGCCGCACGTCGCGGGCGAGCCGTACCGCCAGGCCGCTGCCCAGTGACCGTCCGATCACGACGATGGGCCGGCCCGCGTAAGCCGGCGCAACGCGCTGCCACGCGGCCCGCACATCGTCATGTAATTGCGCCTCGCCATCGATCACGCCGCTGCTTTGTCCGAATCCCCGGTAATCCAGCAGGAAGAGGTCGTAGCCCAGGGCCCGGTAGAACGCGGCATTACCAAGCCAGGTGGCCAGATTGCCGCTGTTGCCATGGAGGTAGAACACCAGACCACGGGAACTCTGTTGGCGTAACAGGATGGCCGACAGCGTCGCGCCGGGTACACGCACCGGAATCGTCTCGAATGTCTGGCCCGGCGGCAGGATGGCGGCGAAGTCGAAGCCTGCAGGGAGCGGCTCCGGATGGAAGAGCAGGCGCTCCTGCCGCAGCGCGATGCCCGCCACCGCGAGGACGGCAAGGCCGAGCAGTGCGCCGGCGAGCCATGCAATGCCACGCAGCCAGCGTCGCGCCGGGCGCACGGGTGAGGGCGTCAGGGTGCTCATGCGCGGTCTACGCAGGTGAGCGCCGGCCGGATGCACGCGACGCCGCCGCGCTACACTGTATGCTCATGCACACCCTCTCACGCCGATGCCCACGTCGCCCTGCGCCGTTCCCCTCGCCCACGCCACACGTCTCCTCAATCACGGTCCCACCGTGCTGGTCTCGGCGGCCCACGACGGCCTTCGCAACGTCATGGCGGCCGCCTGGAACATGCCTCTCGATTTCGAACCGCCCAAAGTGGCAGTCGTCATCGACAAAAACACCTTCACCCGCACCCTGATCGAAGCGTCGGGGCAATTCGTGGTCGCCGTCCCGACGCGGGCCCAGGCAGCGCTCACGCTGGCCATCGGCAGCCGCAGCGGGCGGGACGGCGACAAGTTTGTCGCCCTGGGTCTCGACACCCTGCCAGCGAGCCGCGTGACGGCACCGCTGCCGGTGGGCTGCATCGCCTGGCTGGAGTGCCGCGTCATCCCGGAACCCCACGTCCAGCAGACCTACGACCTGTTCCTCGGCGAAGTGCTCGCCGCCTGGGCGGATCCCGCCGTTTTTGCGGGCGGACGCTGGCAATTTGACGATCCTGCAACACGTAGCATCCATTATGTGGCCGGCGGTCGTTTCTTGATGATCGGGGAAGCCTTCGACGTTTGAAGGAGGTCGCCGCTTCGGGGGTTCGGAGCGGGAAACGGTGCCGACGAGAATATTTTGTGCACCGCAACAAAAATCGCTTGCGTTTCTGTTTTGTGCAGTGCAACATAGAGCCATACCGAATTCATTCGGGTTCTGCGATCCCAACCTTTCCAGGAGATTCATCATGTCCGTGAGCCCCGAACAACTCGTCGCCGTCAGCAAGGCCAACGCCGAAGCCAGCCTGAAGACCGCTGCCGATTTCGCCACCACCCTGTTCACCGCTGTCGAACGCATGTCCAGCCTGAACCTGTCCGTCGCCCGCGGCGCCTTTGACGACACCGTCGCCTTCTCCAAGGCGGTGATGGCCGCCAAGGATCCGAAGGAAGTGGTCGCCCTGCAGCTGGGCTCCCTGCCGCCCGCCGTTGAAAAGGGCGTGGCCTACGGCCGCAGCCTGTCCGAAATCGGCGGCGACACCAAGGAAGAACTCACCAAGCTCGCCGAAAGCGAAGCGGCTGTTCTGTCCAAGAACGTGAATACCGCCATCGAGGCCCTCTTCAAGAACGCGCCGGCCGGTTCCGAACCCGCCATTTCCGCGGTCAAGACGGCCATCGCCAACGCGACCTCCGCCTACGAAGGCGCCTCCAAGGCTGCCAAGGAAGTGGCCGCCGCCGCCCAGGCCACCGTCGACAAGGCGACCGCCGTGGCCGTGGAAAGCGTGGCCAAGGGCACCAAGGCTGCCGCCTCCGCCCTGAAGGCCGTCTGATCCGGCCTGGCGCGGCCCGCCCGCGCTTGCCTGTCGTACCGGAAAAGGCCCTGCGGGGCCTTTTCCTTTGGCACGCCTGCAACCGAGGTCGCCCGCAACGCCTCTGCAGACGACGAACTCACCCTCACTCACCCGTCAGCGGCCCGCGGCGCAGGCCTGTATCGCAGCCCGCACAGACAGTGCTGGCCGTCCCGTAAAACGCAGTCATCGTCGCCCCTGCGCGGCACCGACACCCGCTCCCGCCGCCGGACAGGCCTCTACGAGCGCCGGATACAGGTCGGCCAGACCGACGCATGGATCGCGCGCCGTCCTGGCGCGGCCCCATCCTCCCCCCGCTTCACGCAGCGCCGCACTGGACGCGGTCTTTGCCTTGCCGCCACAATCCTCCCGAGGCCCTTGAACCGCCTGCCACAGGAGCATCACCGACGCCATGGCCCGCAGCCCGAAGCTGATCCCCGCCCTGTTCCGTCTCGGGCGTACCAGCCTGCGCCAGTCGACCCGGCTGGGCAAGGCGGTCGCCCGACGTGGCCTGGATGACGGCCAGACGCTGGCCAAGGCGGCCCGCATCGCCATGAGCGGGGTCGCCCGACCGGCACCACCGCCACCGCCGCGCCCGGCCGGCGGTCGCTGGTACGAAGGCCGCTGGGGACCGGGTCCGCTGGCCATGCGCCATTACCGGCTGTTCATTCCCACTGGCGCCACGGCCCGCCGCCCCCTGCCACTGCTGGTCCTGCTGCATGGCTGTGCCCAGGATGCCGCCACCTTCGCGGCCTCCACCCACGCCGCACGGACGGCGCGCGATCGGCACTTTGCGGTGCTGATGCCCGAGCAGGCGCGGGAAGCCAATCCGCAGCGCTGCTGGAACTGGTTTGGCACACCTGCTCAGGTGGAGCTGGAAGTGCTCATCCTGATGAGTCTCGTCGAGCGGGTGCAGGCGCTCTATCCGCGGTGCCGGGGCCCCCTCTTTGCGCTGGGCATCTCTGCCGGGGGTGCCATCGCCACGACCCTCGCCCTCCACCGGCCGACACACTTCACCGCCGTCGGCAGCCATTCCGGCGCCGCACCGGAGAGCGCAGTCACGCCCCTCCAGGCCGCTCAGGCGATGCAGGGCCGGCGGAGCCCCGATCTGAACCGGGTCCGCGACCTGCTGCGGGGGCTTCCGCCGCCCCCCCTGATCCTGATCCATGGCGATGCCGACGGCGTCGTCGCACCCGGCAATGCCTCCGCCACCGCTGACCTGTGGCGGGCCACACTGTCCGCCGGCACGCCGCTTGGCGAGTCGCGGGGCGAGATCCGCCGCGGTACGCGCCTGCCCTGCCAGCGTCACGACTGGCGCCACAATGGGCGCCCCTGGCTGCGCGTGATCACCATCCACGGGCTGGGTCACGCCTGGAGCGGTGGCGCCGCCGGCTTCGCCTTCTCGGAGCCCCGCGGACCGGACGCGCTGAAGCTGGCGTGGCAGTTTTTTGCGGCTACGATGGAAGAATCGTCCTGACCACGAAAGTCCACTCATGCGTGAATCCGATCTCAAAGACCGCGCCCTCGGGGCGCTCATGGGGGCGTTCATTGGCGACGCACTGGCGGTTGGCCCTCACTGGTATTACGACCTGGATGCCCTCCAGCGCGATTACGGCCCGTGGATCACCGATTACACCGCGCCGCGCCCGGATCGCTATCACGCCGGCCTGAAACCTGGCGAACCCTCGCAGGCCGGCATCCTGCTGGCCATCACCCTGCGCTCGCTGGTGGAGCGGGGCGGCTACGACGAGGCGGACTTCTGCCGCTGCCTGGACGACGAGTTTTTCCCCCAGCTGGACGGGACCCCCATGCAGGGACCGGGCGGCTACACCAGTCAGTCGATCCGCGAGGCCTGGCGCCGCCGCGTGCAGGACGGCCAGCCCTGGGGACGCTGCGGCGGACCGGCCGATACCACGGAGGCCGCCGAGCGGATCATCGCCATCGCAGTTCGCTATGCCCTCGAACCCGCGGAGCTCGCGGCGGCCGTGACGCGCAATACGCTCCTGACCCAGACCGACGGCACTGTGGTGGCGATGACCGTCGCCTTTGGGGCCATCCTGGGACTGCTGGTGGAGGGACATCCCCTGGACGGGGACGTGTCGGGCACGCTGATGGCGCGGGTCAAGGCGGGCACCTTGCCCTTCCATACGGTCACCCAGGGGGCCCTTCAGGCGCCCGCACCCGGCGCCGCCGAAGCACCGGTGGCCGGACGCTTTCCCTCACCCGACGCGCTGCTGGGCCCGGCTTTCATCGCGCGCGCGGCCCGCGATCCGGACATCCGTATCGAACCAGCCTGGAAGGTTTCGCTGGTGTATGGCATGCCGTGCGCGGTGTATCACCAGTTTCCGGCGGCCTACTATCTGGCGGCCCGCTTCGCGGACGACTTCGAATCGGCCGTCCTGCATGCAGTCAATGGCGGCGGTCAGAATCAGGCGCGGGCGATCCTCACGGGCGCCCTCGCAGGTGCGCAGACGGGCCTGTCGGGCATTCCCGCCCGCTTCATCGAGGGCCTGGCAGATTCGGCGCGGCTGCAGGCGCAGTGCGCGCGGCTGGTGGGACAGCTGGTAACGGCGAACCGTTGAGCGGCGACGCTCAGCACCGGCCCTTCTTGGCCTGTCCCGGCGGACAGTCACGACCGACACCCGGACCGCGACGCTCGCAGTGGCCGCGGAAGTCCTTGTGGCCCTCGTAACGATGGCAGTTCTCGCCCCACCACCGTTCGTCCCGCCACTGCCGCCCATCCCAGTAGCGCCCATCCCGGTCGCGCTCTCCGATGGAAAGGCTCAAGCCGGGCATGCGCAGGTTGAGGTCCAGATCGGCGGCAGGCACGGGCTGGGCGGCCGCGAGGGCGAGCAGAAAGCAGACGAGCAGAATGGCACGCATGACGAGGCCCCGGGAAAGGCGATTGGAATACGGGCTCACGATAGCACCGGAGCATGCGGTCACGCTGCGCACTATTTCGCATCCGACGTCGTACTTTTTCACAGTGTGCAGAACATGCCGCGGGCGCACGGCCTCCGTGACGACGTGTCAATGCCGGGCGCACGCGCTATAAACAGGATATCTCCGGCCCATCGGCCAGCCCCCCGAAGGAATCCACCGTGCCGCTCACCGCCGCCCGCATCGCTCAATTGCAAGGGATGCCCCTCTTCGGCGGTCTCACCCCCCGGACACTGGAGGTTCTGCTACGGGCCTCGCGAATCGTGGACGCCCAGGCGGGACATGTATTCTGCGAAGAGCACGCGCCCGGTGACACCTTCTTCATCCTCGAGGCCGGGCAGGTCGAAGTGAGCAAGGGCGGCCCGCGGGGGCGGCGGGTCCTGCGCCAGCTCAGTGCGGGGGACTGCTTTGGAGAAATGGCCCTGATGGATCTTTCGCCGCGCAGCGCCACGGTACGCGCCCTCTGCGCCAGTCGCGCCCTGGAGATCCCCGCCGAGGCGCTGCAGGCGCTCTACGAATGCGACGTCGAGCAGTTCGCCCTCCTGATGATGAACATGGGGCGCGAGGTCAGCCGCCGGCTACGCTCTGCGGGTACGCTGGAGTGAGCGGCGCCTGCGCTCAGACTTCGGCCGGGTCCACATCCAGATGCCAGCGTAGGTCGCGGGGGGGCCGTTGTGACCACAGCAGGCGCGACCACGCCGTGAGAAAGCCCTGCAACGCACCCCGCGTGGCGGCCTCCACCAGCAGCTGGGCCCGCTCCCGGCGTGCCAGGCGCACCATGCGCATCGGTACGGGGTCGAAGAGGTGCACGCCGTGGGCCACCGCCAGGGGCTCGGCAGCGGCGCGAGCGGCCTTGAGCCAGTCGAGCGCCGTCGCCACCTCGGCCGCATTGGCACACAACAGGGCATTGGCGGCAAACGGGGGAAAGCGGGCCTGACGACGTTCCGCCAGCTGCAGCGCGGCGTAGCGGCTGAAGTCATGGGCAGCGAGGCACTGATAGAGCGGGTGCTCTGGATACTGCGTCTGGATCAACACCTCGCCGGGCAGTGCACCCCGGCCCGCCCGCCCACCGACCTGCATGAGCTGCTGGAAGAGGCGCTCCGGCGCACGGTAATCGGCGGCAAACAGGGACGCATCGGCATTCAGGACGCCCACCAGGGTCAGGCGCGGAAAGTCATGGCCCTTCGCCATCATCTGGGTGCCCACCAGAATGTCCGCAGCCCCATTGCCGATCTGTTCCAGCAGAGCTTCCCATTGGCGCCGGGTACGCGCCGAATCGCGGTCCACGCGCACCACCCGCGCGGCGGGGAAGCGCTCGGTCAGTACCTCTTCGACCCGCTGGGTACCGCGCCCGAAGGGCTGGATGTCCACGTCGCCGCAGTCCGGGCACGCCACCGGCAGACCTGTCTCGAAGCTGCAGTGATGGCAGCGCAGGCGGCGGTCGGTCAGGTGCAGCACCATGTTGGCAGAGCAATGGAGGCAGCGGCTCACCCAGCCACAGGAAGGACACGACAGGACCGGGGCATAGCCCCGCCGGTTGAGGAACACCAGGCTCTGCTCACCCCGCTGCAGACGGACATCGAGCGCCTCCAGCAGGCGCGGGGCCAGCCCGTGATCCAGCTTCTCGCGGCGCACGTCGAGGGTGCGCACGGCAGGCAGGGTGGCCGCAATCGCCCGGCGCGTCAGTTCCACACGGCCATAGCGCCCCTGCTCGGCCGCGTGCCAGCTTTCGAGGGAAGGCGTGGCCGAGCCCAGCACGACCGGCACGCCGCGTTGCCGGCCGCGCCACACCGCGAGGTCGCGGGCCGAGTAGCGCACGCCTTCCTGCTGCTTGTAGGACGGATCGTGTTCCTCATCCACGACGATCAGGGCGAGGCGGGGCAGGGGCGTGAACACGGCGAGGCGCGTGCCCAGGACAATGTCGGCACGGCCTTCCAGGGCCTGCACGAAGCCCTGCGAGCGGGCCGCCTCGCCCAGTCCGGAATGCAGGCTCACCACCCGCGCAGCGGGAAAGCGCCCGGCCACGCGGGCTTCGAGCTGGGGCGTGAGCGCGATCTCGGGCACCAGGATCAGCGCCTGCCCGCCGCGGGTGATCGCCTCGCGGACGAGGCGCAGATACACCTCGGTTTTGCCACTGCCGGTCACGCCGACCAGCAGAAAGGGCTGGTAGCGCCCGAATCCGTCGGCGAGACGCGCCACGGCGGCGCGCTGTTCCTCCGTGAGCTCAGGCGCGGTGGCCATGCGCGCCGGTTCGTCTGCGGCGGAGGCGGCAAGCCACCCCCGGCGCAGGGCATCGGCGACAGCCGCTCCCTCGGCCGCCCGCAATGCAGCACGCCGGACCGCGCCCTCCGCGGCCAGCCGGCGGACCACCGCCAGGGCACGGCTTTCGCGCGTGCTACGCCCCAAGGCAAGGTGGCCGTCCGGCGTCACGTCGAGCAAGGGGTCCGCTTCATCGCCGGCGACGGCATCCGCGCGACGCAGGCGAGGCGGCAGGGCAAGGGCAATCACTTCACCGAGGGGGTGCTGGTAGTAGCGGGCCGCGAAGTCCACCAGCGCCAGCCAGTCCGCGGGCAGGGCAGGCGCGTCGCGCTGGATGGCCAGGACGGATTTGAGACGCTCCGGCGTGATCCCATCCGGCGGGTCGATCGCAAGGATGACGCCGTTTTTCTCGGCGGGTCCGAAGGGAACCCGCACACACCGCCCCACATCCGATTCGGACACATTTTCAGATGTGTAATCAAACAGTTGCGGAAGCGGGACGGGAAGTGCCACTCGGACGACATGCACGGCAATTTCTCAATGTTGTTAAATCTTGTTTATTTCCATATAAATCAGCAATTTGCGCCGCATTCATCACGCAACGCTTCTGAAATATCCCTGAAATGCTTGCCCGGTCGCGGTATTTCCCATTGTCCACACATTCTGTGGATAACTTTGTGGGAAACCCCTGTGAAAACCTGCCAAACCCGCCTGCCAACAGGCTTCATCCTACCCTGCTCATTTCCTAGGCAAAATTTTAATCGTTTAAATACAATGCTTTATAAACATACGCCGGATCACCTCAATTTTGGTGAGGGCTGTCTGGCGGGAATCATGCGGCTGTGCACAAGTCAAGGCCGCTCGCGCAAAAAAAGTGCTTGACGCGTCCCGCTCCGGGCAAGCTGCCGGACCCACGCCATTGTCATTCCATCTCCGTGCATTCGCCCGCGGCGTGCGAATTCGCCAAATACGGTTCGGCTGCAAGGCCGGCCCCTGCGACGTGCTCAACAAAAAAGGCCGGCAACGCCGGCCTCGGACCACGTTCCGGGATCTCACTCGGCCTGCTGCCGCAGCGCCCGGCTATGGGCGTGCACCGTCTGCACCAGGACCGAGACATTGTCCGGCGGCGTATGCAGGGAAATGCCATGGCCCAGGTTGAACACGTGGCCCGGATGGGGGCCGAACGCGTCCAGAACCCTGCGTGCTTCCTCCGCCACGGCTTCAGGGCTGCCGAACAGCACCGAAGGATCCAGATTACCCTGCAGCGCCACCCGGTCGCCAACCTGCCGGCGGGCTGCCCCGATATCGACGGTCCAGTCCAGTCCGACCGCGTCGGTGCCACTGGCGGCGATGTCTTCCAGCCACAACCCGCCACCCTTGGTGAAGACGATGGCGGGCACGCGTTCGCCGTCCTTCTCACGGATCAGGCCCGCGAGGATGCGCCGCATGTAGGCCAGCGAAAAGGTCTTGTAGGCGTCGTGGGCCAGCACGCCACCCCAGGAATCGAAGATCATCACAGCCTGGGCGCCGGCTTCGATCTGCGCATTGAGATAGGCGGTGACGGCCTGGGCGGTGATGTCCAGAATGTGATGCAGCAGGTCCGGCCGGGTGTAGAGCAGGGTCTTGATCTTGCGGTAGTCGTCCGAGCCACCCCCTTCCACCATGTAACAGGCCAAGGTCCACGGACTGCCGGAGAAGCCGATCAGCGGCACCGAGCCGTCGAGGGCGCGGCGGATCTCGGAGACTGCGTCCATCACGTAGCCCAGTTCCAGGTTGGGATCGGGCACTGCCAGGTTGCGGATCTCCCATTCCTCCTTGAGCGGGCGCTCGAAGCGCGGGCCTTCGCCTTCTGAGAAATACAGGCCCAGGCCCATGGCGTCCGGCACGGTGAGGATGTCGGAGAAGAGGATGGCCGCGTCCAGGTTGTAGCGGGCGAGAGGCTGCAGGGTGACTTCGCAGGCCAGGCTGGGGTTCTTGCAGAGATCGAGGAAGCTGCCGGCACGCTTGCGGGTCTCGCGGTATTCGGGCAGATAGCGGCCAGCCTGACGCATCAGCCAGACGGGCGTGTAGTCGGTGGGCTGGCGCAGCAGGGCGCGCAGGAAGGTATCGTTCTTGGGACGGCTCACGTCGTATCCTCGGCAGCGTGCCGCCAGTGCGGCAAAGGCGGGATTATCCGTCATTTGCCCGTCCGGCGGCGATGGGCTGGATCAATCGCCGGCAACCGTCGCGGGCCGGTCAGGAACTCGCTTCCTCGTGACGCCGCCCTACGCTGATGCCCAGCTGCTTGAGCTTGCGGTAGAGGTGGGTGCGCTCCAGGCCGGTCTTTTCGGCGAGCCGGGTCATGTTGCCGCCGTCCAGTTGCAGATGATGCTCGAAGTAGAGACGTTCGAACATTTCGCGGGCCTCGCGCAGGGGCAGGTCGAGGGGCAGCCCGAAGGCCGTGGACGGCGCCTTGACGAGCAGATGGGCCACGTCGTCCATGGAAATCTCGTCTTCCAGCGTGCCCAGGGCGAGGGACTTCACCACTGCCTTGAGCTCGCTGTAACCGCCGCTCCAGTTCTGATTGCGCAAGGCATTGAGCGCTGCCGACGAAAGGCGCCTCGACGGGACCTCGCCGGCCTCCACGTAATGCAGCAGGATCTGGCCGGCGATCTCCGGAATGTCGTCGCGGATCTCGGACAAGGCCGGCGGCGCGAGGGAAACTTCGAACAGGCGCAGCACCACCCTTTCGTCCCAGCCGTGTTCGACAAGCTCCTCCGGGCGATGCTCGGTGGCCACCACGAGCGTCTGACCGTGACGTTCCAGGCGATCCATGGCGAACACCAGATTCTTCTGCTGGGGACGCGACAGGTAGATCAGTTCGGGAATATAGAGCACGCCGTTGCGGGCGCTCTCAAGGGTATTGAGCTCCAGCGGCATGGTGGTCAGGGACAGATCCAGCCACGGCGTGCCGGCCCGCTGCAGGGTGCGCGCGCACAGTTCGGCGAGACTGCCGGGACCGACCCGCAGCAGGATGATGCGGGACTTCTCGGCCACCTGCTCGAGGCGCTTGCGCAGATCGCGCAGGGCGGGCGAACGCGAGAAGGCTGCCAGTCCCAGCGGACTGGGCGCGTGGGTCGGCTTGACCCGCGCGAGGCCACGCTTCACCGCCGCCAGCAGCTTTTGCAGGGCAATCGGCTTTTCGAGGAACTCCATCGCGCCGATGCGGGTCGCTTCCACCGCGGTGTCGATGGTGCCGTGGCCGGACATCATCACCACTGGCATGGTGAGCTGGCCATTGCCGGACCATTCCTTGAGCAGGCTGACACCATCCGTGTCGGGCATCCAGATATCGAGGAGCACCAGATCGGGGCGCGCTGCATTGCGGGCGGCCCGGGCGGCAGCGGCGTTTTCGGCGAGGATGATGTCGTGGCCTTCATCGCGCAGGATCTCCGAGAGGAGTTCGCGGATGCCGACTTCGTCGTCAACGATCAGGATTTTTGCCATGGTCCAGTGACTCGCTTGAGCGGAAGCGGATGCGCACCTCGGCGCCGCCCGATTCCAGATTGGCGAGACGGATCTCGCCACTGTGTTCATCGATGATTTTCTTGACGATCGCCAAGCCAAGACCGGTCCCCCGCGACTTGGTCGTCACGTAGGGCTCGAAGGCACGGGACAGCAGATCCGGCGGAAAGCCGGTGCCGTTGTCGCGCAGCAGCAAGTCTACCCGGCGGGCGTCGGACTTGGTCAACAGCACGATTTCGGGGTCCGGTTCGTCCACCAGGGCGTCCTCGGCGTTCTGCAGCAGATTGTGGATGACCTGGCGGATCTGGGTCGCGTCGCCCAGCACCGGTGGAAGTTCGGCAGCCAGTTCGGCGCGGATCATGACCCGCGAACCTTCGTAAAGCACGAGCACTTCCCGTACCAGGGCGTTGAGATCGAGGGGAACAAGCACCGGCGCCGGCAGCTTCGCGTAATCGCGAAAGGCGTTCACCAGGTTCTTCATGGACTCCACCTGATTGACGATGGTCCGGGTGGAGCGCTCCAGCATCTCGCGGCCTTCGTCGTCGAGGCGCTCCGCCAGCTTGAACTGCAGGCGCTCGGCAGAAAGCTGGATGGGTGTCAGCGGGTTCTTGATCTCGTGGGCAAGGCGCCGCGCCACCTCGGCCCAGGCCGCGTTGCGCTGGGCGGCGATGAGCTGGGTGATGTCGTCGAAGACCACCACCCAGCCGCCACCGGTGTCAGCTGGCAAACGCGTGCCATGGAGGAGCAGTGTCTGGGTGCTGCCGTCCGCGTGGGTCACTTCCAGTTGCTCGTGCCAGTCCGGATCGCTGCCATGAAAGCCCCGTAGCAGCGCGTCGCGGAACATCGGATGCGCAGGCCAGGCCTCCAGCGGCGTGCGCTCGCAGCCTTCCAGGCGATCGTTGAGGATGGTCATCGCGCCATGATTGGCGGCCCGCAACAGGCCCTCGGGAGAGAACGCAAGCACGCCGGCGGACAGGTTGGCCAGCACGCCTTCAAGGTAGGCGCGGCTGGTCTCGACGGCCGCCCGATTCTTCTCGGCCAGGCCGCGCGCCTCCTCGAGCTGGCGGGTCATCTGGTTGAAGGACTGGGTCAGGACGCCCAGTTCGTCGCGCGCCGGCAGGGCCCGCCGAGGGCTGAAGTCCCCGGCCGCCACGGCCTCGGTCCCTTCAGCCAGGATCAGCAGCGGCGCCGCCAGGCGGCGGGTCAGCACGAAGGCCGCCGCCACCGCGCCGAACAAGGCCAGCAGCAGGGTCAGCGTGAGTGTCAGGGTATAGATGCGCTTGAGGCCATTGCGGGCCAGGGACAGCTCCTGGTAGTCGCGATAGACGTTCTGCACGCTCTCGGCGTGGATCGCGAAATTGCGCGGCACCTCCTGGGTCACCTGGAGCAGCGGCGCCTCGGCGGAGAGATGGCGCGACGGAATCGGCAGGATCACCCGCAGCAGCAATCCGCTCGCCGCGTCCCCTTCGATGGCGCGATAGCCGCGCGTGTCGCGGGCCTGCTTGAGCTGGGTCGGGCTCGGATAGTCGGGCACGAGCTCGCCCATCTGACTCTCGGACGTCACCTGCACGCGCCCGTTGCCGGCAAATACGGTGGCGCTGTCCACCCCGGCCTGCTCCCGCAGCTGGTTCAGGCGCGTGGCGCGTATGGGACCGCCGGTCTCAAGCTCGATGGCCATCTGCCCGCCCTTCTCGGCGAGCTGATCGAGGAGGAAGTCGAGCGTCGTGCGGCCAAGCTGCATCCCGCTGTCGAGGGCCGCGTCGACGCGCACATTGAACCAGGACTCGATGCTCTTGACCGCAAACTGAAGCGACACCGCGTACACGAGCACTCCAGGCACCACGGCCACGGCTGCGAAGATTGCCATCAGGCGCAGCTTCAGCCGGGACCCGAACAGGTGCGCCCGGTGCTCTTGCCACAGGCTCCGCAACTGGACGAACACAAGCGCGACCAAGCCTACCGTGATGGCGCCATTGAGCCCCAGCAACAACGTGTAGTTGCGGGCGAACAGGGGCGTGTTGGCGCTCGCCGTGGCCAGCAGGAACAGCAGGATGCCTGCGACCGCCGCGGCGACGACCAGGGCCGTCGGTCTCACTTGGCGTCCCTCTGCGGAACAAAGGTCCAGCGCAGCCAATCGGAGGACAGGTTCCAGTCCGGACGGCCGAACGCACTGACCTGCAGGGGCTTGGGCAACTCCGCCACATCGAGGCGGAAGCGCATGGCCGCGTTGTAGCTGTGCCCCGGCTTCACGGCGGCGCGGTCCAGGACACCCCAGTTGCGCACGCGCAGCATGGTGCGCAGCGCCTCATCCAGGGTCATGAAGTTCTGGTGCAGCGCCCCCACCGACAGGCGGTACTGGCGCGTGAGGGCCTGGTAGGACAGGCGGTAGGTGAGCGTACGGTTGGCGATCTCTTCATCGAGCCAGTACCAGCGCGACGACGTGAGCTGGAACTCGACGACGAAGAACAGGGACACGCCACGCATCAGTACGTCCCCCAGCAGCGAACCGAGCTCGGCGACGATGTCTGCGTGAAGCACGTACAGGTCGTCCGTCAGGACCAGGGACGCGGAACGGATGTCGGCCTCGGCCGTCCACGCGGGCATTGCCAGACCGCCCAGCACCACACCGCCGGCGACGGCGCTCAGGCGGTGCAGGAAGCGGCGACGCTCAGGCAGCCTTGTGGAGCAGGGCGTAGAAAAATCCGTCATGGTCGGCGCAAGGCAGGAACTGCCGATCGGTTTGGCCCTCGATGGTCAGGCGATGACAGTCCGCATGCGAAGCCGCGAACCGGGCGACCTGATCCTGGTTTTCCTCCCGGAACACCGAACAGGTCGCGTAAAGCATTTTGCCACCTGGGGCGAGCACCTGCCACAGGGCGTCGAGAATCTCGGCCTGCTGGGCGGCGAAGCGGCCGATGTCACCGGAGCGGCGCAGCCACTTGATGTCCGGGTGACGGCGGACCACCCCGGAGGCCGAGCAGGGCACGTCCGCCAGGATGCGGTCGAAGGGACGGCCGTCCCACCAGCGATCGATCGCACGGCAATCTGCGGCCATGACACGGGCGCTCAGACCGAGGCGCTGCAGATTCTCGTCGATGCGGCGGGCCCGTTGCGGATCGGCGTCCAGAGCCAGCAGGTCCACGTCCGCCAATTCCAGCAGGTGGGCAGTCTTGCCGCCGGGTGCCGCACAGGCGTCGAGCACGTGCTGTCCGCTGGCCACGTCCAGTAGCGGTGCCGCCGCCTGGGCCCCGATGTCCTGCACGGACACCCGCCCTTCCGCGAAACCTGGAATGCGGACGACCGGCACCGGTCGTTCCAGGAGAAGGGCGCCACCGGGCCAGGTCCGGGCGCTCAGTCCGGCCTCGGCGAGTTCAGCTGCCGCGGCCTCCGGGGTGCTGCGCCGACGGTTGACCCGCAACGCCATCGGAGGATGTACGTTCCCCGCGGCGAGCACGTTCCGCCAGTCCTGGGGATGCTGGTCCCGCACACGGCGAATCCACCAGGGCGGATGCCGCATCTCGGCGACGAGATCGGCATCGGCCGCGTAGCGGAGCGTGGCGGACTGGCGCAACGCGTTCCGCAGCACACCATTCACCACACCCTTGAAGCGCCCTGAAAGGAGGGTGGCCGCGGCATTCACGGCTTGATCGACCACCGTATGCGCAGTCTCCGGTCGAACATCGAGGCGGTGCAGCGCGACCCGCAGGAGCGACTGAACGGGTTCAGGCAGCGACTTGTCCAGCAGGCGACCCAGGATGAAGTCCTGTCGGCCGTAATCCCGCAGCGTGCCGTAAGTCAGATCCTGAATCGCGCCCCGGACCGCTGGCGGTGTGGCTGGGCGCGACACCCACAGGTCCGCGAGAATATCGGTCAGGGCAGCACCGCCGGCGACACGGGCAATCAGCTCTGCGGCACAGCACAGTGCGTGGGCCAGACTGTCTTCGGGCAGGGGGCGGGCGGGCGATGAACGTCTGGGGGAGA
Organism: Rhodocyclaceae bacterium; assembly: GCA_035335645.1. Taxonomy (GTDB): domain Bacteria; phylum Pseudomonadota; class Gammaproteobacteria; order Burkholderiales; family Rhodocyclaceae; genus Zoogloea. The sequence goes on along the minus strand of DAOQMM010000049.1, from coordinate 34 downwards.
TGGGCATGAATCAGGCTGTGAGCAGGGCGTGTAC
>DAOQMM010000048.1:16080-24085 GCA_035335645.1 Rhodocyclaceae bacterium | reverse complement strand
CGGCAATCACCGCCATGACGATGCCGATCACGATCATCGGCAGGGACAGCCACTGTCCCATGGACAGGTTGAGGGCGAGCAGGCCGAGGAAGTCGTCGGGCTCCCGGCCGAATTCCGCCAGGAAGCGGAAACCGCCGTAGCCGATGAGGAACACCGCCGAGACCAGACCCCGCGGCCGCGGCTTGGCGGAGAAGACCCACAACAGCACGAACAGGCATACACCTTCGAGGGTGAACTGGTAGAGCTGGGACGGGTGGCGCGGTTGCATGTCCACCTGCGGGAAGATCATCGCCCAGGGCACGTCTGTGACACGGCCGACCAGTTCGCCGTTGATGAAGTTGCCCAGGCGTCCTGCCGCCAGGCCGAGGGGGACGAGCGGGGCGATGAAGTCCGTGACCGCCAGCCATGGGCGGTCGTGACTGCGGGCGAACAGCCAGACGGCGATGAGCACGCCGAGGAAGCCGCCGTGGAAAGCCATGCCGCCCTGCCAGACGGCGAACATCTCGACGGGATGCGAGAAGTAGTACGCCGGTTTGTAGAACAGGATGTATCCGAGCCGCCCGCCGAGGATCACGCCGAGCACCCCGTAGAACAGCAGGTCGTCGATCTGCTGGGCGTCCCAGCCGAGTTCCGGCCGGCGCCGGGCATGGGCACGGCCAAGGGCCACGAAGAGGATGAAGGCGGTGAGGTACATGAGGCCGTACCAGCGCACGTCGAGGGGACCAATGGAGAGCGCGACCGGGTTGAACTGGGGATGAACGAGCATGAGTGCCTCGGGGAATGCGGGACGGACTTACTGGAACTGCTTGCGGAAGGCTTCGAATTCGGCGGTCAGCCAGTCCACCTGCTGGCGCAGACGGCGGACTTCGTCTTCCAGTTCGGCCACCCGGCCGCTCCGCGGCGAGGGCGCATCGCCGGCCTCCGTGGTGTGACCGAGGGCGGCCACGGCCCCTTCGCCGGCCAGCAGGTGGGCGAAGCGGGCTTCCTTGGTGCCCGGCGCCTTGGGCAACTGGACGACCATGGGCGGGAACTTGTCGCCGAGCTTTTCGAGGATCTCCTCGACCTCCGCGGTGGACGTGAAGGCGTGCAGGCGGTCGCAGCGGGCGCGGATCTCGGCCGGCGTCTGGGGGCCGCGCAGCATCAGCAGGGCCAGCACCGCCTGCATGGGCGGGGTGAGGGAATGGCGCAGGCGGATCTGGTGTTCCCACTTGGCCACCCGCGCGCCGGCCTGGTGGCGCTGGCTGACGAGTCCCCGCTCGGCAAGGCGGTCGAGGGCGTCCTGCACGGCGGTCTCGGACAGGCTCATCACCGGCTCGCGGCCGGTGAGCTGGTTGCAGCCGGCGAGGAGGGCGTTGAGGGACAGGGGATAGATGTCGGGCGTGACGAAGGATTTCTCGATGAGGACGGCGAGGACGCGGACTTCAAAGTCGTCCAGGTCGAAGGCCGGGTTCTCGGCGGTTGCGGGCGTGTCGGTCATGGGCGGTTTGGCAGGAGGCGTTGGGTCGAAGGCTAGCGGAGTCCGTGGGGCGTCCGGATGGCGGCAGGATTGCGGGGGTGTTGCAGCCGGCGGCTCAGACCGCGGCGCCGTGGCACTTCTTGTATTTGCGACCGCTGCCGCAGGGGCAGGGGTCGTTGCGTCCCACCTTGACGCCGTCGCGCACGAAAGGTTCGCGCACCAGGCCGAGGGGCAGGGCCGGCCCGCGTACCGGCGGGGCGCTGTGGAAGGCGGGCCACAGGGCGACTTCGGCGGCCACGTCGTCAATCAGGCCGTGGCCCTTGTGGCGCAGGGCGGCGCGGCAGTCGTCCGGGCTGCGGGCGATGTCGGCGGCGATGTCGGCGGCCTCGGCGAAGCTGCTGTCGATGAGGCCTTCCCGATACCAGGCCTCGATGGCGGGCAGGAGTTCGACGGCGCCCAGGTCGGCGGCGGTCACGGCGACCACGTCGATGAGCTGGAAGTGCTCCCCGTCGGCCGGATTGTCGCGCAGGGCCTGGGCCTCGCGGGCGCCGAAGTCAGCCAGGAAGGCGATGACGGCGGTGCGCGCTGCGCGCCCTTCGAGGGCGGCGACAAGCAGGGCCTCCAGCGCTGCGGCGCGGGCCCACTGGCTGGCGGCGGGGTCGTCGGCGAGGGCCGTGAGGGGCGCCAGGTCGCCGTCGCAGGTGGAGGCAAGGGCGCGGCCGTAGGTGTCGTGCACGAGCTGGCCGAAGACTTCGTCGATGATGCGCTCGTCCAGGTGGCCGAGGGCCGCCAGGGGCCGGTAGGCGCGGGCATCGCGCCAGCAGGCGAGGAGCAGCATGGCGTAGAGGTGCAGCACATAGCCGTCGGCGCGGGCGGGGGTGGGGTCGGCGACGAGGCCGTCGAGCACGGCGACGAGGCGGGGCGCCAGGGTGTCCCGGTGGGTGTCGGCTTCGGCCAGGGCGTCGGCCGGCACGGCGGGCGCGAGGTGTTCGAGGCAGGCGGCGAGACGCGGCCAGAGATCGGTCATGGGCTTCAGGCCTTCAGGAGGCGGGCGAGGTAGCGGCCGGTGTGGCTGGCGGGATGGGCGGCGAGGGCTTCCGGGGTGCCGGCGGCGACGATCAGGCCCCCGCCGTTGCCGCCCTCGGGGCCCAGGTCGATGAGCCAGTCGGCGGTCTTGATCACGTCCAGGTTGTGCTCGATGACGACCACCGTGTTGCCGTGGTCGCGCAGGCGGTGGAGGACGCTGAGGAGCAGTTCGATGTCGGCGAAGTGCAGGCCGGTGGTGGGTTCGTCGAGGATGTAGAGGGTGCGGCCGGTGTCGCGCTTGGAGAGTTCGAGGGCCAGCTTGACGCGCTGGGCCTCGCCGCCGGAGAGGGTGGTGGCGCTCTGGCCCAGGCGGATGTAGCCGAGGCCGACCTGCATCAGGGTGTCGAGCTTGCGGGCGACCACGGGCACCGGGGCAAAGAAATCCAGGGCCTGCTCGACGGTCATCTCCAGCACGTCGTAGATGGTCTTGCCCTTGTAGCGGATTTCCAGGGTTTCCCGGTTGTAGCGCTTGCCGTGGCAGATGTCGCAGGGGACGTACATGTCCGGCAGGAAGTGCATCTCCACCTTGATCAGGCCGTCGCCCTGGCAGGCTTCGCAGCGCCCGCCCTTGACGTTGAAGCTGAAGCGGCCGGGGCCGTAGCCGCGGGCCTTGGCGTCGGGCACGCCGGCAAAGAGTTCGCGGATGGGCGTGAGCAGGCCCGTGTAGGTGGCCGGGTTGGAACGCGGCGTGCGGCCGATGGGGCTCTGGTCGACGTTGATGACCTTGTCGAAGTGGTCGAGGCCGTCAAGCGCCGTGCACGGCGCGGCCTCCATGCTGCTGCCGTTGAGGTGGCGGGCCACGTGGGCGTAGAGGGTGTCGTTGATGAGGGTGCTTTTGCCGGAGCCGGACACGCCGGTGACGCAGGTGAACAGCCCGACGGGCAATTCGAGGCTGACGTCGCGCAGGTTGTTGCCCGAGGCGCCCTCGATGCGCAGCAGGCGCTCGGGCTCGGGCGCGCGGCGTTCGGCCGGCACGGGGATGGTCCGCGTGCCGGACAGGAAGGCGCCGGTGAGGGACTCCGGGTGGGCGGCGATGTCCTCGGGCCGGCCGGCGGCGATGATCCGCCCGCCGTGCTCGCCGGCGCCGGGGCCCATGTCCACCACGTAGTCGGCCATGCGGATGGCGTCCTCGTCGTGCTCCACCACGATCACCGTGTTGCCCATGTCGCGCAGGCGCCGCAGGGTGTCGAGGAGGCGGTCGTTGTCGCGCTGGTGCAGGCCGATGGAGGGCTCGTCGAGGACGTACATGACGCCGGTGAGGCCGGAGCCGATCTGGCTGGCGAGGCGGATGCGCTGGGCTTCGCCGCCGGACAGGGTGTCGGCGGAGCGGTCCAGGGTGAGGTAGTCGAGTCCCACGTTGATGAGGAACTGAAGGCGGGCGGCGATCTCGGCGACGATCTTCTCGGCCACCTGGGCGCGCTGGCCGCTGAGGGCCAGGGTGTCGAAGAAGGCGCGACACTGGGCCAGGGGCAGGCGGCTCACCTCCGACAGGTTGCGCTCGCCGACGAGGACGTGGCGCGCCTCGGTGCGCAGGCGGGTGCCGCCGCAGGCCGGGCAGGCGCAGGTGGCGCGGTACTTGGCGAGCTCCTCGCGCACGGCGAGGGAGTCGGTCTCCCGGTAGCGGCGTTCCAGGTTGGGGATGATGCCTTCGAAGGCGTGTTCCTTGAGCACCGCCTTGCCGCCGTCGCCCAGGTAGCGGAAGGCAATCTTGTCGCGTCCCGAGCCGTGCAGCACCACCTGGCGGAGGGCGTCCGGCAGGGACTCGAAAGGCGTGTCGATGTCGAATTCGTAGTGGCTGGCGAGGCTGGCGAGGAGCTGGAAATAGAACTGGTTGCGGCGGTCCCAGCCGCGGATGGCGCCGGCGGCGAGGGACAGCTCCGGGTGGGCGACGACCCGCGCCGGGTCGAAGAACTCCACGGTGCCGAGGCCGTCACACCTGGGACAGGCGCCGGCCGGGTTGTTGAAGGAGAACAGGCGTGGCTCGAGCTCGGCGAGGGCGAAGCTGCACACCGGACAGGCGAAGCGCGCCGAGAAGAGGTGCTCGGTGCCGCTGTCCATCTCCACGGCGATGGCGCGGCCCTCGGCGTGGGTGAGGGCCGTTTCGAAGGATTCGGCGATGCGCCCGCGCAGGTCCTGGCGCACCTTGAAGCGGTCCACCACCACCTCGATGCTGTGGCGGCGGTTCTTGTCGAGGGCGGGCAGGCTGTCCAGCTCGTGAACGGCGCCGTCCACGCGGACGCGCACGAAGCCCTGGGCGCGCAGCTCGGCGAAGAGGTCGGCCTGTTCGCCCTTGCGGCCGGAGATGACCGGCGCGACGATCATCAGCCGGGTGTCTTCCGGCAGGGCCAGCACGGCGTCCACCATCTGGGACACGCTCTGGGCCTCCAGGGCGTGCTCGGGGTGGTCCGGACAGTGGGGCGTACCGGCGCGGGCGTAGAGCAGGCGCAGGTAGTCGTGGATCTCGGTGACGGTGCCGACGGTGGAGCGGGGGTTGTGGCTGGTGGCCTTCTGCTCGATGGAGATGGCCGGGGAGAGGCCCTCGATGAGGTCCACGTCGGGCTTTTCCATCAGCTGCAGGAACTGCCGGGCGTAGGCGGAGAGGGATTCCACGTAGCGCCGCTGCCCCTCGGCGTAGAGGGTGTCGAAAGCCAGGGAGCTCTTGCCCGAGCCCGACAGGCCGGTGATCACGGTGAGCCGGTCGCGGGGGATGTCGAGGGCGACATTCTTGAGGTTGTGGGTGCGGGCACCGCGGATTCGGATGGCGTCCATGGGGCATTCGGGGTGGGGGCAACCTGTTAATATACGCCTCTTCCCCCTCCCGACGCAGCACGATTCATGGCTTCCCAGAACGACGACAAGATGAGTCCGGCCGAGCGCCGTGCAGGCGTTTCGCTGGCGGCGATCTTTGCGCTGCGCATGCTGGGCCTGTTCCTGGTCCTGCCGGTGTTCGCGGTGCATGCCCACGGTCTGCCCGGCGGCGACAACGTGGGCCTGGTGGGCTTTGCCATCGGCGCCTATGGCCTGACCCAGGCTTTCCTGCAGATTCCCTTCGGGACCGCGTCGGACCGCTTCGGACGCAAGCCGGTGATCGTCTTCGGCCTGCTGCTCTTCGTCGCCGGCAGCGTGGTGGCGGCGCTTGCCCAGGATGTGACGACGATTGCCATGGGCCGCGTGCTGCAGGGCGCCGGCGCCATTTCTGCGGCGGTCACCGCGCTGGCCGCCGACCTCACCCGCGACCAGCACCGCACCAAGGTGATGGCCATGATCGGCTCGTCCATCGGCCTGGTGTTTGCCCTCTCCATGGTGGCGGCGCCGGTGCTTTACGGGATCATCGGCATGAGCGGGCTGTTCTGGCTGACTGCCGTGCTGGCGGGGGGCGCGATCCTCACGGTGCTGTTCGTGGTGCCCGCCGCGCCGCCGGTGCCGCGGGCCACCGGGCGTTTTGCCGAGGTGCTCGGCAATGGCCAGCTCATGCGCCTCAACTTCGGTGTGTTTGCCCTGCACCTCATGCAGACGGCCATGTGGGTGCTGGTGCCGGCGGGACTGGTGCGCGCCGGCCTGCCCGTGGCGGAACACTGGAAGATCTATCTGCCGGCCGTGCTGCTGTCCTTTGCGGTCATGGTACCGGCCATCATCATGGCGGAGCGCAAAGGGGCCATGAAGCCGGTCTTCAACACCGCCATCGCTTTGCTGCTGGTGGTGCAGATCGGGCTTTATGTGGAAGGTTCGGCGGGCTTGTGGCCGCTGGCCATCCTGCTGACCCTGTTCTTCGTCGCCTTCAATGTCCTCGAGGCCACCCAGCCGTCGTGGATTTCCAAGATCGCCCCGGCCCACGCCAAGGGGACGGCGCTCGGGGTGTACAACACGTTGCAGTCCCTCGGGCTGTTCCTTGGCGGAGCGCTCGGTGGCTGGCTGGCGCAGCACGAGGGGCCCGGTGCGGTGTCCCTGCTGGGCGGCGGCCTGGCTCTGGTGTGGCTGGCGCTCGCCGCCGGCATGACGCCGCCGGCCCGGCGCGTCGTCCCGGCCTGATCCGCCCCGCCCCCCTGCCCGCCACCCATCGGCGCGGCTCCATCGGACTTACATTCAGGAGAGAACTATGGCATCGGTCAACAAGGTGATCCTCGTCGGCAATCTGGGCAAGGATCCGGAAACGCGCTACGCCCCCAGCGGCGATGCGATCTGCAACATCACCGTCGCCACCACCGACACGTGGCGCGACAAGGCCAGCGGCGAGAAGCGCGAAGCGACCGAGTGGCACCGGGTGGCCTTCTTCGGCAAGCTCGCCGAAATCGCCGGCCAGTATCTGCGCAAGGGCAGCCAGGTGTACATCGAGGGCTCCCTGCGTACCCGCAAGTGGCAGGACAAGGATGGCCAGGACCGTTACACCACCGAGATCCGGGCCGACGAGATGAAGATGCTGGGCAGCCGGCAGGGCATGGGGGGCGGCGACGCCCCGGCTCGCAGCGAGGGGGGATATGGCGGTGGATACGGCGGCGCCGCACCGCGGGAGACGGCCTTCGGCGGCGCTCCGGCCGCGGCTCCGGCCCCGTCCGCACCGCCCCGCAAGCCTGCGGGCGGCGCGGCATTCAATGATTTTGATGACGATATCCCATTCTGATACTCTACTGCCTATTCCTTTAGTTGTAGGTGTATGGGTATTCCATACGTTTCGTTACTGTTAAGATCATGCCTGTTCACGTTGATCGCCTGCTGCCCTGACCATGTCTGCCAACACTGAAGTTCCGGAAAAGGAATACTGCAGCACGACCGAAGCCGCCCAGCGGCTGGGTCTTTCGCTGGGTACCGTCCAGCAGATGGTGGAAAACGGCCTGCTGGAAGGGTGGAAGACCGCTGGCGGGCATCGCCGGATCCGGGTCAGTTCCATCGAGGACTTCCGGGCCCGCGCGGCGGCCGGTGGCGGTCAGACCGTGTCCCGGCCGCCCGGTGTCCTGCAGGTGCTGGTCGCCGAGGACGATGGCATCTTGCAGAAGCTCTACGAGCACACGTTCTCGTCCTGGGGGCTGGCCGTCCAGGTGCGCATGGTGGCGAGCGGCATCGACGGCCTGCTGGAAATCGGCCGCATGCCGCCGGATCTGCTCATCACCGACCTGCGCATGCCGGGCATCGACGGCTTCGAGATGATCCGCCGCCTGCGGGCCGATCCGCAGCTGGCCGATCTGGACATCGTCGTGGTGAGCGGCCTGACCGACGAGGAAATCGCCGAGAACGGCGGCCTGCCGGCAGACGTGACCTTGTATGGCAAGCCTGTCCCCTTCCGCGAGCTGAAGGGCTATGTGCAGGCCAAGATCATGGCCATGCAGCGCAATCGCAAGACGGCCTGACCACCCTGCGCCGTCGTCGGCGCGGTTGCCCCTGAAAGCCCTCCGCTATCCGGAGGGCTTTTTCATGGTGCCGTCACAACGTGATGCCGCCCGATGCGAGGTACGGAGTCTGGCGGCCGGC
>DAOQMM010000048.1:0-15980 GCA_035335645.1 Rhodocyclaceae bacterium | reverse complement strand
GGTGCCGTCACAACGTGATGCCGCCCGATGCGAGGTACGGAGTCTGGCGGCCGGCAGCCTCCGCCGCGGACGGCATGATTTGAATGTTTGTGACAAATTCGATGTTTTTGTGATTTGTGGCAGAATGTCTGCGGAATTGTGCACGAATGCCGGACGGATGAATCCGTACACTTTCCCGTCATCGGATGGCGCCGCGAAACGGGAAAAAAAGCCCGCGACCGGACCCTCCTTCCGGAATCAGGCTCCGCCCGGCGGAGCCGCATTGAGGAGCAGACGCGATGCTTGAGATCAGACGTGAAGCAGGGGCCCTGGACGGCACCCAGTGGCACGCGGCGGGTGCACCGTCGGGCTACATGACGGACCCGGTTTCCGACGCCGCCCTGACCGGCGCCGCCTTCGTGCGCCACCTGGGCGATGCGCGCTTTGCGAGCCTGCGGGCCCTGCGTCAGCTGCTCCGTGCCCTGGACGCGGAGCGGGTGGCGATCGGCGTCCTCGACGGAAGTGGCACGCGCTTGCACGAGGAACTCGTGTGGAGTTCCGGTTTCGGACGTTGCGGGGAGTCGGAGCGGGACATGGCCCTGTCACGCTTCGCCGACGATCTGGCGGTGTGGCAGCACGGGACGGCCTTGTCCCTGCTGGTGGATATCGACGTGTCGTCCGAGGCCTGGCAGGACGTCCCCTGCAACCAGCTCCTGCTGGTCCGCGGTCCGAACCATGGCGCGGGGTGTCCGGTGTTTGTGGCGCAGCTGCGGAAAACCCTGAATCTGCCGGAAGGCGCCGCCCACGCCATTTCCCTGCTGCTCAACGAATACTCCCAGCGTCGCGTCGCGGCCTGATTCAGTCCGCTGCGGACGGGCGCGGATGCACGAGGCGCCGCCACGCGTCCACGTCCGGGTGGGCCAGACAGGCCGCCAGAAGCGGTCGCGCCGCCTCCAGATGAGCCTGGGCCACAGACGACAGGGGCGCCCCCAGTGCGAAGGATGCGCCCCGCACGGCCAGTACGAAAGCCGGTGGCGGCACGCCGAGGGTCTCCGCATACACCTGCAACACCGCGTCGGGGCTCAGGGCGTGGCTGCTCGGTGCGCGGCTGCGGGCCGGCCGGATCTCTGCAAAGCAGAAGGGGGCTGCGCCGCTTGCCGCGGCATCGATGAAGAGGGCAATGTCCTGCCCGACCAGATCCAGCGCGTGTTCGATCTGGAACTGGAAATCCTCCACCAGCGTGACCCCGTCCGGCGCCAGAGCGGCCAGCTCGGCCAGCAGCAGAGGCCCGAGGGCATCGTCGCCGCGCGAGGGATTGCCGGCGGCGAGGATCACCACGCCCATGCCGTTCAGGTGTCCCGTTGCAGGCGATCCACCAGGACGCCGGCCATGTCCCGCAGTTCCAGCGCCAGGGGCATCTTGCCCAGTGCGTGGGTGGCGCAGGACAGACAGGGGTCGAAGGCGCGGATCGCCACCTCGATGTGGTTGAGCAGGCCCTCGGTCAGTGTCTGTCCGTCCAGGTAGCGGCGGGCGACGGCGCGCACCGCGGTGTTCATCGCCTGGTTGTTGTGGGTGGTGGACACGATCAGGTTGCAGTCGCTGACCAGATCGTCGTCGTCCACCTGGTAATGGTGGATCAGCGTGCCGCGGGGGGCTTCGATGATGCCGATGCCCTCGCGCCGACGCGGGCCGCCAGACATCCGGTCGTCAGAGAGCAGGTCCGGATCGTCGAGGAGCTCGCGGATCACCTCGGCGGCGTGGAGCATCTCGATCATGCGCGCCCAGTGGAAAGCCAGCGGACCATGCAGCGGGGCGCCGCCGCCGTGGGCGAGGAAGGCCTGGCGCGCCGCCTCGGCGCGGGGCGTGGGGATGAGGTCGCAGTTCTGCACCCGCGCCAGGGGGCCGACCTTGTACCAGCCGGTGTCCGGCCCCTGCGTGGTGATGTAGGGGAACTTCATGTAGCTCCAGGGCCTGACCGCCTCGGTGATGTGGCCAAGGTAATCGGTGCAGGGGATGCCGTCCCGCACCACACGGCCGTCGGCCCCGCGCAGACGCAGGACGCCGTCGTACAGGTCGAGGGCGCCATCGGGGCGCACCAGGCTGAGGAACTGCCCGGGCACTTCGCCGAAATGGTCGTAGAGATCCGCATCGCTCTCGTGCAGGCGGCGGGCGAGGGCCACGGCGTCGCGGCTCCAGTCGATCATGGTGTCCACGTCGCGCAGCAGTTCGTCCCGCTCGGCGGGGCTGAGGGACTTATTGACACCGCCGGGGATCGCGCCGGTGCCGTGGATGCGTTTGCCTGCAGTGATGCGGATCACTTCCTGACCGAACTTGCGCAGCAGGATGCCATGGGTGGCGATGTCCGGATGGGCGGCGGCGACGGCGATGATGTTGCGCTGCTGGGCCGGCGCATCGAAGCCGAACAGCAGGTCCGGCGAGGCCAGATGGAAGAAGTGCAGGGCGTGGGACTGGAGGATCTGGCCGTAGTGCATCAGGCGGCGGATCTTCTCGGCGGTGGGCGTGATCGTCGCGCCCACCACGGTGTCGAGGGCCTTGGCGGCGGCCAGATGATGGCTCACCGGGCAGATGCCGCACAGGCGCTGCACCATCACCGGCACTTCCCAGAAGGGCCGGCCCTGGATGAATTTTTCGAAGCCGCGGAATTCCACGATGTGCAGGCGGGCCTCCTGCACGTGGCCGCCCTCGTCCAGCAGGAGGGTGACCTTGCCGTGGCCTTCCACGCGGGATACCGGGTCGATGGCGACGCGGCGCAGGTGTGCCCGGTCTGCGGCGGTTTCCAGTTCGAGGCTCATGGCCGGACCTCAGTCATAGTGGAGCAGGGCGCCGGTGAGACGCGGGGTGCGGCCCGCCAGCAGATCGGAGAGAAACTTCCACACCGCCGCGCCGGAGGGCGGGCAGCCGGGCAGGAAGTAATCCACCCGCACCACCTCGTGGAGGGGGCGTACCTTGTCGAGGGGCAGGGGCAGTTCCGGGTCGTCCGGGATGCGCCCATCGGCGAGGCCGGGCCGGAACTGGTACACCTCGCGCAGGCAGTCCGCCACCGACAGGTGGTTGCGCTGGGCCGGCAGGCCGCCGTTGATGGCGCAGGCGCCCATCGCGACCAGGGTCTTGCACTGGCGCCGGAAGGCGCGCAGCACGTGTACGTTTTCCGCATTGCACACGCCGCCTTCGATGAGGCCCACGTCGCAGGGGCCCACGTCCTTGATGTCGGTGAGGGGCGAGCGGTCGAACTCCACCTGCCCGGCCAGCTCCAGCAGGTGCTCGTCGATGTCCAGAAAGGCCATGTGGCAGCCGAAGCAGCCGGCGAGGGACGCCGTGGCGACGCGGATCTTGCGGGGGGCGGTCATGTCGGGCCTCCGGGCAGGAGAGACGTGAGCGCGCTGCGGCTGCGCGTGGGGCGGGATGAAGCATCGGGGCCTGGCGCCCGTGCGGCTGCGCCGAGGCGCGGCGACCGGAGCGCAGGTGGCGGACGGAGTGAGGGACGGAGCCGGTTCATGCTAATCCTCCTGCGCCGTGTCGCGGATCGTGCCGGTGTCGTAGGGCCGCGCGCCGATGGGCACGGCGAAGCCGCGGCCCTTGGGCAGGATCACGCCCACCGGGCAGATCCGCGCAGCCAGGTCGGTCGCTGCGAAGTCGGTGTCGGCGAGGCGGCCCGATTCGGCATTGACGGTGAGGTGCTTGGCAATTCCTCGGCCCGTGAGGGCAAACACCGACTTGCCGTCCACGTCGCGGCTGGCGCGCACGCACAGTTCGCAGAAGATGCAGCGGTTGAAGTCCAGCAGCATGTCCGGGTGGGATGCATCCACCGGCCGCTCCGGGTAGAAGTGACGGAAGCGCGGCGTGAGCATCTCGTATTCGTAGGCCAGGGCCTGAAGCTGGCAGTGACCGCTCTTCTCGCAGGACGGGCAGAAGTGGTTGCCCTCCACGAACAGCATCTGCAGCAGGGCGCGGCGCTCGTTGTTCATCTCCGGCGTGTTGCTCTCGACTTCCCAGCCCTCCCGGGCTGGCGTGGCGCAGGCCGAGACGTGACGTCCGGCGGCCTTGACGATGCACAGCTTGCAGCTGCCGTGGGCCGGGAAGTCCTTGTGCCAGCACAGGCTGGGGATGAACTGTCCCGCCGCGCGGGCGGCCTGGAGGATGCTCTGGCCGTCCTCGAAGGGCACCGGGCGGCCGTCCAGCAGGAAGGTCTTGCTCATTCCCGTGTCTCCTCGTGGGTGGCCAGGTGGGCGCCGGGGTCGTTGCGGGCGGTGAGGCGGCGCGCTTCGGCGAGGGCGCCGTCCAGGTCGAAGGCGGGCTCGAAGTCCAGGGACAGCAGGCGCCGCTCATAGGCCGGGCGGAACTTCTGCAGGGTGTCGATGACCGGGTTCGGCGCGGCGCTGCCGAGGCCGCAGTGGCTCGCGTTCTTGAGCAGGCGGTCGAGCCATTCGATGTCGGCCAGGTCAGCCTGGGCGCCGTGGCCGTCGGCGAGCTTGTCCATGAAGCCCTTGAGGAGCGCCGTGCCGACCCGGCAGGGGGTGCAGAAGCCGCAGCTCTCGTGGGCGAAGAAATGAACGAAGGCGCGGGCCACCTCAAAGAGATCGCGGGTCGCGTCGAAGACCATGAAGGCGCCCGCGGTGGGGACGTCCTCGTAGGCGATGCGGCGCTGGAACTCGTAGCCCGCCAGGCACAGGCCTGCCGCGCCGCCCACCTGCACCGCCTGGGTGTCGCTGGCGCCGCAGTCCTCCAGCACGCGGGCCAGGGTGACGCCGAAGGGGTATTCGTAGATGCCCGGCGCGGCGCAGTCGCCCGACACCGACAGCAGCTTGGTGCCGGCCGACTGGGCGGTGCCGGTGGCCGCGAAGGCCGCGCCGCCCTGCAGGGCGATGAGGCAGGTTTTGGCCAGGGTCTCCACGTTGTTCACCACCGTGGGACGGCCCAGGTAGCCGTGGGTGACCGGGAAGGGCGGGCGGATGCGGGGTGTGCCGCGCTTGCCTTCGAGGGATTCGATGAGGGCCGTCTCCTCGCCGCACACGTAGGCGCCGGCGCCCAGGTGGATGTCGATGTCGAAATCGAAGCCCCGTTCACCGAGGATGGCCGGGCCCAGGAGGCCGGCGGAGCGACGCCGGGCCAGCACCGCGTCCAGATGGGGGCGCAGCCAGCGGTATTCGCCGCGCAGGTAGAGCAGGCCCTGGCGTGCACCCACGGCCCAGGCTGCAAGGGTCATGCCTTCGAACACCAGGTCGGCGAAGCCGGCCAGCAGCACCCGGTCCTTGAAGGTACCGGGCTCGCCTTCGTCGGCGTTGCAGACGATGACCTTCTCGGCGCCCGGCGCGTTGCGGGCGCTCAACCACTTGACCGAAGTGGTGAAGCCGGCGCCGCCGCGGCCGCGCAGGCGGGAGGCCTCCATCTCGGTGAGCCAGCCTTCGCGGCCGAGGGCGAGGACCGCGCTGAGGGCCGCGCCGGGCGCCATGTCCAGATTGAGCAGGGCATCGCGGCGGCGGATGTTGTGGGTAACCCGGAAGAACTCCGCCGGCCAGCGTTCAAGGGGCGTCTGCTGGCGGATCAGTTCGGCGATGGCGTTGATGCGGCGGTGGTCGAGCTGGCCGATGGCGCGGCCATTCACCAGCAAGGCCGGCCCCTGGTCGCACAGGCCGGTGCAGGAGGTGGTGGCGATGCTCACGAGGCCGTCTTCCGAGCGCTTGCCCGGCTCCACCCACAGCTTGGCGCAGAGGGCGTCCATCAGCCCGGCGTTGCCCAGCATGCGGTCGGTAATGTTGTCGGAGAACAGCACCCGGTAGCGGCCGACGGGCTGGGTGTAGAGGAAGCTGTAGAAGCCGGCGACCCCTTCCACCCGGGCGCGCGGCAGATCCAGGGCGGCTGCGATGCGGGTAAGCATGGGAGGTGGCAGCCAGCCGTCGAGATCCTGGGCGTCGATGAGGATCTGGAGCAGGCGGGTGGCGTCGTGACGATGGCGCTGAAGGATGCCGTCGAGGGCATCGGCCGGGGCGGACGGAAGAGGGGTCACGCGCGTCTCCTGGGGCGTCGACGTTACCCAGTATGCGCCGCCGCCATGACGGAATCTTGCGCTGGATCAGGAAACGGCGGGGTCGCGCGGCAGAGGCCGGTCGTGCTGCAGGGCGCGCAGCACGGGGAAGAGCGCGGGTGCGCCGAGGGCGACCAGCACGGTGATCGCACCGCCGCCGGCGACCGCCAGGAGCGGTCCGAACCAGGCCGCCGCGAGGCCCGATTCGAGGGCGCCGAGCTCGTTCGACGAGCTCACGAAGACCCGGTTCACTGCGCCAACCCGCCCGCGCAGCGCATCTGGCGTGGCCTGCTGGAGGACGGTCTGGCGCAGCACCACGCTGACGCAGTCGCAACCACCCGCCACCGCCAGGGCTGCAAGGGACAGGGGAAAGGCCGTAGAGAGTCCGAACACCACGGTGGCCACGCCGAAGCCTCCCACCGCGGCGAGCAGCACGCGCCCGTCCAGGGCCACGCCGCTGCGGGTCATGACCAGCCCGGCGCAGGCGGCTCCGAGCGCTGGCGCGGTGCTGAGGAGGCCCAGCCCGGCCGGCCCCACGTGGAGGATGTCGCGGGCGTAGACCGGCAGCAGGGCGACGGCGCCACCGAAGAGCACGGCGACCAGATCCACCGACATCACGGCCAGCAGGATGCGGGTGCGCCACACGTGGCGGAAGCCCGCCAGCACCTCCGCGACGCGGCTGCCGGTGGCGGCGGGCTGGCCGTGGGAGCGCTGGCGGATGGCGATGGTAGCGAGCAGGGCCAGCGCCGCCAGCAGGGCGTTGCACAGGTGGATGGGCACGGCGGAATGGACCTGGGCGAGGCCGAAACCCACCGCCGCCGGTGCGGCGAGGGAGGCGACCTGGTACAGGGCCGAGGCCAGGGCGATGCCGCGGGCCAGATGCTGCGGCGGCAGCAGGGCCGGCAGCAGGGCGTCCCGTGCCGGTCGGTAGAGGATCTGGCCGCAGCCGGAGAGGACCAGCGCCGCGTAGGTCCAGCCCACCGGCAGGGCGCGCCATGCGGCGTACGCCAGCAGCAGGGTGGCCGCGAACGTGAGGAGCAGGCTGACGAGGACCATGCGGCGCCGTTCGACCCGGTCCGCCAGATGCCCGGCCGGCAGGAAGAGCACGGCGATGGGCAGGAACTGGGCGAGGCCGACGAAGCCGAGGGCCAGGGGCGCGCCCGTCTGCTCATACACCGACCAGCCCACCGCGACGCCCTGGCCGAAGTGGATCAGGGCGCTGCACACCGTGGTGACGACGTAGAGGCGGACGTCCCGCGGCGCCGTGCGCAGGCCGAAGCTGGCCGGTGACGCGCCCATCAGGCCGTGACGGCGCGGCGCATGCGCTCCAGGGCGGCCTCCAGGCGCGCCGGCGGGCAGCCGAAGTTGAGGCGCACGAAGCCCGGCAGGCCGAAGTCGCGTCCGTCGGACAGGCCCACGCCGGCCTGCTCGAAGAAGGCCGCGGGGCTGCCCGTGAGGCCGCGGGCGGCGAGGAAGTCGCGGCAGTCGATCCACGCCAGGTAGGTGGCTTCGACGGGCGTCGTGGCGAGGCCGGGGAGCAGGTCGATGGCGTCCGTGACGCGGGCGGCGTTGCTCCGCAGGGTGGCGAGGAGGGCTTCGCGCCAGGGGCCGCCGTCCCGGTAGGCGGCTTCGGTGGCGACCAGTCCCAGCACATTCACGTGGGGCACGATGCCGGCCATGGCGTGCTTGTAGCGGGCCCGCAGGGTGCCGTCGGGAATGATGGCGAAGGCGCAGTAGAGGGCCGGAATGTTCCAGGTCTTGGATGGCGCCATCAGCGTGATGGTGCGTCGGCCGATGCGCTCGTCGAGGGCGGCAAGGGGCACGTGAGCCTTGGTCGGATTGAGGACCAGGCCGCAGTGGATCTCGTCGGAACACACCACCAGGTCGTGGCGTTCGGCCAGTTCGGCGATGCGGCCGAGCTCGTCCCGGTCGAAGACCCGGCCGACCGGGTTGTGGGGATGGCACAGCATGAAGAGGCGCACGCCGTCGGCGAGGGCGGCCGCGCTGCGGTCCCAGTCCCATTCCCAGCGCGTGCCTGTGCGCAGGAGTGGCGTGGTGACGAGGCGCTGCTCGAAATTGCCCGGCGCGTGGAGGAAGGGCGGATACACCGGCGTGGCGGTGAAGACGCCGTCGCCGGGCCGCCCGACGGTGCGCACGGCCACGTTGAAGCCGGTGACGACGCCGGGCAGCCACACCAGCCATTCGGGCTGGATGCGCCAGCCGTGGTCGCGGGCGATGCCGTCGATGACGGCTTCCAGTACGCCAGGCCAGGGATCGGCGTAGCCGAACACGCCGTGGTCGAGGCGCGCGCGCAGGGCGTCGAGGACCGGCGGCGGCGCGGCGAAATCCATGTCGGCCACCCACATGGGAATGACGTCGCGGCCGGCGTAGCGGCGCCACTTGATGCTGTCGGAGCCGGCGCGTTCGGCGCCGTGGGCGAAGTCGAAGGGGAGGGTCACGGCGGAGGCCTGGAATGGTGTCTGGCCGTGAGCTTGCAACGGGACGCGCCCGACCACAAGGGGGCGCGTCCTGCGGAGGGGGTGATTCAGACTTCCAGGTGCTGGTAGAGCACGGTGGACAGGTAGCGTTCGCCGAAGGACGGAATCACCACGACGACCAGCTTGCCGGCGTTCTCGGGCCGGTTGGCCACCTGAAGGGCGGCCCACACCGCCGCGCCGGAGGAGATGCCTACCAGCAGTCCTTCCTGGCTCGCCAGGCGGCGCGCAGTGTCGAGGGCGGCATCATTGGGCACCTGGACGATCTCGTCGTAGACCGCGGTGTTGAGGATGGCGGGCACGAAGCCGGCGCCGATGCCCTGGATCGGGTGCGGCCCGCGGGCGCCGCCGGACAGCACCGGGCTGGCGGCCGGTTCGACGGCGATGACCTTCACGCCGGGGCGGCGTTCCTTGAGCACTTCGCCGACGCCGGTGATGGTGCCGCCGGTGCCGATGCCCGACACGAAGATGTCCACCTGGCCGTCCGTGTCGGCCCAGATCTCCTCGGCCGTGGTGGCTCGGTGGATGGCCGGGTTGGCGGGGTTTTCGAACTGCTGCGGGATGAAGTAGCGCGGGTCGGCGGCGGCCAGCTCGGTGGCGCGCTTGACGGCGCCGGGCATGCCTTCGGCGCCGGGGGTGAGGATCAGCTCGGCGCCGTAGGCCTTGAGGATGAGCTTGCGCTCCCGGCTCATCGTCTCGGGCATCACGAAGGCGCACTTGTAGCCGCGGGCGGCGCAGACCATGGCGAGGCCGATGCCGGTGTTGCCCGAGGTGGGTTCGAGGACGATGGTGTCCGGCTTGATCTTGCCGGCGGCTTCGGCGGCGTCGAGCATGGCCGCTGCGATGCGGTCCTTGACGCTGTGGGCCGGGTTGAAGAACTCCAGCTTGAGGGCCAGCGTGGCGCCGTTGGCCGGGGCGAGTGCATTGAGGCGGACGAGGGGGGTCTTGCCGATCAGTTCGGCCACATTGCTGGCGATGCGCATCTTGGCGGCTCCTTGCGGGCGGGGTGAGGGGGGGGCTAATTAATTCTAGTGCTGGTTGACGTGAATCAATAGTTCAAATTGGAATAAACAAAGTGCCCCGCGCCCCGATGTCACAGCCTGCGGATCTTCGTCAGCAGGGCGGTGGTGGAGCGCTCGTGTTCAAAGGGGATGGAGTGCACGTGGCCGCCGCGGGCGAAGGTTTCGGGGGCGCCGACGATGCGTTCGACGGGCCAGTCGCCGCCCTTCACCAGCACGTCGGGCTGGCAGTCGAGGATGCGGGCGATGGGCGTGTCCTCGTCGAACCAGGTGACCAGGTCCACGCAGTCCAGGGCGGCCATCACCGCGAGGCGGTCTTCGAGGACGTTGATGGGGCGATCGTCGCCTTTGCCCTGGCGGCGCACCGAGGCGTCGCTGTTGAGGGCCACCACCATCGCGGCGCCCAGGGCGCGGGCCTGGGCCAGATAGGTGACGTGGCCCCGGTGCAGGATGTCGAAGCAGCCGTTGGTGAACACCAGCGGACGGGGCAGCGCGGCGACGCGGGCGGCCAGGTCCTGCGGGTGGCAGATCTTGGCTTCGAAGGCGGGGGCGGGGTAGTTCATGGAGACTGGCGGCGGGACGGAGGAGGCGTCCATTGTCCCATGTTCCGGCCGGGCGACGGTCTCAGTGCCGGCCGCCGTAGCCGGCGAGGCCGATCATCAGTCGCACGAGGCCGTAGGCGGCCCAGTTGAGCAGGCGTTGCAGGCGTGGGCCCCGCTGCCACGCGTCGGCAGAGATCTCGCGGCCGCCGTGGGCGATGGCGTCCTGGAGATGGTCGCGCAGGTGGGTGGCGAAGGCGGCGTCGCGGATCACCACGTTGGCCTCACGGGCGAGGAGCAGGCTGAAGGGGTCGATGTTCGATGAGCCCACCGTGGCCCAGCGCTCGTCCACCACGGCAACCTTGGCGTGCAGGTAGCTGCGGTGGTACTCGACGATGCGCAGCCCGCCGGCCAGGAGCTGGCCGTAGAGGGCGCGGGTGGCGCGCTGCTGGAGCGGGTGGTCGGCGAGGCCCTGGATCAGCAGGGTGATGCGCACGCCGCGGCGGGCGGCGTCCAGCAGGGCCTGGCGGAAGCGCCGCCCCGGCAGGAAGTAGGCGTTGGCGAGGACGATCTCGCGGCGTGCCGCGGCGATGCCCAGCAGATAGGCGTCCTCGATGTCGCGGCGGTGGCGCAGGTTGTCGCGGATCAGGAAGGCGGCCTCCACGTCGCCACAGGTGCCGCAGCAGGGCGCCGGGCCGGCCGGAAGGCGGTGACGGTGGCGGAAGGAGGCCCACGCGACCAGTTCCCACAGGTGCTGCACGGTGGCGTGGATGGGGGCGAGGAGGGGGCCTTCGACGCGCACCGCGTAGTCGTGGCGCGGGGCCGCCATGTTGGGCTCCGACAGGTCGCTGAGGATGTTGATGCCACCGACGAAGGCGACGCGGCCATCGATGACCGCCAGCTTGCGGTGGAGGCGGCGCAGGCGCCTACGGCGGATGGCGAAGGGACTGATGTCGCGGCGGTAGATGAGGACATGGACGCCGCGGGCGATCAGGTCGTCCCGCAGCCGCTCGACGAATTCGCGTCCGCCGAAGCCGTCCACCAGCAGGCGCACGGTGACGCCCCGCGCCGCCGCGCGGGCCAGGGCGGCGGCGATGGCGCGACCGGTAACGTCATCCGCAAAGATGTAGGTTTCGAGATAGACCTCGTGGCAGGCAGTGTCGATGGCGGCCTGCAGGGCGGGGAAGAATTCCGCGCCGTTCTCCAGCAGGGTGAGGGCGTTGCCAGGCAGCCAGTGGATGGCCATGGCGGCAGCTCAGTGGGCGCGCAGCTGGGCGGTGAGGGGGGCGTGGTCGGACAGGCGGTTCCACGGTGCTCCGAAATGCACCTCCGCCTGGTCGATGGCGAAGCCCCGCACGTAGATGCGGTCCAGGCGCAGCATCGGCAGGTGGCACGGGAAGCTGCGCGCCGGTCGGCCGCGCAGGGCGGTGAACACCTCGACGACGCCGAGCTGGCGGATCAGGTGGTCGTCGGCGTGGTTGCGCCAGTCGTTGAAGTCGCCAGCGATGATGAGGGGCTCGGTGGGCGGGGCGAGGACGTTGAGGCGCGCCACCAGCGCCGCCATCTGGCGCCTGCGCGTGCCGGCGGTGAGCCCCAGATGCACACAGACGCAATGCACCGGGCGCGCCACGCCGGAGAGCCGGATCTCGCAATGGAGCAGACCGCGCCGTTCGAAACGGTGGTCGGAGACGTCCTGGTTGGCGCGGGACAGGATGGGATGGCGGCTGAGGATCGCGTTACCGTGGTGGCCGTGGTCGTAGAGGGCATTGCCGCCGTACGCGGTGTCGCGCCACAGGTCGCCGGCGAGGAATTCGTGCTGGGGTTGTTCGGGCCAGTCGGTGTGGCGGCGGGCGTGGTGGAGGTGCTGGCCCTGGACCTCCTGCAGGAAGACCACGTCCGCGCCGAGCTGGTGCAGGCGCTCGCGCACGTCGTGGATGGCGAGGCGGCGGTTGAACTGGGAGAAGCCCTTGTGAATGTTGTAGGTGCAGATGCGCAGGGTGCTCATGTCCGTTCCTTCTTCGTCCGCAGGGATGGCCGCCAGGAAAAACGGCGCCCGCGGGCGCCGTCTTGAGGTGCTGGCGCAGGATCAGGACACGGCGAGCATCCGTTCCAGCGCCACCTTGGCCAGGGCCGCCTCGTGGGCGGGCACGGTGATGCGGTTGACCACGTTGCCCTCGGCGAGGTTCTCCAGGGTCCACGCCAGGTGCTGCGGGTCGATGCGCTGCATGGTCGAGCACATGCACACGGTGGGCGCCATGAACTGGACGATCTTGCCCTCGTGCTTCACTTCCTCGGCGAGGCGGTTGACCAGGTTGAGCTCGGTGCCGACCAGCCAGCGGGTGCCGGGGGCAGATTCCTTGACGACCTTGATGATGTACTCGGTGGAGCCGACGAAGTCGGACTGGCGGCACACCTCCAGGGCGCTCTCCGGGTGGGAGATGACCTTGCCGTCCGGATGCTGATTGCGGAACTTGAGGATGTGGGCGGGCTGGAACATCTGGTGCACCGAGCAGTGGCCCTTCCACAGCAGGATCCTGGCCTTGCGGATCTGTTCGGCGGTGAGGCCGCCGTATTCCAGGTCGGGATCCCACACGACCATTTCGTCCAGCGGAATGCCTTTGTTGAAGCCGGTCCAGCGGCCCAGGTGCTGGTCCGGGAAGAACAGCACCTTCTCCCGCTGGGCGAAGGCCCAGTCGAGGATCACCGGGGCGTTGGTGGAGGTGCACACGATGCCACCGTGCTCGCCGCAGAAAGCCTTGAGATCCGCGGCGGAGTTGATGTAGGTGACCGGGGTGATCAGGGCATCCGGCGTGTCGAGCACTTCCGTCAGTTCGCGCCAGCAGCGTTCTACCTTGGCCAGATTGGCCATGTCGGCCATGGAGCAGCCGGCCGCCAGATCGGGCAGGATGGCGATCTGCTGCGGCCTGGACATGATGTCCGCCACTTCGGCCATGAAGTGCACGCCGCAGAAGACGATGTACTCGGCGTCGGTGTCCGAAGCGAGGCGGGAAAGCTTGAGGGAGTCGCCGGTGATGTCGGCGTACTGGTAGACGTCGGCGCGCTGGTAGTGGTGGCACAGCAGCACGGCCTTGTCGCCGAGGCGGGCACGGGCGGCGCGGATGCGCGCGTGGGCGTCGGCGTCGGCCAGGGCGTTGAAGCGGTCGAAGCTGATGGAGGCGGTCTGCATCGTCGGGTCAATCCTGTGAGTCGGTGTCAGCCCTGGATCCACGGCAGACCGGCGAAGCGCCAGCCTCCCAGCTTGCCGCGATGGCCGTGGGCGTCCTTGTCGCCCTCGAAGCCCTCCAGGATGTTGTAGGCGTTGGTGTAACCGTGGCCGGCCGCGAGGGTGGCCGCGTTGTTGGAACGGACCCCGCTGCGGCACAGGAACATCACCAGGGCTTCCGGATCGACCTGGCGCTGCAACTGGGCGAGGAAGTGGGGGTTGGGCTCGTTGCCGGGGTAGAGCATCCATTCAAGCTCGACCGCGCCGGGCACGCGCCCGACCCAGTCCCATTCGGCGCGGGTGCGTACATCCACCAGCCTGGCGCCAGGGGCGGCCTGGAGCAGGTCCCAGGCTTCGCGGGGGGTGAGCAGGCCGGCGTAGGGCAGGCCGGCGTCGCGGCTGCGTTGCTGCGCCAGTGCGAGGGTCTCGCTTAATTTTCCCATGGCGGACATCCGGCTAGAATGGCGGGCCTGCGAGTATACCCCCGCGCCCTTCCGCTGCAAGTCATGGCCCACGATTCCCCTCTCTCGGCCGCCACCGAGGCGCCCCTCGATGCCGACCGCGCCCGTCAGGCCCAGCAGGCCACCTGGGTGAGCATCGCCGTCAATGTTGTCCTGACGGTGCTGCAGATCGCCGTGGGGCTGTTCGCCCATGCCCAGAGTCTGGTGGCGGACGGTATGCACACCCTGTCGGACCTGCTCGGCGATTTCATGGTGATGGTGGCGAGCCGGCGCGGCTCCACGCCGGCGGACGAGCGCCATCCCTACGGCCACGGCCGCTACGAGACGGCGGCGTCGATGATCCTCGGGCTGGTGCTGGCCGGCGTGGGAGCCGGCTTCCTGCTCTCCGCCGCCAGCCGTCTGCAGAGCACCGAAGCCTTGCCCGCGCTGCATCCCGCGGCCCTGTGGATGGCGCTGCTGACTCTGGCTGGCAAGGAGGGCCTGTTCCGCTACATGCTGGCGGTGGCCGAGCGCCTTCGCTCGCCGATGCTGGTCGCCAATGCCTGGCACGCCCGCGCCGACGCAGCGTCGTCGCTGGTGGTGGCGGTCGGCATCGGGGGCAGCCTGCTGGGCTACCGCTTTCTGGAGCCCCTCGCCGCGGCACTGGTCGGTTTCATGATCATCCGCATGGGGCTGCAACTGTCCTTCGACGCCTTGCGCGAGCTGATCGACACCGGCGTGGCGCCGGAAGAGGTGGCGTCCATCCGCCGTGCGGTGGAAGAAACGCCCGGCGTGCTGGGGGTGCACGACCTGCGCACGCGGCGCATGGCCCATCGCATCCTGGTGGACGCCCACGTGCGGGTGGATGCGCGTATCAGTGTGTCGGAAGGCCATCGCATCGCCGAGCTGGCCCGTCACCGCGTGCGCAGCCGGGTGGAGGACGTGCTCGACGTGCTGGTCCATGTGGATACGGAAGAGGACGAGGAACTCGCCGCCGGCCGCCATCTGCCGTCCCGGGACGTGCTCCTGGCGGAGATCGCCGAGATCCTCGGGCCGGACCTCCCGCAGACGGAGCGGATCATCCTGCACTATGTCGGCAAGCAGGTGGAGGCGGACGTCTTTCTGCCCCATGTCTGGTGTTGCGATGCGCGCCGCATCGACGCCCTGCGGCAGCAGGTGGCGGACGGCGTTGCCCGCCGGCCTCACTGGGGGCGCATCGCGCTGCTGTGTCAGATTGCACCATAGTGGTGCGTTTGTGTTGAAGGGGCCCTTGAGTGGTGCGGGTCAATTTCCGGCTGGCAGCAGTTAACCCTTATGGCACAATAGCGTGATCCCTTCCCGGCGGTGGCACGCTTGGTGCTACCGGGAGCGATACCCGAATTCCTGGTTTTGTTCCTTTATCCACTACGCAGCAGCTTCAACCCGTTAGGAGTGAGTTATATGACCCCGCAAGACGTCATGAAGATGGTCCAGGAAAACGAAGTCAAGTTCGTCGACTTCCGTTTCACCGACACCAAGGGCAAAGAACAGCACGTCGGCGTGCCCCTCAGCGCCTTCGACGAAGACAAGTTCGAAAGCGGCCATGCCTTTGACGGTTCCTCCATCGCCGGCTGGAAGGGGATCCAGGCCTCCGACATGCTGCTGATGCCGGACCCCAACACCGCCTACATCGACCCGTTCTTCGACGAAACCACCCTGGTCCTGACCTGCGACCTGATCGATCCCGCCGACGGCAAGGGCTATGACCGCGACCCGCGCTCCATCGCCAACCGCGCTGAAGCCTATCTGAAGGCTTCCGGCATTGGTGACACCGCGTTCTTCGGTCCGGAACCCGAATTCTTCATCTTCGACTCCGTCGAGTGGAAGGTGGACATGTCCGGCGCCTACCACAAGATCTTCTCCGAAGAAGGTGCCTGGTCGTCCGACATCAAGTACGAAGGCGGCAACACCGGCTACCGTCCCGCGGTCAAGGGCGGCTACTTCCCCGTGCCTCCGGTTGACTCCTTCAACGACATCCGCGCCGCCATGTGTCTGGCTCTGGAAGCCTGCGGCGTCCCCGTCGAAGTGCACCACCACGAAGTGGCGAACGCCGGCCAGAACGAAATCGGCACCAAGTTCAACACCCTGGTGCGTCGTGCCGACCAGACCCAGATCCTGAAGTACATCGTCCAGAACGTGGCGCACCAGTACGGCAAGACCGCCACCTTCATGCCCAAGCCCATCGTCGGTGACAACGGTTCCG
>DAOQMM010000047.1:0-24607 GCA_035335645.1 Rhodocyclaceae bacterium | reverse complement strand
CGTCCGCGCCTCAGGTCTCCACGCGCGCCAGCAGCGCGACCGCCTGGGCCGCGATACCCTCACCGCGACCGGTGAAGCCCAGCTTCTCGGTGGTCTTGCCCTTGATATTGACGGCCTCCGGCGCCACCTCCAGGTCGGCGGCGATACACGCCACCATGGCCGGCACGTGGGGCAGGATCTTCGGCGCGCGGGCAATCACGGTGGCGTCCACATTCACCGTCTGCCAGCCGGCGCGGCGCACCGCGGCGGCGGCCTCGCGCAGCAGCACGCGGGAATCGGCGCCCTCGAAGCGCGGGTCGGTGTCGGGGAAATGGCGGCCGATGTCTCCCAGCCCCGCCGCGCCGAGGATCGCGTCGGTGAGGGCGTGCAGCAGCACGTCGGCGTCCGAGTGACCCAGCAGGCCGTGGGTGTGGGGAATGGTGACGCCGCCGAGAATGAGGGCGCGGCCGGGCACCAGGGCGTGCACGTCGAAGCCCTGGCCGATGCGGAACGGAACGATCATGCGAGTCCTTCGCGATGTTGCAGGATCCACTCGGCCAGATGCAGGTCGAGGGGATAGGTCACTTTGAGATTGGTGGGATCGCCACGCACGAGCCGCGGCCGCAGACCCATGGCCTCGATGGCGCTGGCCTCGTCGGTCACGTCGCGGGCGGCTTCAAGGGCACGCTTGAGCATGACGTAGCGGAACATCTGGGGCGTCTGGGCCTGCCACAGGCCGTCCCGCGGCACCGTGGCGGCGATGCGCTGCTGGCTGTCGGCGCGCTTGAGGGTGTCGGCCACAGGTACAGCAAGAATGCCGCCCACTTCGTCGTGGATCAGCTCACGCACCAGGCTTTCAATGTGCCACGGCGCGAGGCAGGGCCGCGCCGCATCGTGGACGAGGATCCAGTCCGAGGATGCGGTGTCGTCGGCGATGGCGCGCAGGCCGTTGAGGACGCTGTCGGCCCGCGAGGCCCCACCACAAAAGAGCGGCACCAGCTTGTCGCCGAACGAATGCCAGGGGTGGCGGTCCCACTCCTGATCGCCCACCGACAGCACCACGTACACCCGCTCCAGCAGCGGAGAGGCGCACAATACCGCCAGGGTGTGGCGGATCAGGGGTTCGCCGAGGAGGGAAAGATATTGTTTGGGCTGTTCGCTCTTCATGCGGCTGCCGCTTCCGGCGGCAGGCACGAGGGCAAAACATCGGCTGTGATGGGTGTGCATGGGGCGGATTCTACTCAATGTCCCCGTCGGCCGCCGTTTTCGGGGCGCGGGGGCCCTCCGGCGCTGACGCCATGAACACCCTGCTCTTCCATCAGGCCTTCGATCCCGCCCAGCTGGAAGCCCTCGCGGTCGCCACCGCCATCGGTCTGCTCATGGGCCTGGAGCGGGAGCGCCATCCCGCCTCCCGCGCCGGCGTGCGCACCTTCGGGCTCACCGGACTGCTCGGCGCCCTCTGCGCCCTGCTGGCGGAGCGGCTCGGCACGCCGGGCGTGCTGGTGGCGGGTCTGGTCCTGGTGGCGGTGATGATGATCGCCGCCTATCTGCGCAGGCCCGACCCCCACGATCCCGGTACCACCTCGGTCATCGCCATCCTGGTGTGCTTCGCCCTGGGCGCAATGGTGTGGCTGGGCTTCGGTCGCATTGCGGTGATGGCCGCGGTTGGCGCGACGATGCTGCTCTACTTCAAATCAGAACTGAGCGGCGTGGCGGCCCGCCTCACGGCCCAGGATTGGCGTTCGATCCTGCAATTCGCGGTGCTCTCGCTGATCGTCCTGCCGATCCTGCCGGACCGGGGCTTCGGCCCCTACGAGGCCCTCAACCCGCACCAGATCTGGTTGATGGTCGTGCTCATCGCCGGCGTGAGTCTGGCCGGCTACGCCGCCCTGCGTCTGGCCGGCGCGCGCCTCGGTGCGCCGCTGCTGGGCCTGCTCGGCGGACTGGTGTCGAGCACCGCGACAACCATGGTGTTCTCCCGCCATGCCCGCGAGAATCCGGCCATGGTGTCCACGGCCAAACTGGTGATCCTGCTCGCCAATCTGGTAATGGTCGTACGCGTGGGGGGCATCGCCCTCGCCGTGGCCCCGTCGGTGGCGCCGCGCCTGTGGCCGGGTGCCGGTCTGGCGCTCCTGGCAGGTGCCGCCGTGCTGGCCTGGAACTGGCGTCAACTCGTCCATCAGGGCGAACTGCCCATCCCGGACACCCGCAACCCGACGGAACTGCGGGCCGCCATGGGCTTCGGCCTGCTCTACGCCCTGGTCCTGTTGTGCGCGGCCTGGCTGTCGGACATCGCCGGCCAGGGCGGCCTCTACATGCTGGCCCTGGCCTCCGGGCTCACCGATGTGGATGCCATCACCCTTTCGATGCTGCGCCTGCTCAACACCGGCAAGCTGGGCGCCGACCCCGCCGCCACCGGCATCCTGTTGGCCATGCTGGCGAACCTGAGCTTCAAGAGCGGCCTCGCCCTGAGCCTGGGCGGACGGCACCTGGGCAGCGGCGTGGCGGCCGGCATGGCGGCCGTCGGCGCGGGACTCGGTGGCGGCATCGCGTGGCTTCATCTGGCGTCCCTATAATACGAAGTGACATTCGGTCCCCTCACCGGGAGAAAGGCATCATGGCACACGCATCCCAACGTCCGCCGGCGGTCGCCGGGCTGTTCTATCCGGCCGACCCCCACAGCCTGCATGCCCAGATCAGTGGCCTGCTGGCCGGCGCGGTCCCGGCCGAGCGCATCGACTGTCCCAAGGCCCTTGTCGTGCCCCACGCGGGTTATATCTATTCCGGTGCGGTGGCGGCCACCGCCTATGAAGCGCTTGCCCGCCGCCGTGGCGTCCTGCGCCGCGTCGTGATCCTCTGTCCGACCCACCGTGTTGCGATCCGCGGCATGGCGCTGCCCGCCAGCCTGTCCTTCATCACACCCTTGGGCGCGGTCCCCGTGGATCAGGACGCCTGGCGCCTCGCCCAGACGCTGCCCGACGTGGTCGTAGATGACCGCCCCCACGCCCAGGAGCATGCCATCGAGGTGCAGCTGCCCTTCCTGCAATGCGTGCTGGATCATTTCGCCATCGTGCCCATCGCGGTGGGTCAGGCCGATGCCGCCTCCGTGGCGGCCGCCATCGAGGCCCTGTGGGGCGGCCCGGAGACACTGATCCTCGTCAGTTCCGATCTCTCCCACTACCACCCCTACCGCCAGGCCCAGCTGCGCGACAAGGCCACCCTGGCCCAGATCCAGCAGCTCGACCCGCGCATCGAGCCCGAGCAGGCCTGCGGCGCCGGGCCGATCAACGGCCTGCTGCTCGCAGCCCTGCGCCATCACCTGCGTCCCCAGGTGCTGGATCAGCGCAACTCCGGCGACACCGCGGGCGACCGCAACCGGGTGGTTGGCTACGCGGCCATCGCCTTTTCCGAGGATCTGGACCATGCCTGCCACTGACGCCCTCGGCCCCGTGCTGCTGGCCCACGCCCGTGCCGCCATTGCCGACGCCCTTGGCCTGCCCCATGCCCCCGCACCAGAAGATCCGCGCCTGTCCGAGCGACGTGCCAGCTTTGTCACGCTGACCCGCAACGGCGAGCTGCGCGGCTGCATTGGCAGCCTCAGCGCCCACCGCCCTCTGGGTGAGGATGTGCGCGCCAACGCGGCAGCGGCGGCCCTCAAGGATTCCCGCTTTCCGCCCCTGGACGCCCGCGAGTTCGACGCCGTCCGGGTGGAAGTGTCCGTCCTCACCGCGCCGGAATTCCTGGAATTCCGCGACGAGGCAGACGCCCTGTCCCAGCTCGTCCCCGGCCGCGACGGGGTGATCTTCTTCAATGGCTGCCAGAAGGCCACCTTCCTGCCCCAGGTCTGGGCGCAGCTGCCGGAGCCCCGCGCCTTCCTCGCCGCCCTCAAGCAGAAGGCCCGCCTGCCGGTGGATTTCTGGGGGCCGAACGTGATGATCGCCCGCTACGAGGTGGAAAAATGGAAGGAATCGGAGGTCCCGACGCCCTGAACGGCGTCCCCGCCCGCTACTGGCACCGGCTCGACGACGGCCGCATCCAGTGCGACCTGTGCCCGCGGGATTGCCGCCTGCACGCAGGCCAGCGCGGCGCCTGCTTCGTGCGCCAGCGCGTGGGCGACGGCCTGGTGCTCACCACCTACGGGCGCAGTTCGGGCTTCTGCATCGACCCCATCGAGAAGAAGCCCCTCAACCACTTCCACCCTGGCAGCAGCGTCTTCTCCTTCGGCACCGCCGGCTGCAACCTGGCCTGCAAGTTCTGCCAGAACTGGGACATTTCCAAGAGTCGGGACATGGACCGCCTGATGGACGCCGCCGCGCCGGACGAGATCGCCGCCACCGCCGCAGCCCACCGCTGCCGCAGCGTCGCCTTCACCTACAACGACCCGGTGATCTTCGCCGAGTACGCCATCGACACCGCTGTTGCCTGTCACGCCCGCGGCCTCGCCACGGTGGCCGTCACCGCCGGCTACATCTCACCTGCGCCGCGGCGCGACTTCTTCGCCGTGATGGACGCCGCCAATGTGGATCTCAAGGCCTTCACCGACGACTTCTACGTGCACCAGACCGGCGCCCGCCTCGCCCCGGTCCTCGACACCCTCCTCTATCTGCGCCACGAGACGGACGTGTGGGTCGAGATCACCACCCTGCTGATCCCCGGCCTCAACGATTCCGACGCCGAGCTGAGCGCCCTGTCCCGCTGGGTGGCCGACGAACTGGGGACCGACGTGCCGCTGCACTTCACCGCCTTCCACCCCGACTACAAGCTCGACACCCTGCCGCCGACCCCGCCCGCCACCCTGCGCCGCGCCCTCCGCATCGCGCTGGACGCGGGCCTGGCCTACGTCTACACGGGCAACGTACGCGACATTGAAGGCGCTTCGACCCGCTGCCCCGCCTGCGGACAGACGCTCATCGAGCGGGACGGCTACCGCATCCTCGCCTACCGCCTTGATGCCCATGGTGCCTGCACGGCCTGCGGACACGTGATCGCCGGGCATTTCGGCGACTTCACCGGCGCCTTCGGGCCGCGCCGTGTCCCAGTGCACATCCACCGGCACGCAGGCCCCTGAAGCGGGCGCCGCCGGCTTGCGATGCCTGCCGGCCCGTGCCATCGTGCAAGCGATGAATCCGACCATGAAACTCCGCCACACGCCCCTCAGCATCGCCGCCGGCCCCGTCTGGCTCGACGGCCTGCTCGCCCATGCCCCGGATGCCCGCGGCCTGGTGGTGATCGCCCAGAACGCCGCCGGCCATCATCAGGACTCCCGCGAGGCGCACTTCGCCGCCCGCATCGAAGCCGCCGGCTTTGCCACCCTGATCTTCGACCTCCTCACCCGCTACGAGGAGACCCGCGATCCGGACACCCGTTACAACGCCCCCCTGCTGGGCCAACGCCTCAACGCCCTCTTCGAATGGATCCGCCATCAGCCGCCGCTGGAAGGACTCGCCGTCGGGCTGGTCACCAGCGGCAACGGCTGCGCCGCCGCCATCCGCGCCATGAGCCGCGAGCCGGAATTCATCGCCGCCCTGGTGTGCCGCGGCGGACGCCCCGGACTGGCGGGCGCCGACCCCCTGCGCCTGGTGCAGAGCCCTGCCTGCATGATCGTCGGCGAGCGGGACGAAGGCATCGCCGGCGTGCGGCAGGCCTATGAACTGCTGGGCGGCCCCAAGGCCTGGCGCGAGATACCCGGCACCGACGGCCTGTTCCGCGAACCGGGCACCCTCGACGAGGCCGCCAGCCACGCCGCCGACTGGTTCCTGCGCCACCTGCCGCCCCCCGCCGGGCAGGCGCCCGCCATGACCGCCTGACGGCGCCTTCGGACACTGTGCTCAAGGCACTCCGGGACGGGGTGGGCGACCCGCGCAGGCCCGTTGCCTGAAGCGCGAAGGGATCACCCCTGCACCTGCCACACCATGGTCCGATGGGGCAGACCCGCATCGTCGAAGACCTCGCCCTCCGCCACGAAGCCGAAGCCCGCGTAGAAGCCTTCTGCGTGGGTCTGGGCGTGCAACACCAGCCGTGACAGACCGCGCCGGCGGGCTTCGGCCATCAACGCCGTCAGCACGGCACGGCCAACGCCCCGTCCGCGCCACGCCGGCAGCACCGCCATGCGTCCCACGTGCCCGTCCGGCAACAGGCGACCGGTGCCCACCGCTGCGCCGCCGATCCACGCCAGGGCATGGCAGGACGACGGATCGGCCTCATCGACCTCCATCTCCGCCGGCACCCCTTGTTCATCAACGAACACCGCGAAGCGGATGTGACAGGCCGCGTCCCGCAGGACGTCCCACGCCCCGAGGATGACCTCCGGCACGGCGTCCTGGGCCGGGCTCACGAGCGAATCTCCACCGGCGTGCCGGCCGGCACCAGATCGAAGAGTTCCACCACGTCCCGGTTGCGCATGCGCACACAGCCAATGGACAGGGGCACGCCCATGGGCTCGGTGTCCGGCGTGCCGTGGATGTAGATGTAACGGCGCATGGAATCCACGTCGCCCCAACGGTTGCGCCCCGGCTCCCGGCCCGACAGCCACAGGATGCGCGTGAGGATCCAGTCCCGCTCCGGCTGCGCCGCGGCCATTTCCGGCGACCACACCTCGCCGGTGGGACGCCGCCCGCGGAAGGCTGCGCCAAGGGGCTGGCCCGCGCCGATCCGGGCGCGGATCACATGCCGGCCGCGGGGCGTACAGTGGCTGCCCGAGCGCTCGCCGGGCCCGTTGCGGGCCGTCGAAACGCGGTAGCGCCGCAGGCAGGTGCCATCGTCGGCCAGGAGGGACAGCCATTGGCTGGGGATATCAATGAGAATTTGCAAAATTTATGCCCCTGATACCGACTTATTTCGGCGCATCGCGAAAAAATCCCGTAAAAGCCCTCCACATTCCTCTGCAAGAATGCCGCCGACGACGGTGGTGTGATGGTTTAGGCGTTTCTCGGAAAAAAGATCGAGTACGCTACCTGAAACACCCGTCTTCGGGTCCGTTGCACCGAATACCACCCGTGCGATGCGCGCGTGCAGGATGGCGCCCGCGCACATGGCACAAGGCTCCAGCGTGACGTACAGGGTATGGCCGGGAATGCGGTAGTTCGCCAGGCGGGCAGAAGCGTCCCGCAGGGCCATGATCTCGGCGTGGGCCGTCGGGTCGTGGGTGCCGATCGGGCGGTTGAAGCCGCGCCCGACGATCCCTCCGTCCCCGACCACCAGCGCGCCTACGGGGACTTCCCCATGGCGGCCGGCCTCGCGGGCGAGTTCGATGGCCTGGCGCATGTAGGCGGTATCCCGATCGAGGTCGGACTCGGTCATTGGAACAGTGAATAGTCGTAAAGCAATCGGCGGATTTTATCTCAGCAACGTGGAAGCACCGGCCCCCACCCTCCCGCATGGCCTTAAAGGACGGCTCAGATGACGCTGCCTCCTGTCCCGGCGTCTTCCGGCACGATGACCGGCGCGGGCGTTCGGCCTGCGCAGCCGGAACGCTGCGCCCTGGTGGCGGCCGGGCTCTATGCCTTCACCGCCACGGCCTGGTTGTTGCTGACCGAACACACGGCGGAGGGCGCCGCCGGCGTGCTGATTCAGGACGGACTGCTGCTCGTCGGCGTCACGGCGCTCGGCCTCTACCTGGGCATCCGTCACTTCCTCGCCCAGGTGACCGAACGGGCTGCGGCCTGTGAAGCCACGGCACAAGCCTACCGTGCTTTCTTCGAGTTCGTCCCGGATGCAGTGTGGTTTTTCGATACACGCAGCCGCCGGATCGTTGCGGCCAACCCGGCCGCCGGGCGGCTCTATGGCCGTCTCGCGTCCCAGATGGAGGGCGCGGACGTGGCCACGGTGCTGGCGGACAGCACGTCGGCCGAGTGGAATCCGGGCCCCTGCCTGCTGGGGCATCGCCTGGCCGACGGCACGATCCGGGCCCTCGACACGACCCTTTACGATCAGGTCTTCGCGGGACATCCCTGCCGGGTCGTCTACGTCCAGGAAGCCGCCATCTCGCGGGCGCTGCCGAACCGCCTCGAGCCGTCCATTGCCGACATCCTCGACAAGGTGCCACTCGCCCTCTATCGCTACGGCGCCGCCCACGAACATTACGACTACGTATCGGCCCGCATGACCGAGTGGCTGGGGGTCTCTGCCGACGCCCTTGGCCAGCCGGGCGGCTGGAAGCATTTCGCAGAACGCGTGCCGGATGACGACCTGGGCGCGCTGTGGGCCCGCATCGACGCGGCGTTGGCCCAGCCCGGCACGGGCCCGGTGGATCTCACGGTCACCTACCGTCTGCACACTGCAGGCGGCGCGCTCCTGCACATTCAGGACGCCATGACCTTGCTGCGCAACCCGGACGGCAGCCTGCGGGCCATTGCCGGCGCGGCGTCCGACCACACTGCGGCGCAGCAGGCAGGCGAATATCTGGGCGTCACCCTGCGCAGCATCGGCGATGGCGTCATCGCAACGAACGCCGCCGGCAACATCACATTGATGAACACCGCGGCCTGCGTGCTGACCGGCTGGACCGAACAGGACGCCGTGGGCAAGCCCCTGCGCGTCGTTCTGCACCTGGAGCCCCCCACGGACGGCCCCGCATCCGACCGCGGCCTGCCCCGTCAGATCCGCCTGGTGGATCGGGTCGGTGAGGTCCGGACGGTTGCCTGCTGCCGGACACCGATCCGGGGCAGCGCCAGCGATCTGCCCCTGGGCGAGGTGATCGTCCTGCACGACCTGACGGACGAACGAACCGTCCGGGACAGCGCTGCCGGCGACCGGGCCCGCTACCTCGCCCTGGTGGAGAATTCCCCCGTCGGCATCCTGCGATTCTCCCGCGACCTGCGCATCGTGTACTGCAATACCCGGCTGGCGACCCTGTTCCGGTCCACGCCGGACCAGCTGGTCGGCCTGGATCTGCACGGGCTTGAAGACGACACGGTGCTCGCCACCCTGCGGGACGTGCTGTCAGGCCAGCCCGGCGCCTATGACGGCCCCTTCCGCTCGACCATGCTACCCGCCCCGCTCAACCTGTCGATCCGCGTCACGCCCGAACTCGACGCCGACGGCGAGGTGATCGGCGGCATCGGCACCGTGGAGGACCGCACCGCCTTCCTCGAGACCGAAGCCCAGCTGCGCGACACCCGCGAGCGCTACGTCCTGGCCCAGCGCGGCACCAACGAAGGCCTGTGGGACTGGGATCCGCGCACGCGCCATCTCTACCTGTCGGCCCGCCTGCTGTCCCTGCTGGGCCTCACCAGCGACACCCTGCGCACCAGCGGTCAGGAATGGCAGAAGCTCATCCACCCGGACGACCGTCCCCACGTGCGGGCCGACTTCATCGCCCACCTGCGCGGCCGCACCGAACACTTCGAATCCGAATACCGCATCGCCGACAAGGACGGGCGCTACCACTGGGTGCACGCCCGCGGCCTGGCCCACCGCAACCGCCGCGGCCGCCCGGTACGGGTGGTCGGCTCCATCGGCGACATCACCGCCCGCAAGCAGGCCGAGGAACAGCTCAAGGCCGAGCGCGACTTCTCCCGCAGCCTCATCGACAGCCTGCCGGCGCCCTTCTTCCTGTTCGACCAGGCCGGCCGGCTGGTGCTGTGGAACAGCTTCGTCAAGGATCTTACCGGCCTGTCGGACGACGAGCTGCACCATGCGGAAGTGGAAAAACTGGTGGTCCCGGAACAGGAACCCATCCTGGAACACCGTCTGCAGGTCGCCCTCACCTCCGGGCAGGCCTCGGCCGAAGTACTGCTGCGCCGTCGCGACAAGGATCCGGTTCCTTTCCTGGTGGTGGGCCGCCGGGTCATCCTCGACGGCGTACCCCACATCATCGGCGTGGCCACCGACCTCACCGAGCGCAAGTTTGCCGAGCGCGCCATCAAGCGCCTCAACACCGAGCTGGAACGGCGCGTCAATGAGCGCACGTCCCAGCTCAGCGCCGCCCTGTCCGAACTGGAATCCTTCAGCTATTCGGTCTCCCACGACCTGCGCGCGCCGCTGCGGGCCATCGAGGGCTACAGCACCATCCTCGGCTCGGACTACGCCGACCGCCTCGACGACGAGGCCAAGGAGCTCCTGCGCCGCGTGCGTGCGGCCGTGCATCGCATGGGCCAGCTCATCGACGACCTGCTCACCCTGTCACGGGTCAGCCGCAAGGAGCTGGAGCGCCGCCCGGTGGACCTGTCACTGCTCGCCCAGGCCATCTGCGACGAGCTGCGCCAGCAGGAACCGGGCCGCCACGTCATCGTCGAGATCGCCCCGGACCTCAAGGTGGACGCCGACCCCAGCCTCATGCGCACCGTGCTGGAAAACCTGCTGGGCAACGCCTGGAAGTTCACCGGACGCGTCGAGGTGCCGGAAATCCGCTTCTCCGCCGTCCGCCACGAGGGCATGGACGCCTTCGTGGTGCAGGACAACGGCGCCGGCTTCGACATGCGCTACCGGGAAAACCTCTTCCGCCCCTTCCAGCGCCTGCATTCCGACCGGGAATTCCCCGGCACCGGCATCGGTCTGGCCACCGTCGCCCGCATCGTGCGCCGTCACGGCGGGCAGGTATGGGCCGAAGGCGAGGTGGGCAAGGGTGCCGCCCTCTACTTCAGCATCGGCCAAAGCTGAGGACCGCTGTCAGAGGAGGACCGGGCGATCCGGCAACTCGTCCGGATTGTCCGCCCCCGCCGGAAAATGGGTGGCCAGCAGCTGCCCGACGGCGTCCACCGCCGCGGTGCAGCCCTCCGCGTAGCGGCCCGCCTTAAAGGCCTGCTCCAGCCCGTGACACACCGCGTTCCACTCGGCTTGCGGCACACAGGCCGCAATGCCTCGATCCGCGAGGATCTCCACCCGCCGGTCCACCCACTGCACGTAGATCAGCACGCCCGTGTTGCCGGCGGTATCCCATACACCCAGATCCGAGAAGACCTTGGCGGCCCGCTGTCGTGCGGTGAGTCCGCGGCGCAGATCGGACCACGCCAGACCGCCCTCCACTGCAAAGCGGATCTCGCCCCGGTGGGTCGCCTCGCTGCGCCGGATCGCCGTCTCGATGGCGGAAAGCACCGTCGACGTGAACGCGCGACGCACCGTCCAGTGCGGAACGGCGAGATGCCGGAGAATCCTGCGCCACTCCATCACCAGTCTCCCGAGGCGCCGCCACCGCCGAAATCGCCGCCGCCACCGGACCATCCCCCACCGGAGTCGCTGCTGTCGCTGCTCCCGCCGCCAAAGCCTCCGGCGCCACCGAAGCCACCACCGCTCCACGAGGAGCCGCCCACATGGCGTCCGCGTGCGCCCCCCGCACCCAGCGTGAAGATGAACCCAATCGCACCGGCGATCAGGCCGAAGACCAGTGCCGCGGTCACGGCCCAGATCACCGCAGCGATCACACCTCCGGTCAGGGTCGCGCCAATCAGCCGGCCGAAGATCGCCTTCAGGATCGCACCGCCGATGAAGGCAAACACGACGCAGCCGATGAATGCAGGGCCTTGAAAATCCTCAAGATCGTTGCCCTGCGTGGCAGCCGGTGCCGGCGGCGGCAATGCCTCTTCCCCCTCGATCTGCGTGACCAGGGCCTCGAGACCCGCCTCGATGCCGCCGGGAAAATCCCCGGCCTTGAAACGGGGCGCCACCCGCTCGGCGACGATGCGTTTGGCCACCGCATCCGGAATCGCGCCTTCCAGGCCGCGTCCCACCTCGATGCGCATGCGCCGGTCGTCCCGGGCGATCAGGAACAGCACCCCGTCGTCCACCCCGGTCCGGCCCAGCTTCCAGGCCTCGACGACGCGGATCGAATAGGCGGCGATGTCCTCCGGCTGGGTGCTGGCCACGATCAGCACGGCCACCTGGGCACCCTTGCGGGCCTCCAGATCGGCCAGCCGGGCCTCCAGTGCTGCCCGATTCGCCCCAGGCAGCAGGCCGACGGTGTCGGTGATGCGCGCCGCAAGCGGCGGGATGGGCTTCAGATCCTCCGCCCATGCCCCGGCGACGAAGGCACAGATGAAGACGCACACGGCCAGCAGGCGCGCCCGGAGGTTCACACCGCGGGCCCCGGGAAGTCGAAGGGACGACGCACTGTCACTGGGCCGCCGGCTTGGCCGGCGCGCCGAAATTGACCTTCGGCGCCTCGGAGATCGCCTGTTCGTTGTCCACGGCGAAATTGGCCTTGGGCTTGGCACCCACCACCATGGCGGTCAGATTGTTCGGGAAGGTGCGCACCGACACGTTGTAATCCTGCACCGCCTTGATGTAGCGGTTGCGGGCCACGGTGATGCGGTTTTCCGTGCCTTCCAGCTGGGCCTGGAGATCGCGGAAATTCGCGTCGGCCTTGAGGTTCGGATAGTTCTCGGAGACCACCAGCAGGCGTGACAGGGCGCCGGACAGGTCACCCTGGGCCTTCTGGAAGCGCGCCATCGCCTCCGGATCGTTCACCAGCTCCGGCGTGGCCTTGACGCCTGCCACGCTGGCGCGGGCCTCGGTCACCTTGATCAGCACGTCCTTCTCGTGCTCCGCGTAGCCCTGCACCACCTGTACCAGGTTGGGAATCAGGTCGGCCCGGCGCTTGTACTGGTTGAGCACCTCGGACCAGGCCGCATTGACCTGCTCGTCATTGACCTGGATCTGGTTGTAGCCGCAGCCCGAGAGCAGCAGCACGGACAGGAGCATCGACAGCAAGAGCTTGAAACGCATGGTTCATCCCTCAGGAAGGCAGTTAAATCAGATGGTCGGCAGGTTTTCCGGCGCCCCTGCGTCGGCGCGGGCGTGCAGCTCGGCCATCGTCCGGCGGGCAAAGCACAGGTCTTCCCATACCTTGCCCTTGTCGTGAAGATTGCGCAGCAGGTAGGCCGGGTGATACGTGACGATGACCGGGATCCCCCCGTACCGGAAGAGCCGCCCCCGCGAAGCACCGATCTTGATCTCCTGGTTCAGCAGCGCCTGGGCCGCCGGCCGGCCGAGGGCCACGATCAGGCGTGGCTGGAGCAGCGCGATCTGGCGCTCCAGGTAAGGAAAACAGGCCGCGATTTCGGCCGTCTCCGGCGTCCGGTTGTGGGGCGGACGACATTTGACCGCATTGGCGATGTACACATCGTGACCGCGCCTCAGGTCGATGCTTGCCAGCATCGCATCCAGCAGCCTGCCCGCCTGACCGACAAAGGGCTCGCCCCGCTCGTCTTCCTCTGCACCCGGTCCTTCGCCGACGAACAGCCAGTCCGCCTGACGGTCGCCCACGCCGGGCACGGCCTGCTTGCGCTTCTGGCACAGGACGCAGGCCTCGCAGGTCCGGATGGTCGCCTCCAGCGCGTCCCAGTCCAGCCCTTCGATTCGACCGTCGGCCACGTGCTCCGGCGTCACCGCGGGCGCCACGCCGGCCGCAAGGGGCGGCAGCCCGGCGTGGCCCCGCCGGGCATCGGAATGCAGCGGTGGCACGATCCGCAGGTCGACCGCGCCGGCAGCCGCGGGGACGGTATCCGCCGAGCGCTCGGCCTGAAGCGGCGCTCTGTCGACGACCGCGTCCGCGAGCTGGCCACAGGCGTCGTCCACGGCCGGACGGTCCCGCAAGCGCCACAGGGGCGCCAGGCCCATTTCCCGCAACACGCTGTCGCGCCGGCCGCTCACAGAGGCAACCTCATCACCAGCGCATCCTCGCGCCCCTCCGGGGCCGGGTAATAGCCCTTGCGGCGCCCGATGGTCTCAAATCCTGCGCGGGCGTACAGGGCCAGCGCCGACGCATTGGACGGCCGCACCTCGAGAAACATCTGCCGCCCCCCCGCCGCAAGCGCCACTGCGCACAGATGCCCGAGGAGGCGCCGCCCGAATCCCCGCCCCTGACAGTCCGCAGCCACGCTGATGTTCAGGATATGCGCCTCGTCGAGCACCCTCATCAGCACTGCGTAGCCGACCGGCGCGTCGCCGGCCCGCATCAGCCAGCAGCTGTAGCCGGCGGCCATGGAGTCCGAGAAATTCTGTTCGACCCACGGGAAGGGATACAGGACGCGATCCTGTTCCGCGACCCAGGAGAGGTCGGTTTCGGCCATCGGCACGAAGGCGACGGTTTCGGCGCTCACGCCCGCCCGCCCTGGGCCAGACGCTCGGCGGTGGTCAGGGCCACCTTGTCACGCACGTAAAGCGGCGCCGCCAGCGTGGCATCGAGGCCCTCACCCCGCGCCAGACGGACGGCGGCCAGCCGCGCCACGGCGCCGGCCCGCGGCTGCACCGCCGCGTCCACCGCGAGGAGGCGGTCGCCCAGTCCGGGCAACAGGCGGTCGGGATACGCCGCAAAGGCCGAACCAACACCCGCCCACGAGCCGGATGCCGGCAGCCGGACGTCTTCAGGCCGGGCACACGCGGGCGCCAGAACCTCGTCGAGGCGTGTCCCGACTCTCCGGTAGGCAGCGAAATAGACTTCGGCCATGCGCGCGTCCATCGCTACAAAGATCCGGTCGCCTTCATACAGGCTGGCCAGCGCCTCCAGCGTGCCGACCGGCACCACCGGCCGGTCAATCCCCATCGCCAGTCCCTGGGCCGCCCCGCAAGCGAGACGCAGCCCGGTGAATGCGCCGGGCCCGGCGCCGAAGGCCACGCCGTCCAGCGCATTCAAGGGGCATCCGGCCTCGCCTAACAGCGCCCGGATCGCGGGCAGCAGGGTTTCGGAGTGGGTCCGGCCGGGCACATCCCGTTCGAGCAGGACATCCCCGCAGAGGAGCGCCACCGACGCGGCTTCGGTGGACGATTCGATGGCAAGTATCTTCATGTCGGGCGGCATTCTATCGCCCGCGGCGGGCGCCACCAACGGGCACAGCGGCGAACCGGGCCCGCCGGCCTCACGCAGCTAGGGCCGGGGTGCATCCACGTAAAGGTCGCGGCCGGCCTCGTGCACGTCACGACGCAGCTGGCGCCGCTCCTCCGAAGTCCAGCGCCGGGACGGCTCGCGGCCTTCCGGGAATTCCTGGCGCCTCAGGGTGTCCATCTCGAAGGCGGGGATCTGGCGTGTCGGCCGCTCCTGGCCCGGCCCCGGCGGTCGAATGAAGGCTTCCCGCCGTCGCTCGTCCGCATGGGCGGCCGAAACGAGGATCAGCACCAGCGTCCCGCCGGCCAGCAGACGCCGACCAAGGCGCAGATGCGCGAATCGCGTGGGGGAAAACCTGTTCATTTTCATGGGGTCCCAATGCTAACCCGAGTTGCCGCGCGCGGCACCGCAAAAACACTCGCAGCCCCGCATTACGGACGGAACGTGTGGGAGATTGACACGTACGTCCATTCTGGCAGCCTGCCGGGGGCCGCCCCACACCCTTTGTAAGGGATTGTTAGGCCCGCGCCGACCCTTACGTTTGCTTACCCGTTGCGCGGTGGGACACTGGTTGCCCATCCGCCGAGCCGCTAGGATGCGTCCATGGAAAAAGAAAGCTACCGGATTCTGGTCGTCGACGACGACGTTCGCCTGCGCGACCTGCTCAAACGCTACCTCGGAGAGCAGGGTTTCAACGTCAAGACGGTGAGCGACGCCGCCCAGATGGACAAGGCGCTGCTGCGCGAACACTTTGACCTGATGGTCCTCGACCTGATGCTGCCCGGCGAGGATGGCCTGGCCATCTGCCGACGCCTGCGCGGCACCGAGAACACGATCCCCATCGTGATGCTCACCGCCAAGGGCGACGACGTGGACCGCATCGTCGGCCTCGAGATGGGCGCCGACGATTACCTGCCCAAGCCCTTCAACCCGCGCGAGCTGGTCGCCCGCATCCACGCCGTGCTGCGCCGCCAGCCCCAGACGCCCCCCGGCGCACCGGCCACCGAAGACGAGGACGTCAGTTTCGGCAGCGTGGTGGTGCAGCTCGGCACCCGCATCCTGGTGCGCAACGGCGAGGAGACCCTGCTCACCACCGGAGAATTCGCCCTGCTCAAGGTGCTGCTCCAGCATCCGCGCCAGCCCCTGTCCCGTGACCGCCTGATGGAGCTCGCCCGCGGCCGCGAGTACGACGTCTTCGACCGCTCCATCGACGTGCAGGTGTCGCGCCTGCGCAAGCTCATCGAGGACGACCCCGGCAAGCCCCGCTACATTCAGACCGTGTGGGGTTTCGGCTATGTCTTCGTCCCCGACGGCAACAAGCACGGATAAGCGGCCCGTGGCAATCCGCCCGAGCGGTTACCGGCGGTTCTTCCTGCATGCGCCCCGCACCCTGCTGTGGCGCATCTTCCTGCTCGTCGCGGCCCTGATCCTCGTCTCGGTGGCCATGTGGTCGGCCATCTTCAATCATTTCGACGAAGCCGGCCGGGCCCGCCAGATCGCCCAGACGGTGTCGAGCATCGTCAATCTCACCCGCAGCGCCCTGGTCAATGCCGACCCGGCCCTGCGCCGCGAACTGCTGATGGATCTGGCCACCCTGGAAGGCATTCGCATCTATCCGGCCGAGAAGCAGGACCGCATGGAACCCCTGGCGGACACCTCCCTGTTCCACGAGATCACCGCCGAAGTACGCCGTCAGCTCGGACCGGACACGCGCTTCGCGTCCGCCTGGGAGGGCCTGCCCGGCTTCTGGGTGAGCTTCCGCCTGGAAGGCGAGACGCCCGAGGACAGCACCGATTTCTGGGTCCTGCTGCCGCCCGAGCGGGTGATCCGCCCGCATACGCGGGAATGGCTGGGCTGGGGCGCCGGGGCCCTGTGTCTGGCGATGCTGGGCGCCTACGTCATCGTGTCGCGCCTCAACCGCCCCCTGCGCCAGATGGCCGCCGCCGCCGCCATGGTCGGACGCGGCGAGACACCGCCGCGCCTGGACGAGGACGGCCCGCTGGAACTGTCCGACCTGGCCCGCACGTTCAACCAGATGTCCCGCGACCTGCAGGAGCTGGACGCCGACCGGGCGCTGATCCTCGCCGGCGTGTCCCACGATCTGCGGACACCCCTGGCCCGCCTGCGCCTGGGCATCGAGATGAGCGGCGCCAGCAGCGCGGACGTGGACGCGATGGTCTCCGACATCGAGGACATGGACCGCATCATCGGCCAGTTCCTGGAATTTTCCCGCAGCGACGGCGGCGAACCCCTCGACACCGTCGCCCTGCACGAGCTTGCGCGGGAGCTCTCCACCCACTACGCCCGCCGCGGCACTCAGCTGAGCATCGCCGCCGAACAGCCGGCCTTCGCCCGCGCCCGCCCCCAGGCCCTTCGCCGCGCTGTCATCAATCTGGTGGAGAATGCCCTGCGCTACGCAGGGGACAGCCCCGCGCTGGAGGTGGGCATCGAGCAGGGACAGCCGTGCATCGCGGTCCTCGACCGGGGTCCCGGCATTCCCCCAGCCGACGTGGAGCGGGTGAAACGTCCCTTCACCCGCCTCGACTCCGCCCGCGGCAACACCAAGGGCTCGGGCCTGGGACTGGCCATCGTCGACCGCATCGCGCGCGGCCAGCAAGGAGAATTGCTCCTGCTGCCACGGGACGGCGGTGGCCTGCGGGCCGTCATCCGCCTGCCTGCTGCGCCCAAAACCGCCGGTTGAAGCTAGAATCAGGCATTCATCGTCCATCGCTCGCCACCATGATCCTGTTCCGACAGTTTTTCGATACCGCCAGCTGCACGCTGACCTATCTTCTCGCCGACCCCGTCACGGGCGATGCCGTGATCATCGACTCGGTACGCGAACACGTGGGCGCCTACATTTCCTTCCTGCAGGAGCAGGAGCTACAGCTCGACTGGATCCTGGAAACCCATGTCCACGCCGATCACGTCACCGGCGCGGCAGCCCTGCGCGAGTTCACCGGTGCCCGCAGCGCCGTGGGCGCGGGTGGCCTCGTGGGCTGTGCCGACCGTGCCCTGGAAGACGGTGACTCCATCGTCTTCGGCAACCAGGTGATCCGCGCCATCGCCACCCCCGGCCACACGCCCGGCTGCATGAGCTACCACTGGCGCGACCGCCTGTTCACCGGCGACGCCCTGCTCATCGGCGGCTGCGGCCGCACCGACTTTCAGGGTGGTGACGCGGGACAGCTCTACGACAGCATCACCGAACGCCTGTTCACGCTGCCCGATGAGACCCTCGTCTATCCCGGCCACGACTACCGCCATGCCCGTGTCTCCTGCATCGGCCAGGAAAAGCTCGCCAACCCCCGCTTTGCCGGCAAGTCCCGCGCCGACTTCATCGAACTGATGGGCCACCTCAATCTGCCCAAGCCCACCCTGATGGACCAGGCCGTGCCGGCCAACCTGCACTGTGGCCGCCTGGCGCCGCTGGATGCCCAAGATGCCTGACCCGGCCCTGTCCACGCCCTACGAGTCCTTTGGCGGGGAAGAGACGATCCGTCGTCTGGTGCATCGCTTCTACGCACTGATGGACGCGCTGCCGGAGGCCTGGGACATCCGTCAGATGCACCCGGCGGATCTCTCGGGCTCCGAGCAGAAGCTTTTCATGTATCTCACCGGCTGGCTTGGCGGCCCTCCGCTCTACGAGGAAGCCTATGGCCATCCGCGTCTGCGTGCCCGCCATCTGCCCTTCACCATCGGCGATACCGAACGCGACCAATGGCTGTTGTGCATGCGCATGGCCCTGGACGAGTGCATTCCCGAATCCCCATTGCGGGCACGCATCCTGCAGGCCATCGAAGGCCTCGCCGACCACATGCGTAACCGCCCCGCGGGCGGCTGACCTCCTCCGACTCACCGGGCCCTGCCCGCCCCGCCTCAATCCCACTGCCTGCCGATGAAACTGCTTTTCGACCTGTTTCCCATCCTGCTGTTCTTCATTGCCTACAAGTTTGCCGGCATCTACACGGCCACCGGGGTCGCCATCGCCGCAACCGTGGGCCAGATCGTCTGGGTCTGGTTTCACCACCGCAAGGTTGACACCATGCTGTGGGTGAGCCTGGTGCTCGTCTCGGTCTTCGGCGGTGCGACCCTGATCTTCCAGAATCCCACCTTCATCAAGTGGAAGCCCACGGTCCTGTACTGGCTCTTCGCGGTCGTCCTCGTCGGCGCGCCGCTGATACTCAAGCGCAACCTGATCCGGGCCATGCTCGAAGCCCAGATGCACCTGCCCGACCCCCTGTGGGGCCGGCTCAACCTGGCCTGGGCCGGATTTTTCGCTGCGATGGGCGGTCTCAACCTTTTTGTCGCCTATTCATTCTCCGAGGACGCCTGGGTCAACTTCAAGCTGTTCGGCGGCATGGGGCTGATGCTCGTGTTCGTCCTCGCCCAAGGCATGATCCTGTCCCGTTACATCGAAGAGGAACCCAAGTAATGCTTTACGCCCTCATCGGGGAAGACGCCCCCGGCACCCTGGACACCCGCATGGCCGTACGGCCGGGCCATGTGGCCCGCCTGCAGGCCCTGCAGGCCGATGGCCGCCTGATCCTGGCCGGCCCCTGCCCGGCCGTGGATTCGCCCGATCCGGGCCCCGCCGGCTTCAGCGGCAGCCTGATTGTCGCCGAATTCCCGACCCTGGCCGACGCCGAGGCGTGGATGGCCGAAGACCCCTACGTGCTGGAGGGCGTGTTCGCCCGTACCGTCGTCAAGCCCTTCAAAAAGGTCCTGCCGTGAGCGTGCCGGACACCATCCGCACCCGCCTGCAGAGCCTTGCCCCGCTGACCCTCGACATCGTCGACGACAGCGCCCTGCATGCCGGCCATGCCGGCGCCCGTGCAGGAGGCGGCCATTACCGCCTGAGCATCGTCTCCACCGCCTTTGCTGGCCGCAACACGGTGGCGCGGCACCGCATGATCTACGACGCCCTCGGCGACATGATGCGCCACGAGATCCACGCCCTGGCCATCCACGCCAGGACGCCCGAAGAAGCCTGATTTCAACTGTCCCACACCCAAGGAAAACATCCGATGAAGATTCTCCCGAGCCGTCTGGCGCTCGCCCTGCTGGCCCTGACGGCCACCTCCGCCGTCCTCGCTGCCGACAATCTGGCCACCGTCAATGGAACAGCCATTCCCCAGGCCCGTGCGGACGTCATCATTGCCGAGCAGCGCGGCCAGGGCGCGCCCGACTCCGATCAGTTGCGTGCGGCGGTCAAGGAAGACCTGATCCGGCGCGAGGTGCTGTCCCAGGAAGCCCGCAAGAAAGGTCTCGAAAAGAACGCAAGCGTCATGGCCCAGATGGATCTTGCCCGCCAGGCCGTGCTGATCCGCGCCTACCTGCAGGACTACGTCAAGGCGCACCCCGTCAGCGACGCCGACGTGAAGGCCGAATACGACCGCATCAAGGCCCAGCTGGGCGACAAGGAATATCACGCCCGCCACATCCTGGTGGACAAGGAAGAGGACGCCAAGGCCATCATCGCCAAGCTCGACAAGGGCGAGAAGTTCGACGAACTGGCCAAGCAGTCCAAGGATCCGGGCTCCCGCGAAAAGGGCGGCGATCTGGGCTGGGCCAACCCCGCGAGCTTCGTGAAGCCGTTCGCCGATGCCATGGTCAAGCTCGAAAAGGGCAAATACACGGCCGCCCCCGTGAAGACGGACTTCGGCTACCACGTCATCAGGCTCGAGGACACCCGCGCGCTCAAGACGCCGTCCTTCGAGGAAGCCAAGACGCAGCTCAA
Organism: Rhodocyclaceae bacterium; assembly: GCA_035335645.1. GTDB lineage: Bacteria > Pseudomonadota > Gammaproteobacteria > Burkholderiales > Rhodocyclaceae > Zoogloea. Next base: position 4,130 of record DAOQMM010000047.1, on the reverse strand, counting down.
GCAGCGTCTCGAGCAGCAGGCCGTTGAACGCCACATCACGGAATTGCGCGGCAAGGCCACTGTCAAGTAAGGATCGCCCTGCAGCAGGCGGCCCTCAAAGAAAAGCCGACCGGGTCATTCCGGTCGGCTTTTTACGGATGGCGCCCGCAGCGGGCGGCGTCGTGGCAATCGACGCCCGCCCGGGCAGATTTACTTGGCCGCGGCGGCCAGGCGGTCCACAAACTCGGCCTGCACTGTCTGGATCAAGGCCTCAACCGTATCCACGTAGCGCTGTTCGTTGGCCGTCACCACAAATTCCTGCGTGCTGGCCGAACCCACGCCGCGGATGCCCGCGAGCCCGCCCACCACCGCCAGGGTGGTCGAGAGGGCGTTGCCCACCTGGGTTTCCGTCGAATTCGCGTTCTTCGGTTCACCCACCGCGAAGTCCGCCCCGGCGCTCAGCTTCTTGTCCAGGCGGATGAAACCGCTGCCATCGGCAGCCGGCGAGCTGTTGTTACGCATGCGCAGCATCGGTGTCTCGCCCGGCACCCGCAGGGCCAGACGGGTATCCGTCTTGTCCAGATAGAGCTCCGCCGTCGCGTTGGCTGCTGCCGAAATCGTCTTTTCGCTGCGATTGCTCACGTAGTTGAAGGACGTCATTTCCGACACCCGTCCGCCGGCGCGGCCGAAGCCCACGACGTAATAGGCCTTCAGCAGGGTGATGCCACGGGCCTTGGCCAGGGCATTCTCCACGTCGGCCACGGGCTGCTTGCCGGAGAAGGCACGGGACAGGTTGGCCGACATCTTGTCGCCCGCGCCGAAGCGGGCCGCTTCTTCGTGGGCGGAAGGAATGTGCCAGGGCAGACCGCTGGGCGAGAACACCAGCGCCTTACTGTTCTTGAATCCCTTGGATTTGTCGAACACGAAGCTCGTCTCGGAGGGGGACGGCTGCGGCTTGTCGCCCTTGAGGTCCGCAAACATCGGGTCGTTGCGCACCTCGTCCAGTTTCACCACTTCCAGCCCCGCCGCCTCGAGGCGCTTGACCAGATCGGCATACAACCGGTCGGTGGCCGCCTGCATGGCGGGTGTCGAAACCCCTTCGAGGGTCACTTCCGAGGTGCTGGATGACGTGCTGCCCCAACTCGTGGACATCTTGACCAGAAAGTTCTGTTGCTCGATGGCATAGCCAATCAAGGCCACCTTCGGGTACTTCTTGAGGGAGGCGATGTCTTCAACCTTGATCTCGATGGACTGGGCTTCCGTCGCCCAGGTCGTGGGACAGGTGACCAGCAAGGCTGCGGCCAGCCCGATACCGATTCGACGCTTCATGGATGTCGTGCTCCGGGATGATGTGTTGTCGAACAAGCCCAACCCGGCGCGACAGGTCGATGCGGGGCATGTGAGATTGACCGAAAAACTGTTCTTTTGTACAGTTTTCCTATGCCAATCCTCCCTCCGCCTCCCTATGCCGAGTTGTGCTGCCTCACGAATTTTACATTCCTGACAGGATCTTCCCATCCGGAAGAGTTCGTCGACCGTGCACGATCACTGGGTTACCACGCACTGGCAGTGACAGACGAATGTTCCGTCGCCGGCATCGTGCGCGCCTGGGACGCCTGGCGACGGAACCCGTCGAACACCCTTCGACTCATCGTCGGGAGCCTCATCCGCCTGGAAGACGGGCCTGCCGTCGTCCTGCTCGCCACCGACCGGGCCGCCTACGGGCGTCTGGCCGCCCTCATCCCCCGTGGCCGCCGGGCCGCCGTCAAGGGACGCTACCGCCTCACCCGTGCCGATCTGGAGGACGGTCTGCCCGGCTGTCTCGCCCTGCTCCTGCCGCCGGATGGCCCGCTGGATCCCCCGGCGCTCGCCAACGACGCCCACTGGCTCGCCACGCGTTTTCCCGGTGAGCTCTGGCTCGCCGCCCCGCTCCTGCTCGGCGCCGATGACGCCGCCCGACGCGACACCCTCGCCGCGGTCGCCGCCGCCGCCGGGATTCCCGTGGTCGCCACCGCCACCCCGCTGATGCATGCCCCCGAGCGCCGCCGCCTGGCCGACGTCCTTACCGCCCTGCGCCACCGCAGGCCCCTCGACGACGCGGGCTACCGCCTGGCCGCCAACGGCGAACGCCACCTCCAGCCCCGTGAGGTCCTCGCCCTGCGTCATCCACCCGCCTGGCTGGCGGAGACCCTCGCCGTGGCTGCCCGCTGCACCTTCGCCCTCGATAGCCTGCGCTACGAATATCCCGAGGAAATCGTCCCGCCCGGCCTCACCCCCACGAGCCACCTGCGCCGCCTGGTGGATGCCGGCCTGGCGCGCCGCTACCCGCCACCCGGCACCATCCCCGCCGCCGTCCGCACCCAGGTCAACGCCGAACTCGCCCTGATCGCCGAACTCGGCTATGAAGCCTTCTTCCTCACCGTCGAGGACATCGTCCGCTTCGCGCGCAGCCAGGGCATCCTGTGCCAGGGGCGCGGCTCGGCGGCCAACTCCGTGGTGTGCTACGCCCTTGGCATCACCGAGGTCGACCCGGCCCAGGCCACCCTGCTCTTCGAACGCTTCATCTCCCGGGAACGCAACGAGCCGCCGGACATCGATGTGGATTTCGAGCACGACCGGCGCGAGGAGGTCATCCAGTACCTGTACGCCAAGTACGGTCGCGACCGCGCCGCCCTGGCCGCCGCGGTGATCCGCTATCGCCCCCGCAGCGCCCTGCGGGACGTGGGCCGCGCCCTCGGCTTCGACACTGGTCAGCTCGACCAGATCACCCGCCGCCTCGCCTGGTGGGACGGCCGCCGCGTCGCCCCCGAACGCCTCGCCGAAGCCGGTCTCGATCCGGCCAGCCCGCAGGTGCACCAACTCCTCGATCTGGCCGATCAGCTCATCGGCTTTCCCCGTCACCTGTCCCAACACGTGGGCGGCTTCGTCATCGCCCGCGGCCCCCTGGCCGAGCTGGTGCCGGTCGAAAACGCCGCCATGGCCGGGCGCACCGTCATCCAGTGGGACAAGGACGACCTGGAAGCCCTCGGCCTGCTCAAGGTGGACGTCCTCGCCCTGGGCATGCTGTCCGCCATCCGGCGCAGCCTGGACCTCATCGCTGCCTGGCAGGGCCGCCCCTTCGGCCTGCCCGACATCCCCCGCGAGGACCCGCAGGTCTACGCCATGCTCCGCGCCGCCGACGCCATCGGCGTGTTCCAGGTGGAATCCCGCGCCCAGCTGAGCATGCTGCCCCGCCTGCAGCCACGCTGCTTCTACGATCTGGTGGTGGAAGTGGCCATCGTGCGACCCGGTCCGATCCAGGGCGGCATGGTTCATCCCTACCTGCAGGCGCGGGAGCGCCTCGCCCGCGGCGAATCCCTTGACTACCCCCGCCCCGAGATCCGCCCCGTACTCGAACGCACCCACGGCGTGCCCATCTTCCAGGAACAGGTCATGCAGCTCGCCATGGTCGCCGCCGGCTTCAGCGCCGGCGAAGCCGACCAGCTGCGGCGCGCCATGGGCGCCTGGGGCCGCAAGGGTCAGCTCCACCTATACCAGGCCCGTCTGGCCCAGGGCATGGCCGAGCGGGGCTACCCCCCCGAGTTCGCCGCCGCCCTGTGCCGCCAGATCGAAGGCTTCGGCAGCTACGGCTTCCCCGAATCCCACGCTGCCAGCTTCGCGCTGCTGGTGTACGTGTCCGCGTGGATCAAACGCTTCCACCCCGCAGCCTTCCTGTGCGCGCTGCTCAACAGCCAGCCCATGGGTTTCTACAGCCCCTCCCAGCTCATCCAGGACGCCCGCCGCCAAGGCGTGGCGGTGCTGCCCGCCGATGTCTGCACCAGCGACGGCGACAGCACCCTCGAAGCCCCGCCCGGCGCCCCGCAGCCCGCCGTGCGCCTCGGCCTGGAGCGCATCAAGGGCATCGGCCGGGATGCCGCCCGACGCATCGCCACGGCCCGCCGCCAGGCCCCGTTTGCATCGGTGGACGATCTCACCCGTCGTGCCCGCCTGGACACCGCCGACCTGCGCGCCCTCCTCGCCGTCCCAGCCTCCCACACCATCCTCCACCTGCAGGGGGGGGCCCACGCGCAATTCGCAGCCGTGCCGCTCCAGATGCTGCCCGACGCGCGCAACCGCACCGAGGCGGTGTACGTCATCACCGGCATCCCCCC
>DAOQMM010000046.1:0-24682 GCA_035335645.1 Rhodocyclaceae bacterium | reverse complement strand
CCAGCGCGGTGGACATGACCCTCATCAAGACCGAATACCTGGCCCAGCGCAACGCCGTGCAGGGCGTGTCGCGGCGGGCCCGCCTGTTCGGTGCGCTGCCCCGCTGGCTGCACCGTTACCGTGGCGTGCTGGCCGCCCTGGTGCGCCTGCGCAACGCCTCACCGTGGGTGGCGAAGAAGGCCGAAGGCTGGCTCGGCATCGCCGCGCAGCGCTCCATCCCGTCCATCACCGGCCACGGTGTGGCCGACCGCCCCGGGCCGGTCGACGCCCCCCGCGGCCGCGTGGCGCTCTTCGTCGATACCTTCACCCACTACTACACGCCCGAAGTGGCCGAGGCGGCCCGCGAAGTGCTGGAGGCCGGCGGCTACGCCGTCCAGGTGCTGCGCCCCGCCGCCGGCGACGACGAACCGGAGCGCCCCCTGTGCTGCGGGCGCAGCTACCTGTCTCAGGGGCTGGTGGATGAGGCCCGCGAGGAGGGCCGCCGCACGATGGCTGCCCTGGTGCCCCTGCTCGCCGAGGGCGTCCCGGTGGTCGGCCTGGAGCCCTCCTGCCTGCTTGCCCTGCGGGACGAGTTCTACAGTCTGTCCCTCGGCCCGGAGGTCGGCCAGCTGGGCAAGCTCGCCTTCCTGTTCGAGGAATTCCTCATGCGCGAAGGCAACAAGGGCCTCAAGCTGCCCCTCAAGCCCCTTCCGGGCGGCCGCGCCGTGGTGCATGGCCACTGCCACCAGAAGGCCTTCGGTGCCATGAAGGCCACCCGCAAGGTGCTGGGCTGGATTCCCGGCTTCGAGTTCGACATCGTCGACGCCAGCTGCTGCGGCATGTCCGGCAGCTTCGGCCTGGAGGCCGAGCACTACGCGGCCTCGCTGAAGATGGGTGAACTGAGCCTGCTCCCCGCGGTCCGCCAGGCCGCCCCCGACGCCCTGGTCATCGCCGACGGCTTCTCGTGCCGGCATCAGATCCTCGACGGCACCGGACGCGAGGCGGAGCACGTGGCGGTGGTGCTGCGGCGGGCGCTGGATGTGTGAGGGCGGGCGGCGAGGCATTGCTTGCCGGACCATGGGGTAGGTTGTACAGTAACGCGTACATATACAGAGGAGCCCCCCATGGATGCGATCACCTACAGCACGGCCCGCGCGAATCTGGCCAAGACCATGGATCGCGTGTGTGAGGATCACGCGCCGCTGATCATCACCCGCAATGGCGAGCAATCCGTGGTGATGCTGTCCCTCGAAGACTACAACGCCCTCGAAGAGACGGCCTACCTCCTACGCAGCCCCGCCAACGCCAGGCGCCTGCTCTCCGCCGTCGAGCAGTTGGCCGCGGGACAAGGCGTTGAGCGGGATGTGTCACTGTGAGGTTGATTTTCTCGGATGCAGCGTGGGAAGACTATCTGTACTGGCAGCATCAGGACCGCAAGATGGTCGAGCGGATCAACACGCTGATTCAAGAAGTCAAACGGGAGCCGTTTTCCGGCCGGGGAAAACCCGAACCCCTGAAGCACGCTTTGTCCGGATTCTGGTCCCGCAGGATCACGGACGAACATCGGATGGTGTACCGCATCGAGGGCGATGCCGTGCTGCTGGCGCAGTTGCGGTATCACTATTGAAGCCGTGGGGGCAAGACGGCTCACCCTTCGGGATGAGCGGCGCGCTGCAACACCTCCAATACCCATTGATTGAGACGCTTGCCTGCAGCCTCGGCCACGACGAGGGCGCTTGCAGTTTTCAGGGCTTTCCCTGGGCAACAGGTACGATTTCTGGACTTTGAGTACTGGCGTTGTCAATACCGCGAAAACAGATCCCGGATCTTGCACAGCGTCGTGGTGACGTCGAAGCGCGGGTCCGGCAGGGCTTCGCCGGCGAGGATGTGGGTGATGGCGAGGGCGGGGTCGCTCTCGCGGGTGAGGAGGACGTCGGCGCGGCGGTGGCGCATGTGGCGGACGAAGCCGTCGCCGGCGCTGGCGGCGACCACCACGTCCACGCCGTCCAGGGGATGGGGGCGGTCGTCCTTGAAGACGTGCATCACTTCGTCCTCGGCCAGCTCGATGCGTTGGGGGGCGGGCAGGAGCCGGCTGGAGTGGTGTTCACCCAGGTCGTACACCAGCCACTGGCGCGACTGGCCGGCGTGGCCACTGACAATGGTGAAGTTCTGGGTGGCGATGGCGACTTTCATGATCGGGGCTCGTCGGCAGGGGTGAGGGTGACCGCCACGTCCTTGGGCGGGGCGAAATAGGGGGCGCTGGTGACCAGGATGCGGGCACCGGCGCGCACGTAGGCTTCGGCGTTGGCGGGCGTGATGCCGCCGGCCGCGGCGAGGCGCGGGTGGCCGGGGCCGGCGGAGATCTGGGCGTGCAGGGCGGCGACGGTGTCGGGGGACATTTTCTCGAGCTGCAGGATGTCGACGCCGGCAGCGGCCCAGGCGAGGGCGTCCGCGGCCTGGGCGACCTCGACCACGACCGGGCGCTCGGGCCACTGGCGGCGCAGGTGGGCGAGGGTGGCGGCGGGCGACTCGTCCGGCGGCAGAAAGGCGCGGTGCTCGGGGAAGATCAGCAGGGTCTCGGAGAGGCTGATGCGGTGCGGGCTGGCGCCGGCGCACAGGATGGCCTTGAGGGCGGCGCGCTTGGTGCCGGGGAAGTTCTTGCGGGTGCACACCACGCCCGCGTCCGGGTGGGCGCGGCGTGCAGCGGCGAGGAGTTCGGCGGCGCAGGTGGCGATGCCCGAGAGGTATTCCACCAGGGTCTGGGCGGTCTTCCACACGGCGTGAAGCGCGTCGGCGGGGCCGCTGAGGCTGAGGAAGGCCGTGCCGGTGTCGAGGCGGCTGCCGCTGGGCAGGACCGGTCCGTCGACGTTGAGGCCGCGAAGTACGCCCATGCGGGCGGCTTCCTCGCTGCCGCACAGGGTCATGGCGTAGCGTGCGCGCAGGACCATGCGCCCCCGTCGGCTGCCGATGCCCAGCGTGTGGGTGGTGGCGTCGCCGCAGGGGGTGTCGTCCTGGAGCAGGGCTTCCAGGTCGGTGTCGGGCAGGGTGTAGGGGTTCATCGGCCTCCGTGGACGTGAAACCCGGTCAGGCGCTCACCGGGGCGGCCATCTCGGCGCGGATCTGGGCGAGCCAGGCGTCGAGGCGGGCCTCGGTCAGGACAGGCTGGTGGTGCTGGTCGAGGGCGAGGCCGAGGAAGTGCTCGCCATCCTGGGCCTTGGACTGGTTGAATTCATAACCGGCCACGGGCCAGCGCCCCACGATGCGCACGCCGCGGGCGAGCAGGGCGTCGTGGAGCAGGCCGATGGCGTCCACGAACTCGTCCGGATATTTCTTTTGGTCGCCCAGGCCGAAGATCGCGGCGGTGCGGCCGTGCAGATCCACGCCGTCGAGCTGGGGCAGGAACTCTTCCCAGCTGGGCTGGCTGAGGCCCACGGACTGGCCGGGCAGTTCGCCGTCGCCCAGGGTGGGCGAGCCGAGGATCCAGCAGTCGTAGGCGAGGAAGTCGTCAAGCGTGGTGCGCCCGATGTTGACCGGCGCGGCTGCCGCGTCGCCGAGCTTTTTCGCGATCTGCTTGGCGATGAGGCGGGTCCGGCCGGTGTCGGTGCCGAAGAAGATGCCGATGGGCATGGTGTCAGTTCCGGACGGGGACATCCTGGGTGAGTTCGTCGGGCAGGCAGCCCACCGGGGCGCCGAGGGTGCCGTCGGGGCCGTTCTCGAAGCGCACGAGGTAGATCTCCTTGCTCTCGTCGAGTTCGGCGTAGCCGAAATGGACCACCACGCCGCGGGTGCCCTCGGCGACGATGAGGCCTTCCTCCTCGGTGACGCCGGGCATGCCGCCGTCGTTGAGGAGGTCTTCTGCGGCGAAGACCATATCGCCGATCTCGTACTGGACGGTGCTCACGGTCTCACTCCCACACGTCGGCGGGGGCCTTGAGGCGCTCCACCGGCTGATCGAACATCAGGTGCTCGTCGATGATGGTGGCCACGTCCTCCGGTTTGATGCCCACGTACATCGTGCCTTCCGGATAGACGATGGCCGTGGGGCCCAGGTTGCAGGGGCCCAGGCAGCCGGTGTTGGTGAGCTGGAAGCCCGAAGCCCACAGGTTGCGGGTGGTGAATTCATCCGAGAAGGCCTGCCACACGGGGGCGCAGCCGTTGGCCTGACAGGACCCGCGGGGATGGCCGGGCGGGCGGCCCTGGACGCAGACGAGGACGTGTTTCTTGGGGCGGGGCATGGTGTCTCTCCGGGTTGGGTGAGCACTTCCTTGCAAGCCCGATGCCAGATTAAATCACTTGAAATTCATAGGCTTGGGGCCTGTGTGGGATGTCGGGTTTGCGACAATCCGGGGGGCGGCCCGGTCAGAACTGCTTGACCTCGATATTGAGCGTCTGGATGCGGTAGGCGATCTGGCGCGGGGTCATGCCCAGAATGCGGGCGGCCTTGGCCTGCACCCAGCCGGCTTGTTCGAGGGCCGCCACGACGCGCTCCTTCTCGGAGAGATTGGGATTCTCGAGGGGATTGCCGAGCGGTGCGGCCGGCGCGGCGTAGTCCACCGGCATGCTGGCGCGCGGGCTGTCCAGTTCCGGGGCGAGGGTGCGCAGGGGGCGCGGCGAGCTGCGCTCGCGGGCGCTGGGAAAGCGGATCAGCTCGGCGTCGATGCGGCCATCCTCGGAGAGCACGGCGGCCCGCTCCAGACAGTTTTCCAGCTCGCGCACGTTGCCCGGCCAGTCGTAGCTGGCGAGGCGGCGGTTGGCCATGTCGGTGAGGGCCAGTTTGCGCTTCTGCTCGCCGCCGATCTTGTTGAGGAGGTGGCGGGCGATCTCCAGGATGTCTTCGACACGCTCCCGCAGCGGGGGCAGGAAGAGGGGCATCACGTTGAGGCGGTAGAACAGATCCTCGCGGAAGTCGCCCATCTCCACGGCGGTTTCCAGGTCCCGGTGGGTGGCCGCGATGATGCGCACATCCACCTTGATGGTGCGGCTGCCGCCGACCCGCTCGAACTCGCCTTCCTGGAGCACACGCAGCATCTTGGCCTGGAAGGTGGCGGAGATCTCGCCGATTTCGTCGAGGAACAGGGTGCCGCCGTGGGCCTGCTCGAAGCGGCCCTTGCGCGCCTCGACGGCGCCGGTGAAGGCACCCCGCTCGTGGCCGAAGAGTTCGGATTCGAGGAGGTTTTCGGGCAGGGCCGCACAGTTGAGACGCACGAAGGCGTTGCGGGCGCGGGGCGAGTTGTAGTGGATGGCGTTGGCGATGAGCTCCTTGCCGGTGCCGGTCTCGCCGCGGATCAGCACGGTGGTGTTCCATTTGGCCACCATGCGGGCCTGGTCGAAGACCCGGCGCATCACCGCCGAGCGCCCCACCATGCTGTCAAAGCCGTACTGGTGGCGCACGGTGCGGCGCAGCTGGTCGCGCTCTTCGACGAGGGAGGATTTCTCCTGCTCGACTTCGAGGGACAGGCGCAGGTTCTGGCCGATGAGGTTGGCCACCATCTCCACGAACTGGGCGCGCTCCTCCAGCAGGCCGTCGTCCGGGCGTTCCGGTTGCACCGCCAGGACGCCCTGCAGGGTGCTGCCGGCCTTGATGGGCACGGCGATGAAGGGCAGGCCGGGCTGGTAGATGCCGAGGCGGTTGAGGAAGCGCGGTTCGTCGGCGATGCGTTGCAGCATGATGGTGCGCGGCTTCTCGAGGATGGTCCCGAGTACGCCCTCGCCGGGCTGGTAGGAGACGTCGCCGACGACGTTGGGGTGATGGATCACGTGGGTGCCGAGGGTGCCGGACTGGGCATCCACGACGGCGATGAGGCCCAGGCCGAGGCCCGCCTCCTCGTCGAGGACGCGCAGGACGTCGCGCAGGGTCTCGCCGAAGGCCAGGGAGCGGCTGAGGACCCGGCTGACGGCGTAGAGGGCCGCCAGGAGCTGGATGTTCAGCTCGTGGGTGCGACAGAAACCGCCCACAGGGGGGCATTCGTCGAGGAGTTTCGGGCGTTCTTGCATGCCGTGGGCGCTCACAGGTTATGTCCTTCAGGGCCGCCGCGCCTGGAGGCGGTGGCGGACGAAAGTCTTCTAGCCGGCGCCGCGGGCGGCGCCCGGTGCGGGACGGCGGGCTTAGATCGGGTCGCCGTCCAGGCGGAATTCCACGACGGCCGCGCAGCCGCCGCTGGGGCTGGGGCTCAGGTCGATGATCCCGCCGTGGTCCGACACGATCTGCTGGGCGCGGGACAGGCCGGTGCCCAGGTGGCGGCCGCTGCTCTTGTTGGTGAAGAAGGGTTCGAAGGCCTTGTGGCGCAGCTCGGCCGGGATGCCGGGGCCGGTGTCGATGACCGAGACGACGATGCAGTCCCGCTCCACGGCGGTGGACAGGCTCAGCTCGCGGCGCTTCCAGCCCTTCACGTTCATCGCCTCGATGGCATTCTCCATCAGGGCCTTGAAGAGCAGGCGCAGTTGCTGCGGCCGCCCGATGACCGGGGGCAGGGTGGCCGCCGGTGACCAGTCCACCACCACGCCGGCCGAGAGCAGGCGCGGCGTGCAGATGTCCAGCACGTCCCGCAGGATCTCATTGACGTTGACCGGGATGACCATCTCAGGCGGGCTGTGGGGGATCACCTGGCGCAGGTTCTCCATGTGCTCGCGGCTGGCGGTGAGGGCCTGTTTGAGCATGGCGGCGGCGGACGGATCGCGCCGTTGCAGCATGGAGACGGCCGAGGCCATCACGTTCATGGGTTCTTCGAGGCGGAAGATGGCGGCGGAGAGGCCTTCCCGCAGGGACGCGGTGCGCTCTTCCTCGGCCAGCACGGCCTGCAGGGAGGCGGTGCGGGCGCGTTCCTGTTCCTCGCGCACGCTGCTCACGTCGGAGATGACCAGCAGCAGGCCGGTCTGACCGCCGACGCTGAAATAGGCGTCCGCCAGATCGCTCTGGGTGGCGAGGGTGGTCGCGCTCACCGACAGCCAGCGCGGCCGGCCGCCGGGCCGGTCGACGCGGGCTTCCCGGTTGAAGAAGATGCAGCGCTCGGGGCGGGCGGCGAGTTCCTCGCGCCAGTTGGCGAGCACGCTGTCGAGCAGGGTGTGGGCGGGCTCCTTGACGCGCAGGTCGGCGACCAGCTTCTTGTATTCCTGATTGTCGAGGATCAGGCGGCCGCTCTGGTCCAGCAGGGCGAAGGCGGTGGGCGCGGAATCCACCACCGATTCGATGAGCTTCTTCTGGTTGCGCACGACCTTTTCGAGGCGATGCAGCTCGGTCACGTCCCGGTGCATGCCGAGGAAGTGGGTCGTGGCGCCCCGTTCGTCCACCACTGGCGAGATGGTCAGCTCTGCCAGATACAGGGCGCCGTCCTTGCGCCGGTTGAGGAGCCGGCCGGACCAGGGGCGCTGGGCGGACAGCTCGGTCCACATCTCCTTGTAAACCGACGACGGGGTGGTGTGGTTGGACAGCACCGATTCGTTCTGGCCGATGATCTCGTCCGGCGTGTAGCCGGTGACCCGCACGAAGGCCTCGTTGGCGAAGAGGATCCTGGCCTTGGGGTCCGTGATGGAGATGGCCAGATCCGCCTGGTCCACCGCCTGGCGATAGGCTTCGGAGGGCAGCGCATCGAGGATCGCCTGGGGTTTGTCGCGGGTGAGGGCCGGCATGGGGGGCTCCTGAGACGGAATCGCGGTGACGGACGGGGGCGTGTAACGCCGGAAATTTCAAGCATGTTCCATGCCGAAAGCCCTAAATCCCTGTCTGGCCGTGGTTTTGTTGCGGCGCGGTGGTTTCTGGGGCAAGTGCGACGAAAGGGCTGTCGGTTTTGCGACACTTTTTCGGGTGCGGCGCGCACCGGCGTGGTGCCCGCACACGAAAACCCCCGGAATTGAAGGGTTTTTGCAGTGCGGCAAAAGGCTGGCACGGCTTGTGCCTTGAGGGCATCAATCCCCTCATTCGAGATGCCGCCATGTCCGAATTGTTCCTGCTCCTGCTGACGACCGCGCTGATCAACAACGTGGTGCTCGTCAAATTCCTCGGCCTGTGTCCCTTCATGGGCGTGACCAAAAAGCTCGACACCGCCTTCGGCCTCGGGCTCGCCACCACCTTCGTGATCACCATGGCCAGCGGCGCCTGCTGGATGCTCGAGAACTGGATCCTGATCCCCTTCGACATCTCCTACCTGCGCATCCTGATGTACATCCTGGTGATCGCCGCGGTGGTGCAGTTCGTCGAGATGGTGGTGAAGAAGATGGCGCCCGAGCTCTACCAGGCCCTCGGCGTGTATCTGCCCCTGATCACCACCAACTGCGCGGTGCTCGGCCTGCCCCTCATCAGCGCCCAGGAAAAGCACACGCTGTTCCACGCCATCATGTTCGGCTTCGGCTCCTCGGTGGGTTTCACCCTGGTGCTGGCCATGTTCGCCGGCATGCGCGAACGCCTCGCCCTGGCCCGCATCCCCGGCGCCTTCTCGGGCGCGCCCATCGGTTTTGTCACCGCGAGCCTGCTGGCCCTGGCCTTCATGGGCTTCTCGGGCCTGAACTTCAACTAAAACCCGCGACAGGAGAACCCCAATGATCATTGCGATTGCGAGCCTGACCCTCCTCGGCCTGTTCCTGGGCCTGGGGCTGGGGGTCGCCGACCGGATCTTCAAGGTGGAGAGCAACCCCTTCATCGCCGAGATCGAGGCGATGATGCCGGGTTCCAACTGCGGCCAGTGCGGCTTTCCCGGCTGCTCCGGCGCCGCCAAGGCCCTCGTCGAAGGTCACGCCCCCGTCACCTGCTGCCCGCCGGGCGGCAAGGCCCTCGCCACCGCCCTCGCGGCGCGTCTGGGCGTGTCCGTCGATCTGTCCCAGGTGAAGGACGACGGTCCGCGCATCGCCCTGGTGTCCGAGGAGCTGTGCATCGGCTGCTGCCGCTGCAGCAAGGTGTGCCCGACCGACGCCATCATCGGCGCCGCCAAACAGATCCACAACGTCCTGCGGGAAGCCTGTACCGGCTGCAGCAGCTGCGTCGAGAAGTGCCCGACCGAAGCGCTGAGCATGAAGCCCGTCCCCGTCACCCTGCAGCACTGGGTCTGGCCCAAGCCGGCCGCCGCTGCCTGAGGAGCCATCGATCATGGGTTTTTTTGACAAGATCTTCTCGCGCCATTGGGGCGTCCATCCGGAAGACCACAAGCGTCCCGCCGCCGATGCCCCGGTGCTGAAGCTGCCCGTCGCGCCGCGCCTGTTCATTCCCCTGTCCCAGCACGTGGGCGCCCCGGCGCGTCCGCAGGTGGTGGTGGGCCAGCGGGTGCTCAAGGGCCAGTGCCTGGCCGAGGCGCAAGGCAACATCTCGGCGCCGATCCACGCACCCACCTCGGGCACCATCGTCTCCATCGGCGAGATCACCGCGCCGCATCCCTCCGGTCTGCCCCTGGTGGCGATCTCCATCGAGCCGGACGGCGAGGACCGCTGGATCGACTGCAAGGGCCTCACCGACCCCTTCTCGGAGTCGCCCCAGGCCCTCGCCAAGCGCGTGGCGGAAGCCGGCGTGGTGGGCCTCGGCGGCGCCACCTTCCCGGCCTCGGTCAAGCTGGCTCTGGGCCTGCGCTCCAAGATCGACACCCTGATCATCAACGGCAGCGAGTGCGAGCCCTATCTCTCCTGCGATGACCGCCTGATGCGCGACAAGGCCGCCGACATCCTCAGCGGCGTGCGCGTGATGCTCCACTCCACCGGCGCCCAGCAGGCTCTGGTGGGCATCGAGGACAACAAGCCCGAAGCCATCGCGGCCATGAAGGAAGCGGCCGCCAAGTACGGCGAGATCCGCATCTGCCCGGTGCCGGCGCGCTACCCGATGGGTTCCGACCGCCAACTGATCGTGGAATTGACCGGCCGCGAGGTGCCCTCCGACGCCCGCGCCGCCGACGTGGGCGTGCTGGTGCACAACGTGGGCACCGCCAACGCCGTGCATCAGGCGATCTACGAAGGCCGCCCGCTGGTGTCGCGCCTGATCACCCTGAACGGCGGCGCCATGGCCGGCCCCGGCAACTACGAGGTGCTGATCGGCACCCTGATCTCCGACGTGATCGCCTTCGCCGGCGGTTACAAGGGCACCCCGGCACGCCTGATCATGGGCGGCCCGATGATGGGCACCGTGCTGCCCCACGCGGCGGTGCCGGTGGTCAAGGGCACCGCGGGCGTGCTGGCCTTCACTGCGGCCGAGGTGGAAGAGCGCGAAGCGCGCAATTGCATCCGCTGCGGCTCCTGCATCAAGGCCTGCCCGATGGGCCTGATGCCCCTGGAGATGGCCAACTTCATCCGCGCCGAAAAGCTCGACGGGGCCGAGAAGATCGGCCTGTCCGACTGCATCTCCTGCGGCTGCTGCTCTTACGTGTGTCCGTCCAACATCCCGCTGGTCCAGTACTTCACCTACGCCAAGGGCGCCATCTCCGCCCAGACCCGCGCCCAGCTGCGCCAGGACGCCACCAAGAAGCTGGCCCAGGCCCGTCAGGAGCGTCTGGATCGGGAAGCCCGTGAAAAGGCCGAAGCCGCCGCCAAGCGCAAGGCCGAACGGGCTGCGGCCCAGGCCGCCGCCACCAAGCACACCGAGGGAGCCAACGCATGACCCAGACCACAGCCACTGTGGCGGCGCCCGTCGTCGCCCCCCACGTCGCCGGGAGCGCGGGTGTCGCCCGCACCATGTTCCTGGTGGTCGGCGCCCTGACGCCGGCGACCCTGTACGGCTTCTGGCTGTACGGCTGGCCGGCGATCATCCTGTTCATGCTGACCCTCGGCTCCTGCGTGTTCTTCGAGTACCTGTGCCTGCATCTGGCCGGCGCGGCGCCGAAGCGCCACGTCACCGACGGCTCGGCCATCCTCACGGGCTGGCTGCTGGCCATGACCCTGCCGCCCTGGGCGCCCTGGTGGACCGCGGTGGTGGGCGGCTTCATCGCCATCGTCTTCGGCAAGCAGGTGTTTGGCGGCCTCGGCCAGAACCCCTTCAATCCGGCGATGGTCGCCCGGGTGGCCTTGCTGGTGTCCTTCCCGGTGCCCCTCACCCTGTGGGTGTCGCCCATGCCGATCACGGCGGCTGACGCACCGGGCTTCATCGACGCCCTGCGCATCGTTTTCGGCACCCTGCCGATCCCCGACGGTGTGACCAGCGCCTCCCTGCTGGGCCACGTGAAGACCGAGATGTCCCGCGGCGTCGATCTGTTCCACTCCCTTAACGGTGAACATGGCCACCTGCTGTCCTACGCCGGCGAGCGCGCGGGCAGCCTGGGCGAAACCGCCACCTGGCTGATCCTGGCGGGCGGTGCAGCGCTGCTCTACCTGCGGGTGATCACCTGGCACATCCCGGCGGCCATGCTCCTCGGCGTGGTGGTGCCGGCGGCCATCGGCCACGCGGTCAATCCGGCGCGTTTCCTGGACGTGACCACCCACCTGATGTCCGGCGGCGTGATGCTCGGCGCCTTCTTCATCGCCACCGACTACGTGACCTCGCCTTCCACGACGACGGGCAAGCTGATCTTCGGTTTCGGCTGTGGCTTCTTCACCTTCGTCATCCGCACCTGGGGCGGCTACCCGGAAGGGGTGGCCTTCTCGGTGCTGCTGATGAACACCCTGACGCCGGTCATCGACCGTTTCACCGCGCCCCGCATCCTGGGACGCGACCGCCGCGGCCGCCCGCTGCAGATCAAGTCCTGACCCGGAGAACAGCATGGATATCAAGGCCCTACAGGAGAAGCTCGGCTATCACGGGGTGTTCCTCGGTCTCGTCGGCCTGCTCGCCAGCGCCGCCCTCGCCACCGCCGACATGGCCACCCACGAGGACATCCGTCTGGCGGAGCGGCGCGATCTGGAAGCCTCCCTCAAGCAGGTGCTGCCGCAAGGTTTTGCCGACAACGACCTGCTCAAGGACACCGTGACCCTCGCCCGCGGCGATGGCAAGGAGGTGAAGGTCTTCCGCGCCCGTCTGGGCGGCGAGGCCAAGGGCGCCGTCTTCGAGGTGAGCTCCCGCGGCTACGCCGGTGACGTGGTGGCGCTCCTCGGTGTGGATACGGCCGGCGTGGTGCAGGGCGTGCGCGTCCTCAAGCACCAGGAGACGCCGGGCCTGGGTGACAAGATCGAAGTGGCCAAGAGCAAGTGGATCCTGGACTTCGATGGCAAGTCCTTCGGTACGCCGCCGGTCGAGAAGTGGGGCGTGAAGAAGGACGGCGGCGTCTTCGACCAGTTTGCCGGCGCGACCATCACGCCGCGGGCGGTGGTCAAGGCAGTGCGGGAGGGCATGGAGTTCTACCGCGACCACAAGGACGAAATCTATTCCAAACCGGCCGACGGCGGCGGAAAGGAGCATTGACATGAGCGAGTACCGCGACATCTGCACCGATGGGCTGTGGAAGCAGAACATCGTCTTCTCCCAGATCCTGGGCATGTGCCCCACCATGGCGGTGACCACCAGCGGCACCAACGGCCTCGGCATGGGGCTGGCGACCACCGCCGTGCTGCTGGTCTCCAACGCGCTGGTGTCCAGCGTGCGCAACGTGACCACGCCGCAGGTGCGGATCCCGGTGTACATCGTGCTGATCGCCTGCCTGGTGACCCTGGTGGACCTGGGCATCAACGCCTGGATGCACGACCTCTACAAGGTGCTGGGCATGTACATCGCGCTGATCGTGGCCAACTGCGCCGTGCTCGGCCGCGCCGAAGCCTTTGCCGCGCGCAAGCCGGTGCTCCAGTCGGCCATGGACGGCCTGTGGATGGGCCTGGGCTTCACCTTCGCCCTCACCACCATCGGCCTGTGCCGGGAATTCGTTGGCCAGGGCACCCTGTTCTCGCAAGCCAGCCTGCTCCTCGGCCCGTCCTTCTCCTTCCTGGAGATCAATGCCCTGCCGGGCTACGGCGGCACGCTGCTGATGATCCTGCCCCCCGGCGGCTTCCTCACCCTGGGGCTGCTCCTGGCCGCCAAGCAGGCGTGGGAACGTCACCAGGCCGCCCGTGCCTCGGCCGCGCCGCCCCTGCCCATGGCCCCGGCGGCCCACTGCGGCGGTTGAGGAGGAGACGACCATGCAGATCGGCGTTGCGTATTCCGAACCTGGCCAGCAGATCTGGCTCAACATCGAGGTGCCCGACGAATCCACGGTCGAGGACGCGATCCAGCGCTCCGGCATCCTCAAGCAGTTCCCCCACATCGACCTGGCGGCCCAGAAGGTGGGCGTGTTCGGGCGGCTGGTCAAACTCAACGCCGCCCTCAAGCCCGGCGACCGGGTGGAGATCTACCGCGGCATCATCGCCGACCCGGAAACCGTACCGCGGCGGGATCAGGACGAAGAATGACTGCAGGTTGGCACTTGCACAGAACCCCGGCTCCGGCCGGGGTTTTTTTATTGCCGGCACGGGCGCGTCGGGCGTGAGCGGCGACCTGGCCTGTCGCAGATCCCTCCGCGGCGTGTCGTACAAGGCGGGTTTGTCGGGTTTGCGACATCGCCGCGCTGCAAAAACTGCCGTGCTTTCAGGGGCTTGTGTTTGGCATCCATCTTGCTGTTCGTAGGATGGACATCTGGAGAGACCAGCATGAAAGCCAGCGAAATCCAGGCTCTGCTCGACGAGCCGGCCTGCACCCACAACAAGAAGGAAAAGTCCGGCTGTGCCCGGCCCAAGCCCGGCGCCACCGCGGGCGGCTGCTCCTTCGACGGGGCGCAGATTGCGCTCCTGCCCATCGCCGACGTTGCCCACATCGTGCATGGCCCCATCGCCTGCGCGGGTTCGTCCTGGGACAACCGGGGCACGCGCTCGTCGGGGGCGACGCTGTACCGCATCGGCATGACCACCGATCTCTCCGAGACCGACGTGGTGATGGGGCGCGGCGAGAAGCGGCTGTTCCACGCCATCAAGCAGGCCGTCGAGACCTACTCGCCGGCTGCGGTGTTCGTCTACAACACCTGCGTCACCGCCCTCATCGGCGACGACGTGGAGGCCGTGTGCAAGGCGGCGACCGAGCGGTGGGGGACCCCGGTCGTGCCCGTGGATGCGGCCGGTTTCTACGGCACCAAGAACCTGGGCAACCGCCTTGCCGGCGAAGCCATGTTCAAGCACGTGATCGGCACCCGCGAACCGGAGCCCGCCGCGCCCCGGGTGGACGGCCGTCCCACCTACGACGTGAACCTGATCGGCGAATACAACATTGCCGGCGAGTTCTGGCATGTCTCGCCCCTCTTTGACGAGCTGGGCCTGCGCATCCTGTGCACCCTGTCGGGCGACGCCCGCTTCCACGAGGTGCAGACCATGCACCGCGCCAAGGTGAATATGGTGGTGTGCGCCAAGGCGCTGCTCAACGTGGCCCGCAAGATGCAGGACACCTACGGCATTCCCTTCTTCGAAGGCAGCTTCTACGGCGTGCAGGACATGTCCACCGCGCTGCGGGACTTCGCCCGCATCATCGGCGACCCGGACCTGATCGCCCGCACCGAGGCCGTCATCGCCCGCGAGGAGGCCAAGTCCCGCGCCGACCTGGATCCGTGGCGCGAACGCCTCACAGGCAAGCGCGTGCTGCTCTACACCGGCGGCGTCAAGTCCTGGTCCATCGTCTCGGCCCTGCAGGATCTGGGCATGAAGGTGGTGGCCACCGGCACCAAGAAATCCACCGAGGAAGACAAGGCGCGCATCCGCGAGCTGATGGGCGACGACACCAAGATGATCGACGACGGCAGCCCCAAGGCGCTGCTGTCCATCTACAAGGAATACAAGGCGGACATCCTCATCGCCGGCGGCCGCAACCTCTACACGGCCCTCAAGGCGCGGATTCCCTTCCTCGACATCAACCAGGAGCGGGAATTCGGCTACGCCGGTTACGACGGCATGGTGGAGCTGGCCCGCCAGCTCGCCCTGTCCATGAACAGCCCGGTGTGGGAGGCGGTGCGCCGCCCGGCCCCGTGGGCCAAGCAGAGCGGTCCCGGCACCGTGCTGGCGGCCTGAGGACACGACCATGGCAGAGATCGTCCATTCCAAGAAGGCCCTCGCGGTCAATCCCCTCAAGGTCAGCCAGCCTGTCGGCGCGTCCCTGGCCTTTCTGGGGATCGCCCGCAGCCTGCCCCTGATGCACGGCTCCCAGGGCTGCACCGCCTTCGGCAAGGTCTTCTTCGTGCGCCACTTCCGCGAGCCCATCCCGCTGCAGACCACGGCGATGGACCAGGTCTCCACCATCATGGGCGCCGACGACAACGTGGTCGAAGCCCTGCGTACCCTCTCCGACAAGAGCAAGCCGGACCTGATCGGTCTGGTCACCACCGGCCTCTCGGAGACCCAGGGCACCGACATCCGCCGCGCGGTGCGCAACTTTCGCGAGGCCCATCCGGAGTTCGCCCACGTGGCCGTGGTGCCCGTGAGCACGCCGGACTACGTGGGTTGCCTGGAAAGCGGCTACGCGCTGGCCATCGAGTCCCTCATCGAGACCCTGGTGCCGGAAAGCAGCTGTGCCGGACGCCGGCCGCGTCAGGTGAATGTGCTCGCCTCGGGCATGCTCACGCCGGGCGACATCGAGGCCATCAAGGAATGGGTGGAAGCCTTCGGCCTGCGCCCGGTGGTGGTGCCGGACATCGGCGACTCCCTCGACGGTCACCTGGTGGAGGCGGAGTACTCGTCCCTCACCCTCGGTGGCACGCCGCGGCAGGAGATCGAAAGCATGGGCGAATCCGTCGCCACGCTGGTGATCGGCCCGTCCCTCTACCGCGCCGCCGACAAGCTCAAGGCCCGCACCGGCGTGCCCGACTTCCGCTTTGCCGGCCTGATGGGCCTGGATGCCTGCGACGCCCTCACCCAGGCCCTCGCCGAGATCTCCGGCCGTCCGGTGCCCGAACGCATCGACCGCCAGCGCGCCCAGTTGCAGGACGCCATGGTGGATTGCCACTTCATGCTTGGCTTTGCCCGCGTCGCGCTGGCCGCCGACCCGGACCTGCTGGGCATGCAGGCCCACTTCCTCACCGGCATGGGCGCCGAGATCGTCGCCGCGGTGAGCCCGGCCAAGGCCGACAGCCTCGCCGAACTGCCCATCGAGCAGGTGACGGTGGGCGACCTGGAAGACCTGGAGCTGCAGGCCCGCAAGCGCGGCGCCCAGCTCGTCATTGCCAATTCCCACGCCGCCGAGACCGCGCGGCGTCTCGGTCTGCCGCTGATGCGCGCGGGCTTTCCGCAGTACGACCTGGTGGGCGGCTACGCCCGAACGTGGGTCGGCTACCGGGGCTCGCGGCAGGCACTGTTCGATCTCGCCAACCTGATGCTGAGCCAACACCATGAACTCGAACCCTATCGATCCGTGTATTGGAACGAGTCCCGGGACGCCGGCGGCTCCTGCGAACACCATGACACCCCGTCGGCTGCAACTGGTCTGGTCCATTAAAAAGGAGCCCGCTGCCGTGCTCAAGGTCGCTTTTGCCACGTCCGACCGCGTCCGGGTCGACCAGCACTTCGGCGCTGCCGAGTCCTTCGCCCTCTACGAGGTCACGCCCGACAAGGCCACCCTCGTCGGCGTGGCCGAGTTCCCCGAAGAGGCCATGGACGGCAACGAAGGCAAGCTCGCCGCCAAGGTGAACTTCCTGGAAGGCTGCGCCGCGGTCTACGTGATGGCCATCGGCGCCTCGGCGATCAAGCAGCTTCTCGCCAAGGGCATCCAGCCCATCCGCACCAACGAGGTGGACGCCGTGTTCGACCTGCTCGCCGACATCGGCAAGGCCATGACTGAAGGCGGCGTGCCCTGGATTGACCGGGCCCTGGCCCTGCAGGCCAAGGCCGCCTCGACGGACCGTTTCAACTCGATGGAAGAGGAGGGCTGGCAGGGATGAGCAGCGCACACATCGAACACCGCGGCGTGGTACGCCGTGTCGCCGGCGGCAAGGTCTTCGTCGCCATGGAAACCTCCGGCTGCGCCTCCTGCGACCACGGCGCCGGCTGCGGCGTGGGCCGCCTGGCCCAGGGCCAGGACAGCACCCTGCTGACCGTGCGCGCCGACGCCGACTACAAGGCCGGCGATGCCGTCCAGGTCACCCTGCCCGAGCGGGGCATGACCCTCTTCGCCATGCTGGGCTACCTCTTCCCGGCCTTCGTGATGATGCTCGGCGCCGCCCTCGGCATGGCCGTGGAGGGCAGCGACGCGGCTGCCGCCCTCGGCGCCATCGGCGGCTTCCTGGGCGCCATGCTGATCCTGCGCATCCTCATCAGCCTGATGCCCGACCTGATGCCGACGCCCCAGCTGTCCCCCATTCCTCTGGCCCCCGCGGCCTCCACCCTTTCCCCTCTGGAGTTTCATCATGACCGCCACGACCGCTGATCCCATCCTCGAGACGGACTTCGTCAAGGAGATGGCCCGCCAGATGCGTGCCCTCGACACCTACGGCACCTACACCGGCTGGAGCGTCGAGAAGATCCTCGCGCCCTACGTCCTCACCAAGGAACGCAAGGCCGAGATCCCCCTCATCGGCGACCCGGACGACGAAACCATCTCCCGCGTGAAGGCCTTCTACAACTCGATCGCCGTGCTCATCGAGAAGGAAGCCGGCCTCCTCGCCGTGCCCCTGATCCACCTCACCCACGAAGGCTTCGGCCGCGCCCTCATCACCGTGGGCCGTCTGGTGGCGGTGGACAAGACCCTGCGCGACGTCCATCGCTTCGGCTTCGCCAGCCTGGAGAAGATGAAGGAAGAGGGCGACAAGATCCTGAAGGGCGCCGTGGCCCGCATCACCGAACACCGCGACGTCGCCGACGCCTGAGTCCGGGAGCCATCATGTCCGACGTCCTCACCCCCGAAGACCTGCAGGCCCTCGACAAGGAAGTGAAGAAGCTCAAGCGCATCGCTTCCGAGTGGGCCTCGCAGATGCACGATCTGGTGGAAGACCGCCTGCCGGCCGCCTACCAGGAGATTCCCACCCTGTCCCAATCCACTTACGAGGCCTGCAAGGCCTGGGCCGACGCCAACGCCCGCCTTGCCGCCGCCCAGAAAGGCTGATCACCATGAGCCAGATCACCGGTCTCACCCGCGGCGGCGCCGAATGGACGCCCCAGTTCGTCACCGAGCTCAACCAGGCCAAGTGCATCGGCTGCGGCCGCTGCTACAAGGTCTGTCCGCGCAACGTGCTCGACCTGGTCGAGCGCGAGCTCGACGATGACGACGACTCCGAAGACGACAACATGATGGTCATGTCCATCGCCAACGCCATGGACTGCATCGGCTGCGGCTCCTGCGGGCGCGTCTGTCCCAAGGACTGCTACACCTACGCGCCGGCGTCCGTGTGATGGCCCTGCCGGTCCCCGATCCGGCGCTGGGGGCCCGCATCTGCGAGGCCCTGCGCGCCCAGGTGGCCAAGCTGGGCCTGTCCATCGGCGACGAGCCGGTGTGGGCCGACGCCGTCTTCGAGACGCGCACCGATCCTTTCTCTCAGGAAGAGAGCCGGGTCGGCACCTGGAGCGGCGGGCTGCGCTACGGCAACGTCACCTTCTTTGCCGACGGGCGCATCTTTGCCGAGTACCAGGTGCTGCTGCCCCTGCCGGACAAGGCCGACAGCTACCTGGAGTCCGTCCAGGTGTGGGGCAGCGCCGAACGTCTGCGGGGAGACGCGGTGATCGCCGAGTTTGCCAAGTGAGCTCCGCGTGTCGGCCTTGCCTTCGCCGCGCCTGATCCTGCTGCACAAGCACGGCACCAGCGGGCGGGTGCGCTTCTTGTGCCTCGCCTCGGGCGTGCTCGCCTTTGCGCCCCTGCCGCCCCTGGCAGCCCTGCGCGACGAGGCCTACAGCCCCAAGGTGCAGGTGCATCCCACCGCGGTGGTGCGCGAGGCCGAGGTGCATCTGGGCATGGCCGAAGGCACCATCCAGACCGAGGCGGATTTCCAGGCCTGGGTGGATACGCCTGCCGGCGATGTGCCCGTGCTGATGGGCCTCTTCATGGGCATCGAGCCGCCCTTCGAGGTGGCCGCGCGCAGCCAGGGGCGCTTCATCGCCCTCACCGAATCACGTCACCTCAGCGATGTGGAGCGCCAGCTCCTGCGCCGCGCCTACGAACACGTGCTGGGCTGATTGTCGTAAATACGACAACGGCGGTCTTTGAAACAAGCCAGTCAATTCAATCGCTTACCGCGATGCAGAAGATGGCACAGGGCTTGCGAGGTTCTCTTCATCCTAACTGGGAGAACCAACATGATCAATCTGACCCCCGCAGCAGTGAAAGCCGTCCAACGCTTCATCCGTGGCTCCGAAACCCCCGTCGCCGGCCTGCGCCTGGTGGTCTCGGGCGGTGGCTGCTCCGGCCTCCAGTACGGCATGAAGCTCGAAGCCGCCAAGGCCGAGGACGATTGGGAACTGGACATCGAAGGTGTCAAGGTCCTGGTGGACCCGATGACCTTCCCGATGGTGGACAACGTCACCATCGACTTTGTCGACACCCTGACCCACACCGGTTTCAAGTTCGACAACCCCAACGCCAGCGCCCAGTGCGCCTGCGGTTCTTCCTTCTCGGTCTAAGGAGCGCCAACCATGTGGGAATACTCTGACAAGGTCCGCGAACACTTCTTCAACCCGCGCAACTCCGGCCCCCTGGAAGAAGCCAACGGCATCGGCGACGTGGGCTCCATCCAGTGCGGCGACGCCCTGCGCCTGATGCTCAAGGTCGAACCCGAAACCGAAGTCATCCAGGACGCGCACTTCCAGACCTTCGGCTGCGGCTCCGCCATCGCCTCCTCGTCGGCCCTGACCGAGATCATCAAGGGCATGACCCTCGATGAAGCCCTCAAGGTCTCCAACCAGGACATCGCCGACTACCTGGACGGCCTGCCCCCCGAAAAGATGCACTGCTCCGTGATGGGCCGCGAAGCCCTGCAGGCCGCCATCGCCAACTACCGCGGCGAGGAATGGTCCGACGACCACGAAGAAGGCGCCCTCATCTGCAAGTGCTTCGCCGTGGATGCGGTGATGATCGAAGACGTGATCAAGGCCAACAACCTCAACACCGTCGAGGAAGTCACCTTCTACACCAAGGCCGGCGGTGGCTGCGCCGCCTGCCACGAAGGCATCGAGGAGATCCTCGCCCGCGTCAAGGCCGAGCTGCCCGGCACCGGCGAAGTGTCGCCCCCGCCCGCCTGCCCGGCCACGCCGGAAGCGCCCAAGCCGCCTGCCGCCAAGCTCACCCTGGTGCAGAAGATCAAGAAGATCGAGGAAGTCCTCGAATCCGTCCGCCCCATGCTCCAGCGCGACCACGGCGACGTGGAACTGGCCGACGTGCAGGGCAAGAAGATCTACGTGCACCTCAAGGGCGCCTGCTCCGGCTGCATGATGGAAGCGGCGACCCTCGGCGGCATCCAGCAGAAGATGATCGAGGCCCTGGGCGAACTGGTGCAGGTCCTGCCGGCCAGCCACATGCCCGTCGAAGCCTGACATCCCGACATCCCCCCACAGAGAATCTGACAAGGACTGCGCCATGGAACCGATCTACCTGGACAACAACGCCACCACGCGGGTCGACCCCGCCGTGGTGGACGCGATGCTGCCCTTCTTCACCGAGCACTTCGGCAACGCCTCGTCCATCCATGCCTTCGGCAGCAAAGTGGGCGCCGCCCTCAAGAAGGCACGGGGCCAGGTGCAGGCCCTCATCGGCGCCGAGCACGATTCGGAGATCATCTTCACCTCGTGCGGCACCGAGTCCGACTCCACCGCCATCCTCTCCGCCCTCAAGGCCCAGCCGGACCGCAAGACGGTGATCACCACCGTCGTCGAGCACCCGGCCATCCTCACCCTCTGCGAACATCTGGAGAAAGAGGGCTACACCGTCCACCGCCTCACGGTGGATAGCAAGGGCCGCCTCGATCTGGAAGCCTACAAGGCCCTGCTCAGCGACGACGTGGCCATTGTCTCGGTGATGTGGGCCAATAACGAGACCGGCACCCTCTTCCCCGTGGTGGAGATGGCCGAACTCGCCTCGGCCAAGGGCATCATGTTCCACACCGACGCCGTGCAGGCCGTGGGCAAGGTGGCCATCGACGTCAAGAGCAGCAAGATCGACATGCTCTCCCTGTCCGGCCACAAGCTCCACGCCCCCAAGGGCATCGGCGTGCTCTACCTGCGCCGCGGCTGCCGCTTCCGCCCGCTGCTGCGGGGCGGCCACCAGGAACGCGGGCGCCGCGCCGGCACCGAGAACTCCGCCTCCATCGTCGGCCTCGGCCAGGCCTGCGAACTGGCCCTCGCCAACCTGGACAAGGAAAACACCCAGGTCAAGGCCCTGCGGGACAAGCTGGAGCAAGGCATCCTGAGCCAGATCTCCCACTGCTTCCCCACCGGCGACGTGGACAACCGCCTGCCCAACACCAGCAACATCGCCTTCGAATACATCGAAGGCGAAGCCATCCTGCTGCTCCTCAACAAGCTGGGCATCGCCTGCAGCTCCGGCTCCGCCTGCACCTCGGGCTCCCTGGAGCCCTCCCACGTCATGCGCGCCATGGGCATCCCCTACACCGCCGCCCACGGCACCATCCGCTTCTCCCTGTCGGTGGACAACACCGAAGCCGAGATCGACCGCGTCATCGCCGCCGTACCGCCGATCATCGCCCAGCTGCGCAAGCTGTCCCCCTACTGGGGCGAAAACGGCCCGGCCGCCAACCCGGCGGAGACGTTTGCGCCGACCTACGCCTGACGGGGGGTTTTACGGAAAACGGGACGGCCGGATCGGGAGATCCGGCCGTTTTGTATAGGGTGGCGGTGATTTCACGGTTGCAACGGATAATTTTCGAGAATGCGCTGATGTTCCTTCCTGAGCCTTTCACCCCAAACGGGATTCAGGCGTTCCATCAAGCGCTCTTGATACGGAAACCAAACTGACCTTCCATCAGTTTCAGGGACTCTGTTCTTGAGTTCGTATCTCGTAGCCATGTGCTGGGTAATTCCGTTGAACAGCAGGTAGAGAACATCGTCAGCTGAGAGGTTTTTAATTCTTTCGAATTCAGAGCCTCGCTCAGTGACAACAAACTGGAACTTCCCGTCAGCAACCTCAATATGAGGTGAGCCATCGTGTTGCGGCGTTGTGTGGAAGGACTTGAAATACGGCTCGACGTCAAGCCCGGCAGCCATGGCGTGAAACTCTTGAGCCAAGGCGGAGAGCGATGCAAGGTTGCTCATTGTTTAGTCACCTAACGTCGCAAAGACTTACCTGAGATCCATGCAACTTGCAGGGCGATAAAGCTGTGACGGAAAGACCCGCCGACACTCACAGCCCAAGGACGAAGAGAGCATAGAAGCTGGACCGGTCTTGTGGCGCTGACCAGCCAGGAATTGAATTGGTGGCAACGAAGGTATCTCCTATCGCCGCAACGACGCCCTGCCCGGCAAACTTAACCACGACGCCCGCTAATACGAAGACCAGACCAGCGGTAGCGGCAAGCAGCTTTCGGTTGCGTGGACTCATGGCTCTATGACGCACAACGTTTGAATTGAGCGGCCTGCGCGGCTTTTCGCGCAGGTCCGCTCGAATGGGTTGGGCGTCGGGGGCAATTTTTTTCATGACTTGACCATTGCCATGAGGGCTACCACATCGTTCTTTGCAAGATCATCGAAGGGCCAGGGGCCACCTATGACCTCGCCATGTACGACATCGACAAACTGCTGAAGAGTCGCGAAGTACTGAATGTCTTCGTCTTTCTCGAACTCGCCTAATGTCGCATTGCTAAGAACAGCGGCAAGGTCGTTGTGAGAGAGCGCCTTGTTTCTAACTGCACGAAGCCCCTTGGCGAAGCTATTCAACTTTTCCGTAAGCTGGCTAAGCGTTGCGGAAGTGGCCGCATCCCACGCGCCGTACTTGACCATGTACTCGATGCCCAGAGTCACTTGGCCCGCGACCACCACCGGATCGTGAAGTTTCGCGATCTGGAGAAGTGAGTACTCGTGACTGATCGTTCTCAGCCTCGCGAGTGCATCAGCCGCCATTGATTCTTGAAGTTCTTCGGCCCGCGGATTGTCATCGAACATTGATCGATGATTGAGCCACACTTGGAAAGCCCAGTCGCAAAGTTTGCAGAACTCCTGGGTGACTTGAGCAGAATGCGCGGTCATAGAGACGCCCAATGTTTGAATTCACCGGCCTTGCGCGGCTTTATGCGCAAGGTCCGGTGGAATGATAGGTTCGGCCTCATGTAGACGAGTATCTCGATAGGAATTCCAAGGTGCCTCTCATAAGGCGCTCAACATCTTCTTTTTGAAGCGAATCGCTGTTGTGTGCGGCATCGTTTCCGACGGCAGCAAGGGCCGTGACATGTAGCATCATTGCTTTGTCGTATGGCACCGATTCACAGCGGAATAGAGCTTGATTTAGATCGCCGAGAGTTGGACGCTCCTTTTCTGGCATACAGTCAGCAGCAAGACAAAGTTCTCGAAGTCTTTCTTCCAGCACCGCGCGAAAAATTACTCCAGCAGCAAGGAAGTAACCCTGGCTGAACAAATACTGACCTTGCTCGTAGAGATCAGTAAATGCCTCCGCGATAACGAGGTCTCGATACGAAGTGAGCAGTCCGTTATCGGTTGCATATTTGACGGTCTCAAGCGCGGCCAGCGGGCGTTGGACGTACTCGACGGGTATGAGCACTCCGTCGTGAGCCAATCGACGTGCCCAAGGTGAAAGCATCGTTCCGCCTAGATTACGAAGAAGAATTAGCTCATTTGACCAGCGGCGAAGGGCTTCGCGGTCTTCAATGAAGCCGCCTCTGGCGGACGCAAGGATCACGCGAGCGTCTCGAATTAACTTTTCGATTAAATCAACAAACTTCTGCGGCTGATTCATAGCGAGGTTGAGGCCGATCGTGAAGTAGACGACATCTGACACCCCTGGCGTCTTACACGACTGTCGCCTAAGCTGTTGGAATGTACCAAGTTTCTGTATGAAAAAGAATTTTTTGCGGCGTTTGCGTCATCATGACGTCTACCCTTCTTGCGGCTGCTCCCTTGTCGCCCCGCTTGTTGGGTCTGGTTCAGGCGCGGATCAGGGGCAAAAACGACCGCCGGAGAGTCGGGCATTAAACGCCACATCTTCTTTCATGACAAGCGGCAACCGCGGGATGCTGGAAGGCGGAACGTCGAGACGTTTCCGGGGGCATTGGAGGTGGATCTCGACGTGAATGTGGCCCCACGCATCCAGGCGCTGTCGGTTTCGCTTGGTCTGTATCGGGAGGTACCGGACCTTGAATTGTCCTGGCTGGATGGCTTGCCGAGGGCGAAGAATCCGAGACGCGCGCTCTCAATATTGACTTGGACCGAGGGTTTGTCCTTGCAGGGTCGGATCGACGATGCGGAAGGCGGCCTTCCTGCATGCTTGCTGTAGGGCGGTGGGTTGCGGCTTCTGACCAGCCTGCGCATGCGCATAAGGAATGTGATGACGTTGCGAAGGGCAATCCTGGTGTGCGATGGCGAGGGGGCGTCGGACTGTGTTCGATTCCGGCAAAGACACCCGAGCCGCGCAGGCATTGCTCCGGCCTGCCGAGGTGAAGACGAGCATGATGTTGGCCCGTGTGTTCAATCGGGGTGGGTGTGGTGGTGGGCACGTTCTCGACACTCTGCGGCGAACGGCCGCGTGTGCTTTCGAGAATGGCGTGGAACAATTGTGACCGGGCCCGCTTTCCCCGCCCCGCCGATTTCCATCCCGCTCCGCCCAAACTCTTCCCCGCACCCTCAAATTCCTTCTTCGATAGGCTCTATTGTTTCTTTGGCGACAAAAGAAACAATAGAGACTATCAAATGTCTTCCA
>DAOQMM010000045.1:0-25178 GCA_035335645.1 Rhodocyclaceae bacterium | reverse complement strand
TTAGCTATCAACAGCTTTGTTGTCGACGTCCACATCGTCTGTTGAGGTCCGCGCAGAACGATCTCGGGCCGCAAAACATCGATCCGGCCCACGGACAGACCCTTGTCACCGCGGCGCAGTGTGTGTGGGCATTGCGATTGCAACGGTCGGGGCCGCATCAGCACTTTACCGCAGCGAGAGATCCCACCTCACGGCTGCGTGGTCAATCAGCTCAGGTCGATAGCCGTATCGCACCGCATGGCATTCACTCCGCGGAGTGGGAACGGATGATCGGGAGACATGGCGCTTCGATTGCGCATGCGTTCGGACATCCATCAATGCCTGATCGCCCAATCCTGTGGGGGTCGCTTGTCATGACGACGGAGATAGCGTTTAATTCATCCCGCGTGAGCCTGATCTGCTTTCAGGCTGGATGCTGATTCGCTGTCGAACCTGATTCAGCAGCCGAGAGGATGCAGGAAGTACCTCAGGAAGGGCAGACGACGACATGACGGAAAGCGCGGGATCGATTGTTTTTAAATGCAGTTACTTGGGACATCCTGGCAGCTTGGGCGAGAGTCGTGTAGGACGCCAAGGGCGTCGGATATCGTCTACCTTGCGTTAGCCCTCACCAAATTGGAGATACCTCTTGGATCAACAACCCCAACAAATCACGCCCCATGAAGATAGCCAGCGACATCGGAAGGCCCTTGTGTTCATCAGCCACGACACTAGAGATGCTGAAATAGCAGAAGCCTTTAGTCGGCTCCTGAGCAGCGTAAGTGCTGGCGTATTGAAATCGTTTCGCTCTTCCGACAAGAAGGGCAACCAAGGTATCGAGTACGGCGTTGAGTGGTATCCCGAAATCATGAAAAAACTCGAAACAGCTTCGGATGTGGTCTGCTTGCTTACGCCAAATAGCGTAAATCGCCCGTGGCTACTATATGAAGCCGGGGTCGCCAAGGGAAAATTGGACACCCCTGTTCATGGGGTTGCACTGGGTATCCCCCTCCACGTCGCCAGCACTGGTCCGTTTGCTCAGTTTCAGAACTGTGATGATGCTGAAGACTCACTGACGAGCTTGGTCATTCAGCTTGTTGGGAGAATTCCGAACGCTGAACCAGATCGTGATGTCGTCAAAATACAGGTTGAGGCATTCAAGCAAAAAATTTCGCCCCTATTTGAAGCCAAATCTGCTGAAATCAGAACAAAAGAAGAAGCGGACGAAGCATCCATCGCCAAGATTTTCGAGGAAATCAAAGTGATGTTTCAAGATTTACCAGGGCGAATCGAACGACGTATTGACCCAGAGTCCTCGGCGGAAATTCGAAGAAGACGTAAAATTCACCCACACTTCCTTGATAAAATTATGCACATAGCCGGAAAAGAAACTGGCGACCCGGTTGTTCTTCTCATTGTGTGTAGCCTTTTCAAGGATGATTTCCCTTGGCTCTACGAAATTGCACTCGATGTGTATCGAAAGTTTGAGTCTCGATCTGTTGATGCGCCTGATGCACTCAAGCGTTTCGTTCGTCTATTTGAAATAGCGACCCATCATCCAATGTTCCGCGAATTTGGTCCTCGTTCTCGGGAGCGCCGCTTTGAATTGGAAGAAACCATGTCATTTGCCCTTCACACGATGGAACGCACGCTGTCGGCCATCGGGGCTAACCCGCCGCTCAACACGGACGCTCCGCCTAGCGGCGGAGCGTCCGTTAGCTAACACACCAGTAGTCATATGTCACGATTATTCACCTACACGATCACCGTCGATGACGGAGCTGCCCCGAACCCATTCCACGGCATGTGCTCCCTCGCCATTTGCAAACCAGGCATTCGTCGAGTGGCGAAACCCCATGATTGGGTTGCGGGCCTTGGCTCCAAGAACGCGCCAAGCGGAGACCTAAGCGGGCACTTGATATATGCGATGCGTGTCGAGCAGGTTATATCTTTGCGCGACTACGACATTAATGCCAGAACTCAATGGCCGCACCGTATTCCGAACATTCAAAGCTCTGCGCTCCAAGATCGCCTTGGCGATTGCATTTACGATTTTTCCAGCGGCAGCGCTGTTCAAAGGGCAGGCGTTCACGGGCTTGGCAACGTCGCCACTGACCTCAGCGGCGAAAATGTCTTGATATCGAAAGATTTCTATTACTTCGGCAGTCGAGCCAGAAGACTACCTGATTATTTACTCCCTATTTGCCACCAAATGCAGGGGCACCGAAGCAACTCGAACGCGCCATTTTTCGATCAATTTGTTTCGTGGGTTCGCTCCCTTGTTTCAACTCCTGGGCAGCTCTACGGCTGGCCCGATCACGTTGTCGAATGGGGTTCAGTTTCTGCATGTGGAGGCTGCATACCGAGAAAGCTCGATGATGAATTTGACCCAGACTGCTAACCCTGTGATCAACGCGAACCTTGCGCAAAAAGCCGCGCAAAGTCTGTTACCTTCACATTAGATTTCACTAGCTCATTACAAAAATGGCAGACAACAATCGCTCCTGGATTAGAGACCTATTAGCCGTCCCACTCGTCGTTGGCATTGTCATCGCCATCTTTACCTATGCTCTGCCCAAGCTTTTAACTGAGTCAAGTCAGCTTAGCTACACGATAGAGGAGCCAGTGGCCTATTTGGACAAGACATCTATTGGAACGGCCTCTGTCAAAGTTAACGACATTTCGGTGCCAGAGGTGTTTGCAGTCCGCGTACGGATCTGGAACTCCGGCTCACTTCCGTTAAAGAACTTGGGTGTTCTGTTTGAGTTCGCTGCGACTGATAAAGATTTTCGCGTCCTATCCGTAAATCACAACACAAATCCGCCCAAGGAATTTGGGGCAGTTACGGAAGAGGGAAACGACACTAATTCCAAACGGTTTATTTACGCCCTATTGAACTCAGAGGACGCCGATAGCCTTGTGTTTCTAACGACCGCTAAGGCAGATGTAAAGGTGTTTTCAAAAGCCGAGAATCTGTCCGTCAAGCCAGTCTCCCAGGAGAAACGAACAGGTTTCCACTGGTATGACGCCGCGATTCTTGCGATGCTTGTCTCTTTGGTGAGTTCATTTATTGAGTTCTTGCT
Organism: Rhodocyclaceae bacterium; assembly: GCA_035335645.1. Taxonomy (GTDB): domain Bacteria; phylum Pseudomonadota; class Gammaproteobacteria; order Burkholderiales; family Rhodocyclaceae; genus Zoogloea. The sequence continues at coordinate 22,116 of DAOQMM010000045.1, read as the reverse complement.
GAAGGTTTGGCGTGAGCGAAGGCGAAACAAGAAGTCAACGCAGGCGGGCGAAAGTGGAATTTAATCTTGCTCTAACAGGCCGATGCAAACCCCAATGCCAGGGCGCCTCGTACCGATGGCCGGGTCGCCTGTGTGCAGACGGGCCGTCGTTCTCGTGACACGTCTGCCCGTTACCCTGTGATGTCCTAGGCCTTCTGCCCCGTGCACGCAGGTGGAACGCCCGCGTTGCACATCCCAAACCGCCGACCACCGCACATCCGGACGCCGCGGTAACACGACAACAGACTTTCCAAGAGGAAACACGCCATGCCCACCAATCCAGTCGTTCATTTCGAGATCTACGTGCAGGACATGGCGCGCGCCCGCGCGTTCTACGAGAACGTCTTGGGCACGACGCTGGTCAGGATGCCTGCGCCGACGCCGGAGATGGATCTGGACATGCTGTTCTTTCCGATGGACAAGGACACGGGGATGAACACCTACGGTTCCGGCGGCATGCTGGTCCGGATGGAGGGCATGGCCTCGGGCGGCGGCGGGACGCTGGTGTATTTCGCCTGCGAGGACTGCGCGGTGCAGGCCGCCCGCGCGGCCGAGTTCGGCGGACGCCTGTGCAAGGAGAAGACGTCCATCGGCGAGCACGGCTTCTTTTCCCTCGCCCAGGATTCGGAAGGCAACATGATCGGCTTCCACTCGATGAAGTGAGCGCCGCAGGGGCCGGACGTCCGGGACACGCCGAGCGCGCGGCTCCGGTGGCGGATCGCGGCGGGCGAGGACTGTCGGCGCCGGTGTAGGATCGGGCCTTTTCCACCCCAGGAGCCCCTCCGATGGATGCAGCGCACGGCGCGCGCGTGGTGGCGACGCAGGCTTACACGCTCAAGACGCTGACGATCCGGGACGACGCCTTCATTGCCGTGCTGGGCGGGCGCAAGACCCTGCATGCGCCCCACGCGCGCCTGTCGGCGGACGTGCAGCAGGGGGTGATGCTGGCCCGCGGCACCCAGTGGGACGTGACCAACGATCCCGCCGGCCGGCGCGAATACGCGGCGCTGGCCATTGCCTTTCCTGCCGAGCTGATCCGCGAATGCCACGCCCTGGAGGCCGCCGCCGGCCTGCCGGAGGTGGACGCGGCCCAGGTGCTGGCGGTGGATGAAGAACTCCTCGCCGCCGTGCAGCGCACCCTGCCGCCGGTGGCGGCCCGCCCGCTGGCCGGCGCCCTGCTGCGTCACCGGGTGCTGGAGGTGCTGATCCTCCTCGCCCAGCGGGGCCACCGCTTTGCGCCGGCCGAATCCCTGCCCTGGCCGGAGCGGGTCCGCCGCCTGGTGGCGCAGCGGCTCCACGCGGACTGGGATGTGGCGACCCTGGCGACGGCCTTCCATGTGAGCGAATCGACCCTGCGGCGGCGCCTGGAAGGGAGCGGGACGACCCTCGCCGCGCTGGTCCGGGACATCCGCCTGGAGACCGCGCTGGGCCTGCTCCAGACCACCCGCCTGCCGGTGGGCGAGGTGGCGGCGCGCTGCGGCTGGAAGTCCCACAGCCGCTTCACGGTGGCCTTTCAGGAACGCTGGGGCGTGCCGCCGTCGGTGGTGCGCGCCCGCCTGAAAGACGACGCACAGGATCTGACGGAGACGGCTTAGCGCGCCGCGGCGCGGCCCGGCACGATGCAGTCAGCGGCTTTGGCCGGCCTGGGCGCCCTGCGGGGCCCGACCGCCCTCCCGAAGCCGCCCGACCCGCCCGCCGCCGTTCATCCGGCGGCCCGTCTGCCCTGGAGAGTGCCCGACATGACCCGCTTCGTCCCCTTCGCCACATCCCTCGCCCTGCTCGCCTTCGCCACCGCTACGCCGGTGCTGGCCGAGGACTTCACGGTGAGCAGCCCGAGCTTTTCCGCTGCGGCGCCCCTACCGGAGCGCCACGTGCTGGACAGCTTCGGCTGCCACGGCCAGAACCTTTCCCCCGCCCTGCGCTGGGACCACCCGCCCGCCGGCACCCGCAGCTTCGCGGTGACCCTCTATGACCCGGACGCGCCCACCGGCTCGGGCTGGTGGCACTGGGTGGTGGTGGACATCTCCGCCGACCAGCGCGCGTTGCCCGAAGGCGCCGGCAACGCCGGCCGCCCCGGCCTGCCGGCGGGCGCGCTGCAGGGCCGCACGGACTACGGTGCACCCGGCTACGGCGGCGCCTGCCCGCCGGAAGGCGCGCCGCCCCACCGCTACGTGCTGACGGTGCACGCCCTCAAGGTGGAGCGGCTGGGCGTGCCGCCGGACGCCTCGCCGGCGATGATGGGCTACATGATCCACATGAACCGGCTGGGCTCGGCGGTCGTGCAGACCACTTACGGGCGTTGAAGCCCGCCCCCACGCCCTCGGAAAGGAGAGGTGATGACTTCAAGCCTTTACGGGCCCATGCTGGCCCTGATCGCGTGGACCGGTGGCGTGGGGATGCTGGCGGCCCGGCGCCGCGTGCGGGAGATCCGCCGCCGGCGCATTCCCCTCGCCACCCTCGCCCGCCCCCGCGACCTGGCCCAGGCGCTGGACGACACCCAGGCCATGGACAACTTCAACAACCTGCTGCAGGTGCCGGTACTCTTCCACCTGTGCTGCCTGGCCTTCGCCCAGCAGGCGAGCGTGCCGCAGGCGGCGGCGATCCTGGCGTGGGTCTACGTGGCCCTGCGCATCGGCCACTCGCTGATCCAGCTCACCCACAACCGGGTGCTGCCGCGCTTTGGCGTGTGGACCGCCGGAAACCTGGTGCTGATGGGACTGTGGGGCGTGTTTGCCGCGGGGCTTGTGTGACGGCGATGGGGCGCGCGGCGCTCGGCGGGCCGTCTTCCGGGATATCCTTGGGCCTTCCCGGATTCCCCACCGCACACCGCCGCCGTCTGCCCCATGCGCCCGCTCTTCGCCCTCCTCATCGTCTTCGTCACCGGCTGTACCGCCGTCGCCGCCCATCGTCTGGACGAACGCCTCGGTCCGCGTGATCCGGGCCGCTACGATCAGGCGCCGGCGCCGGTCGCCCCCGCACCGGACTACTGGACCCAGGTGCGCCCGATCCTGGACCGGCGCTGCGTGACCTGCCACGCCTGCTACGACGCCCCCTGCCAGCTCAACCTGAGCCGCTACGACGGCATCACCCGCGGCGCCAGCGCCGAGACGGTGTATTCCTCGACGCGCCTCACCGCAGCGCAGCCCACCCGCCTGGGCTTCGACGCCCTCAGCACGCGGGCGTGGCGCGAGCGGGGCTTCTTCCCGGTGCTCAACGAGCGCTCGCCGACGCCCGAGGCGAACCGGGAGGGCAGCCTGCTGCTGCGCCTGCTCGCCCTCAAGCAGGCCCAGCCGGGTCCGGGCAGCGGCGCGCTGCCGGACAAGGACTTCGATTTCTCCCTGGACCGCAGCCAGGCGTGCGCGCCGCTGGAGGGCGTCGGCGCCTATGAGCGCAGCCACCCCCTGTGGGGCATGCCCTTCGGTCTGCCGGCCCTGCGCAGCGCCGAACACGACATCCTGAGCCGCTGGATCGAAGCCGGAGCGCCGTACACACCGCCCCCCCCGGCGCCGCCCGCCGTGGCCCGCCGCGTGGCGGAATGGGAAGCCCTGCTCAACGCCGACGCCCCCGGCGCCCAGCTCGCCGCCCGCTACATCTACGAGCACTGGTACATCGGCCATCTGTATTTCGACGAGGCGCCGGACATCCGCTTCGAGCTGGTGCGCAGCCGCACGGCGCCCGGCGCGCCCATCGACCCCATCGCCACCCGACGGCCCTACGACGACCCCGGCGTTGCCCGCGTGTATTACCGCCTGCGCCCCAACGAGGCGACGCCGGTGGCCAAGACCTACATGCCCCTGGTCCTCGACAGCGCACGGCTGACGCGGCTGCGCAAATGGTTCTTCGACACGCCTGCCACCGTGGATCGCCTGCCCGGCTACGCGCCGGAGACGGCGGCCAATCCCTTCGCCACCTTCCGCGCCCTGCCCGTGGACAGCCGTTACCGCTTCATGCTGGACGACGCGAAGTTCACGATGATGGGCTTCATGAAGGGCCCGGTGTGCCGCGGCCAGGTGGCGCTGAACGTCATCGACGACCACTTCTGGGTGCTCTTCTATGCGCCGGAAGGTGAGGTCAGCCGCAACGTGCAGGGCCTGCTGGACGCCACCCAGCCCAACCTGCGCATGCCGGCCGAGGATTCCAGCTCCGTCGGCGCCCTGGCCTGGCTCGCCTACGCGCGGGCCGAACGGAACTACCTCAACACCAAGTCGGCCTTCATGGCCGGCAAGACCGCCGTGCGCCCGCGTCTGGAAGACCTGTGGACCGGCGACGGGCGCAATCCCAACGCGGCGCTGACGGTGTTCCGCCACTTCGACAGCGCCTCGGTGGTGCGCGGGCTGGCCGGCGAGCGGCCGCAGACCGTGCTGCTGCTGGGCTATCCCCTGTTCGAGCGCATGCACTACCTGCTGGTGGCCGGCTTCGACGTGTATGGCAACGTCGGCCACCAGCTCGCCACGCGGCTCTACATGGACTTCCTGCGCATGGAAGGGGAACAGAACTTCCTCACCCTGCTGCCCCTCAAGGACCGCCAGAAAGTGCTCGACCACTGGTACCGGGGCCGCTCCGAACCGCGCATCCGCCAGTTTGCCGACACCTCGGCCTACTATCCGGGCGAGACCGGCGTGCGCTTCCACGGACCGGACAGTCTCGGCGAGCTGTACCGGCTGGCGCAGCGCCATGTTCGCCCCGTGCGCGAGGCCGGGCTCGATTTTGCCGGGACGGGCTTCAGTCCGGCGCAGGGCGCGCTCCTCGCCCGCCTGTCGGCGGTGAAGGGCCGCAGCGCCTCGTGGATGCCCGAACTGAGTCTGCTGGCCCTGCGCAAGGCCGACGGCAGCGTGCAGCCGGTGACCCTGATCCGCAACAGCGCCCACAGCAACGTGGCCCAGATGTTCAACGAGGACGCGCGCCGCCTGCCGGAGGAAGACACCCTGCTTGCCCTGCCCGGCTTTGCCGGCGCCTACCCGAACGCGATCTTCCAGCTCGACCCGGCGGAACTGCCGCGCTTCGTCAATGCGGTGGAAGGCCTGACGGGCGAGGACGATCTGCTGCGGCTGGTCCAGCGCTTCGGCATCCGCCGCACGGACAGCCGCTTCTGGCCGGTGAGCGACGCGCTGCACGACGCCTGGCAGCGCAGCAGCCCCCGCGAGGCGTCAATCCTGGACTACAGCCGGCTGGAGAATCGCTGAACACCGACCGCGGGAGACAGCGGCACGCGCATGGCCGCGCGCCGCGGGTCGTCAAACCCTTAGAATGTCAGCCTGCAGGAACGAAGCTTGCTTGACGCTCCCTGGAAGCCAAGCCCGGCGGGCAAATTGTCAGGAAATCGACAGGTTTGCTCCGGCAACTTCCGCCCCGACCCACTGCCCGTCTCCTTCCGTCTGCGCCCATCATGGAATCCCACTCGATCGAAGTCGCCAAACACGTCCTCGTCACCTTCGGCATCATCCTCGCCATCGGCTCCGTCTCGGGCTTTGCCAGCCGCAAGCTGCGCATGCCCGACGTGGCGGTCTTCCTGCTCGTGGGCATGGCCATTGGCCCCTCGGCCCTGGGCTGGGTGGACGTCAAGGCCGATTCGGCCCTCAACCAGATCATCCTGATCTTCGGCTCGTCCTACATCCTCTTTGACGGCGGCGCCTCCCTGCGCCTGGCCGTGCTCAAGAACGTGTGGGTGTCCATCGTCCTGCTGTCCACCCTGGGCGTGCTGATCACCGCCTTCATCACCGGCTACGCGGCCCAGTGGATCCTCGGCATCCCCTTCATCGTCGCCCTGCTGCTGGCCAGCGCCATCGCCTCCACCGACCCGGCCACCCTGGTGCCGGTGTTCCGTCAGGTGCAGATCCGCGAGCGGGTGGCCCAGACGGTCATGTCTGAATCGGCCTTCAACGACGCGGTCGGCGCCATCCTCACCTTTGCGGTGCTCGGGCTGGCCATGGGCCAGGGCGAATTCTCCCTGTCCGCGTCCCTCGCCGACCTCGCAGTACAGGCCGGCGTGGGCCTCGTCGCCGGACTGGTGCTGGGCTGGCTTGCCGCACTCTTCATCGCCCACGAGAAGTACGCATTCCTGGAGGAATACGCGCCGGTGGTGTCCCTGATGGCAGTGATCGGCGCCTATCTGGGGGCCGACGGCCTGCACGCCAGCGGCTTCATGGCAGTGTTCGTGTTCGGCATGGTGATCGGCAACAAGGACGTGCTCGGCTTCGAGATGGGTGAGGAAGAGCAGCACAAGCTGGAGGAGTTCGTCGCCATCACGGCCCTGATCATGCGCATGTTCATCTTCATCCTGCTGGGCAGCCAGGTGGATTTCGCCCTGATGCGCGCCCACCTGTGGGAAGGGCTGGCGGTGGTGGCAGTGTTCATGTTCGTGGCGCGGCCCGCGACGGTGTTCCTGTGCGCCCTGCCCGACCGCAAGGCGCGCTGGAGCTGGCAGGAGATGCTGTTCATGTGCTGGACCCGCGAGACCGGCGTGATCCCCGGCGCGCTGGCGGGCCTGCTGATGGGCATGGGCGCGCCGGAAGCGCCGCTGATCGCCTCGGTGACCTTCATTGCCATCCTGGTCACCATCCTGCTGCAGGCCACCACCACCAAATGGCTGGCCGGTCGCCTCGGCCTGCTTGAATGACTGGCTTGCGGGCGGACGCCCGGTTCGCCACCTGAAAGGACAACGGCCGGAGGGGTCTCCCCCTCCGGCCGCTGCCCTGCCTCCACCCACGCGGATTACCCAGGCATCCGCCGCCGGTGCATGCCCAGCATCGCCAGCCCCAGTGCGCCCAGGCACAGACTGCCCGGCACCGGAACGGCGTTCAATGTGACGGACGCGCTGTCCTCCACGAGAAAGTAATACGGAATCTGGTTGGCATAGGCCGTCCCCTGACAGCCCAGAGCCGCCAGCCCGGCCTGTTCGCAGACCAGTTCCTCGACCGCCGTGGCGTCAGGCGTCGCCACGTTGTCCACGAAGCTGGCGTTGAGCGTCACACTGGCCAGCTGGCTCATGTCCCGATGGTCGGCGGTGAACAGGTAGCCGGGCAACAGGGAGCCCGCCACGAGTTGCGCGGACATGCTCACGAGATGGGTGCCCATGGGATCGCCGCTCCCACCCGTCACCAGAAAGCTCGCCACATGGGTGCCGTCGTCGGCGCCGTAGATGCCCGTGCTGGTGCCGAAATCGAAGCTGCTGTCCGAATACAGGTCGAAGCCGCCGCCGATCAGGCTGATCAGCCCGCTCAACGGATCAGCGGTTCCCCACAGGGCATAGGTCAGGGTCAGGTCGTTCGTGCCGATCGGTGAGACCCCGTCGGAAGCCACGATGCGGAACGCACCGTTCTCCTGGAACATGGGCAGGCCGCTGGTCGGATCCATGTACTGGAACACGAAGCCGTGTCCGCCGAGGTCGAAGCTGCTGAGCAGCTGGGCGCCCGCGAGACCGCTGCCGTCCGTGGCGATCTGGAAGGGATTGGCTGCGGCCGGACCGGCAACGCCCAATCCGGCCAGGGTGACGACGCCAAGCGTCATCAGGCGTGAGAAAAACGTGTTCATCGGAAGTGAGTCGGAAACAGGGATAGATGGAAGACGCTGCGGCGACCATTCCGGGTTGCAGGAATGGGAGCAATGCCGCGGAAGCATTGCACGCACCTGGCAGGGCACGCAAAGCAACTATGCAAATTTGATTGACGGCGCCAATTTTACAGATCGCCACATTTTATTCCAGATGGATTTCCGTTCAGATCGGGCGCCGGCCTGACGGCTTCTCCGCCATGCGACGGAATGGCACAATCCGCCGCGGCCCAACTCCCCCGTCACCATGACCCCGCCCCCCGACGACCTCAGCCCGTGCCAGGCATGCGGCGCCTGCTGCGCCCAATTCCGGGTGTCCTTCTACTGGTCCGAAGCCCTCGCCCGCACGCTACCGGACGCCTATGTCGAGCAGATCAATCCCTGGATGAGCTGCATGGCCGGCACGCAGGGCCCCGCCCCCCGCTGCGCCGCGTTGCACGGCGCCGTAGGCACGGACGTACGCTGCACGGTCTATCCGCATCGCCCCGACGCCTGCCGTGAAGTGCAGGCCGGTGACGACAAATGCGAACGGGCCCGGGCCTGTCACGGCCTGCCGCCGCTGGGGCCCTCCGCCCCCTCCTGATCGCCGGACCGCAGATCGCGCGTGCCGCCATGGACGGGCAGTCCGGCAACGTCTGCGACACGGACACGACGGGCTTCATTGCATCGACAGGCGGTCATTCTCCACACTGGAAGCTTGCGCGAAGCTGGCATACTGCTTCGACACGCCCGGTCAGGAACCCACCACGGTCACGGATCCTCCTCGACCTGAACCTGGCGGCGCACATGAACGAACCCGGTCCTGTTCCCACCTCCAGCGCAGGAAGATTGCCCATGTCACTTACGCTCCACGACATCCCGTCCGCCCGCTGCCGCAGCGTCGCACTGATGGTGGCCGCCGCCCTTTTCGCCGGCGCCTGTACCACCCCGTCTTCCCCTTATGCGACGCCCTCGTCGTCGCCCGTGTCGGGACCTGTCCCCCGGGGCAGCGCCCCGGCCCCTCAGGCATCCCAGGACCAGCTTGGCGTCACGTGGCGGATATTGATCTGCGGGATTGGCGGTGGGCTCGGTTACATGGCCGGCAAGGAGGTTTCGAAGCGGCAGTCCAAGCCGAACAAGAACACGGCCATCACCCTGGCCTTGCTCGGTTGCGTAGGCGCGGACGCCCTTGCCGGCACCGTCTATGCCAAGTTGAGCGAAAACGGCCGACGGGCGCGGGAGATCGCGCTACTGGAAGCCGCCCGGTCAGGCCGAGTCCAGACCTATCGCGACGATCAGGCGCCGACATTGACCGGCACGGTTACGCCGGGTCCGCGCAACCGGGATGCCGCCGGGAGCCTGTGCGTCACCAACACCGACTATCTGGCCGACCGTGGCAAGGGTGAAAACGTCTATGTGAAGATGTGCCAGCAGGCTGACGGCGGCTGGGCACCCGCCGTGAGCTGAAGCCTTGAACGCGCGTTTTCTTGCCGGCGCCCGCCGTCTGTGCGGACTGGCCGTCCTGCTGGCGGTCGCCCCGCTTCCCGCGGTGGCACTCGACTTCACGCCTGTCACACTCGACAACGGCCTGAAACTGCTGATCGTTCACGACAAGCGCCCCTGCGCCCGGAATGAATCCTGCGGTTTCACGGCGGGTGACGCGAACCGCCTCAAGGACTTTCTCGAACGGGACCGCTACGTGCAGGTCCTGCTCAACTCCAATGGCGGCAGTTCCACGGAAGGCCAGCGTGTCGGCGCTGTCCTGCGCGCGCGTGGCGCATGGGTCCGCGTCGCCAAGGGACATCACTGCATCAGCGCATGCACCGCCGCTTTTCTGGGCGGGGTGATCCGCGAGGTGGATGAAGGAGGAGAGTTTCACGTGCACTCCTCGTCGAGCTACCTGAATGGGGTGTCCGAAGAGGAATGGCAGCGCGTTTCCCGAGACCCCGACCTTGAACTCGGCAACACCTTGCGCGCCACCGTTGCAGACCGGGTCGAATGGACCCTCTCACGTTTTGCCTACGTACAGCGCATGATCGCCGGCGAGAGTCCGAAGGGCCTGCTGGAAGGCAGCAACTCGGAATGTCTGAGCCGTGCCCAGGATCAGCTGCTCCAGCCGGGCCGCCTGCGCCAACTGGCGCAGCGGGTGCGTGTGGAAGGTCGCCCCGCCCTCAACGAAATCGAAGAGGCGACCGAGCGCCGTACCACCGAATTGTGCGTGGGCATCCTGACCGCACAAGCCGACCGCCTCGGCCCGCGGGCGCCCCAGGTGCTGCGCATCATGGACATCATGACGGCCAGCCGGATCGGCGCCACCATCAACCTCTCTCCCCAGGCCTTGCGCGAAGCGGGCTTCGTGACCCAATGATGCGCCTGAACAGCACTACTCTGAACGTCCTCATCGCAAGCCTGCTGTGCGGCGGTTGCGCCTCCACGAGCGTGTCGGACTCCCTGTGGACCCAGGTCAGTGGCGACGGCAACCGGATCGTGCTGCGACTCGACCCGGAGCATCCGCGCCTGAGACAGTTTGCGAGCGCGCAGATCAATCTGGCCGCCGATTTCGTCGACGACAGCGGAACCCCCAGGACGGCATCCCTGGGCGGGGGCAGCCGGGTAGACGCCCAGACCCGTGTCTATACGCTCCCCGAAACCCTGAACAACCCGCCGAGCGGCGAGATCTGCCTGTACTTCTCCCCCGCGGATACCCGCCTCGGGGCCTTTCCGATCCGTGCGCGCACGGCCGGTGGCACCGACAACAGCGGCTTTCGATACCCGGACTGGGAAGCCCGCGTTGGAGCAGAAACGCGGCGGCGCCTGAACGACCGCCAGAAATCCGGGCTCGACGCCCAGCGCAATGCGGCGCAGCGTAGCGTGCAACAACTCCAGGCCGAACTGGACAAGGATCAGCTGGCGAGCGTCGAGGACTGCGCCAGGCGGACCTTCACGGCCAAGGCGGATGCACGCGGGCGGGACGTCATCGAGCCCGCGGCCCAGGCGGCGACCGCTCGGCGCATCTGCGTGCGTCGGACCCGTGAGCTCAACCTGACCAGCAAATTCAGCGTTGTCGATGCCCTGGGCCAGTTCCGCAACCAGTTGCCGAGCGAACGCAGCCGCCAGGCCGGACAGTTCCTGACCGACTGGCGGAACCACTTCGAGCGAACGGGTGCCGATTACGTGCCGGAACTGGGCTCGCCCCGCGAACCGCTGGCAATCGCCACGGATGCCGAGACACTCGCCGCACGTCCGTCACTCCAGCCCAGGGATTCGATCGCCCTGATCGGCGCCTGGCTCGATGCCTACGATGTGTGCGTCCAGGACACCACGCACCAGCTCGGCCACCGCTACCAGCTCTGGCAGGTCAGCCAGGGCCGTTCCTCGGACCGCGCCGCCGCCTATTCCGACTACATGGCACAGGAATGCCGGGGGAAATTCCGTCGTCTGAATGAACAGCGCGCGCTCCTCGCGGACGTCGACCGCCAGCTTGGCGCCCTGCCATCCGCGGCACCCACGTCGTCACCCCAGGCCCAGAACCGTAACGTCTCGCTGAACGCGCTGGCCTGCACGCTGCCCCCCCGCTGACCCCGACGTCGCGCCCCTGCCGCTCCAGCTGACGTCATCAGCCAGGCGGCCGACCCGGCCTCAGGGTGCGGGCTTAGCGCTACGCGCCACATCGCCCCCCGCATTCTTCGCCAGCAGCACGGCGGCCAGCAGACGCCGGGCGGCGAGGTCGTTGGCGCTGCGGCGGGCCGTCAGCAGCGTGGTCTGGGCGGTGACCACGTTGAGGTAGCTGACGGTGCCGGCCCGATACTGATTGAGCGCGATGGCCTCCGCTTCGGCGGCGGCGGTGACCGCGGCGTTCTGCTCGGTCAGTTCGTGCTCCAGCAGACGCGCAGCGACCAGATTGTCCTCCACCTCCTGAAAGGCCGTAAGGACGGTCTGCCGATAGGTGGCGACCGCCTGGTCCCAGACCGCCACGGCCTGGCCGGTGGCGGCCCGCTTGGCGCCACCGTCGAAGAGGCTGGCCGCAACGGTCGGCCCCAGGGACCAGTAGCGGCTGGACAGGCTCAGGAGTTCGGACAGATCCGATGAGCGGTAGCCGGCCCCGGCGGTCAGCCCCAATACCGGAAAGCGCGCCGCCTGAGCGGCCCCCACGGCCGCATTGGCGGCGGCGACCCGCCGCTCTGCTGCCGCGATATCGGGACGCCGCTCCAGCAATGTGGACGGCAGGCTCACCGGGGTGACGGCCACCGGCAGCGGGGCATCGCTCTCGGCCAGCGTGAAGGCGGCCGGCGCCTCGCCGATCAGGACGGCGATGGCGTGCTCGTACTGGGCACGGGACAGGCGCACATCGATGGTCTGGGCGCGGGTGCTGCGCAGCAGGGATTCCGCCTGGACCACGTCGGCACGACCGGCGACGCCGGCGGCGTACCGGTTGCGGGTGAGCTCGAGGGCGCGCTCGTAGGCTGCGACAGTGGCCTCCAGCAGACGCTTCTGACGCTCGGCGGAGCGAAGCTGGAAATAGGTCTGGGCCAGGGTGGCACGGGCCGACAGGCGGGCCGCGGCGAGGTCCGCGTCGGACGCCTCGACACGCGCATCGGCCGCTTCCACGTTGCGGGCGATGCGGCCCCACACGTCGGCCTCCCAGCTCGATGAAGCGCCGAGGGAATAGCTGTTGGTCACCGCTGCAGGGCCCTGGCTGGCGGTACTCGACCCGCTCGACCCGCTCGTGCCGCGGGTCATGCCAACGCTGCCGGTGACGGTCGGAAACCCGCTTGCCCGGGCCGAATCGGCGAGGGCACGGGCCTGGCGATACTGGGCCTCGACGGCGCGCAGGTTCTGGTTGGAGACGAGCAGGCGCGCCTGCAGCTGATCCAGCACCGGATCGCCGAAGGCCGTCCACCAGGCGTCACCTGCGGCCGGATCGGCCGGCGCGGCGGGCTTCCAGTCACCGGCTTCCTTGTAGACGGTGGGCACCGCCATCTCAGGACGGACGTAGTCCGGGCCGATCCGACAGGCGGACAGCAGAACGACAAGGATGACAGGCAGGGGGCGCAGGCAGGTCTTCATGACAGGTTTCCGGCCGGAGAGCGGGCAAGGTCGGGCACGGGGGCGCGGGCCGCGCCGGCGCGCGATCGCAGCCGGTCGAGCAGCACGAACACCACGGGCGTCGTGTAGAGGGTGAGGATCTGGCTCAGCACCAGGCCGCCGACGATGGCGATGCCCAGGGGTTGTCGCAGCTCGGCGCCGTCGCCGGTGCCGATGGCCAGGGGCACGGCGCCACAGATGGCCGCCAGGGTGGTCATCAGGATCGGGCGGAAGCGCAGCAGGCAGGCGTGGTGGATGGCCGCGCGGGCGCCGACGCCTTCGCTACGCTCCAGCGCGAGGGCCACGTCGATCATCATGATGGCGTTCTTCTTGACGATGCCGATGAGGAGGATCACGCCGATCATGGCGATGAGGCTGAATTCCATGTTGACCGCCAGCAGGGCGAGCAGCGCGCCGACCCCCGCCGAGGGCAGCGTGGAGAGGATGGTGAGGGGATGGACGAGGCTCTCGTAGAGCATGCCCAGCACGATGTAGATGGAGATCAGGGCGGCCAGGATGAGCAGCGGCTGGGTGCTCATGGACTGCTGGAAGGCGCCGGCCGAGCCCTGGAAGCTGGTGCGGATCGACACCGGTACGCCGATCTGCTGCAGGGCGGCGTCGATGGCGCGGGTGGCCTCGCCAAGGGTCTTGCCCTCGGGCAGGTTGAAGCTGATGGTGGAGGCGACCGCACCGTCCTGGTGATTGACCGACAGGGGCGCCAGGGTGCTCTCGAAGCGCGCCACCGCCGACAGGGGTACGGGCTGGCCGCCGGACGCCACCAGGGTGAGGCGCGACAGCACGTCCGGATCCTGCAGGTAGGCCGGCGCCGCCTCCAGCACCACCCGGTACTGGTTGAGGGGATTGTAGATGGTGGACACCTGGCGCTGGCCGAAGGCGTTGTTGAGGGCCGTGGTGAGGCTGCGCATGGTGAGGCCGTAGCGGGTCATGGCGTCCCGGTCTACCACCAGGCTGGTCTGCGGGCCCCGGTCCTGCTGGTCGGTGTTCACGTCGGTGAGCTCGTCCAGGCGGCTCATGGCGTTGCGGATGCGCGGCTCCCACAGGCGCAGATCGTCCAGGCGGTCGGCCTGCAGGGTGAACTGATAGGTGGAGTTGCTGCTGCGCCCGCCGATGCGGATGTCCTGCACGGGATTGAGATACAGGTTGGCGCCGGGAAAGTGGGCGAGCTGGCGGCGCAGGCGCGCGACCACCGCATCGGCCGACTCGGTGCGTACGCCGAGGGGTTTGAGGGTGACGAACATGGAACCGTAGTTGAGCTGGAAGCCACCGGTGAAGCCCACCACGTTGTCCACCGCAGGATCGGCGCCGACCAGGGCGAGCAGACGTTCCATCTTGCCGCGCATGGCCTGGAAGGAGATGGCCTGGTCGGCCTCCACGAAGCCGCGGATGCGGCCTGTGTCCTGCTGCGGGAAGAAACCCTTGGGGATGGCGTTGTACAGATACACGTTGCAGCCGACGGTGAGCAGGAGCACGGCAAGGATCAGCCGCGGATGATCCAGGGCCCAGCCCAGGCTGTGGCGATAGCCGGCCAGCAGGCGCTCGAAGGCGCCGCCGATCCAGCGGTCGAAGCGCCCCCGTCCGGCCGCCGGCGGCGTGGGCCGCAGCAGGCGCGCGCACATCATCGGCGTGGCGGTGAGGGACACCACCATCGAGACCAGGATGGCCGCCGACAGGGTCACCGCGAACTCCCGGAACAGCCGCCCGACGATGCCGCCCATGGCCAGGATGGGGATGAACACGGCGATCAGGGAGAGGCTCATGGAGATCACCGTGAAACCGATCTCGCGCCCACCGCGCAGCGCCGCACGCAGGGGCGTGTGCCCGTCCTCCACATGACGGTTGATGTTCTCCAGCACGACGATGGCGTCGTCCACCACGAAGCCGGTGGCGATGGTGAGGGCCATCAGGGACAGGTTGTCCAGGCTGTAGCCGGCCAGATACATGATGGCGAAGGTGCCGATCAGGGACACGGGCACGACGATGCTGGGAATCACCGTGGCGCGCACGTTGCGCAGGAACAGGAAGACCACCATCACCACCAGCCCGACGGAGATCACCAGGGTGCGCTCCACTTCCCGCAGGGAGCCGCGGATGGTGGGCGTGCGGTCCATCACCACATCCAGATCCACCGCCGCCGGCACCAGCGCGCGCAGGTGGGGCAGCAGCGCGGTGACCCGATCCACCGTGGCGATGATGTTGGCGCCGGGCTGGCGGTTGAGGATCAGCAGCACCGCTGGCCGGCCGTTGGCGGAACCGAAGTTGCGCTCGTCCTGCACGCTGTCGCGCACCCGCGCCACGTCGCCCAGGCGCACCGCAGCGCCGTTCTTCCAGGTCACGATGAGGGGGCGGTATTCCCTCGCGGTGTAGGCCTGGTCGTTGGCGCCGATCTGCCAGGCCCGCTGCCCGTCGTCGAGCACCCCCTTGGGCCGGTTGGCCACCGCACCGACGATGGCCGTGCGCACGTCGTCCAGGGCGATGCCGGCGGCGGCGAGGCGGTCCGGATTCGCCTCCACCCGCACCGCCGGCAGGGAGCTGCCGCCGATGCTCACCTGGCCAATGCCATCCACCTGCGCCAGGCGCTGGGCCAGCACCGTGGACGCCACGTCGTAGAGCTGGCCCTGGGTGAGGGTGGTCGAGGTGAGCGCCAGGATCAGGATCGGCGTCTCGGACGGATTCACCTTACGGTAGGTCGGGTTGTTGGGCAGGCTGGTGGGAAGCTGGCCGCGGGCAGCGTTGATGGCGGCCTGCACGTCACGGGCGGCGCCGTCGATGTCGCGGCTCAGATCAAACTGGAGGGTGACGCGGCTCGACCCGAGGGTGCTGGTGGAGGTCATCTCGTTGACCCCGGCGATCTGTCCGAGAATGCGTTCCAGCGGCCCGGCCACGGTGGCGGCCATGGTCTCCGGGCTGGCGCCGGGCAGACTGGCGGAGACCGAGATGGTGGGGTATTCCACCTGGGGCAGCGGCGACACCGGCAGCAGGCGGAAGGCGATGGCCCCCGCCAGGGCGATGGCGAGGGTCAGGAGCGAGGTGGCGACCGGCCGGAAGATGAACAGCCGCGACAGGTTCATGGGGCGGTCGCGGTGCGGCGCTGCAGACGCAGCGAGAGACGGTCGAAGGCCAGGTAGATGACCGGCGTGGTGAACAGGGTCAGCACCTGGCTCACCATCAGCCCGCCCACCAGGGTGATGCCCAGCGGGTGGCGCAGCTCGGAGCCGACGCCCGTGCCCAGCATCAGGGGCAGCGCACCCAGCAGGGCCGCCAGGGTGGTCATCAGGATCGGCCGGAAGCGCAGCAGGCAGGCCTGGTAGATCGCCTCCCGCGGGCGCATGCCCTGGTGGCGCTCGGCCTCCAGGGCGAAGTCGATCATCATGATCGCGTTCTTCTTGACGATGCCGATGAGCAGCACGATACCGATCACCGCGGTGATGTCCAGCTCGGCACGGGCCAGCAGCAGCGCGAGCAGCGCGCCCACCGCGGCAGAGGGCAGCGTGGACAGGATGGTGACCGGGTGAATGGTGCTCTCGTAGAGCACGCCCAGCACGATGTACATGGTCACCACCGCGGCAAGGATCAGCAGCAGGGTGCTGGACAGGGAGGACTGGAAGGCCAGGGCGGCGCCTTCAAAACCGGTCTCGATGCTGGCTGGCAGGCCCAGTTCGGCTTCGGCCCGGCGAATCGCCTCGACGGCATCGCCCAGGGCCACGCCGGGCGCCAGGTTGAAAGACAGGGTCACGGCGGGGAATTGGCCGATGTGATTCACCGCCAGGGTCGTCGGCCGCTCCGAGACGCGGGCGACGGCGCTGAGGGGCACCTGGACGCCCGCCAGGGTGGGCACATAGAGCTTGGCGAGGGCTTCCGGCCGGGTACGGAACTCGGGCAGGACTTCCAGCACCACCCGATACTGGCTGGCCTGGGTGAAGATGGTGGACACGAGGCGCTGGCCGAAGGCGTTGTAGAGCACGTTGTCGATGGCCGCGGTGGTCACGCCGAGCCGCCCGGCCGCGTCCCGGTCGATGTCCACGTAGGCCTGGAGGCCCTTGTCCTGCAGATCGGAGGCCACGTCAGCAAGCTGTGGCAAGGCGCGCAGACGCTCCACCAGGCGCGGGCTCCATTCCGCCAGCGCGGCTGCATCCGGCGACTGGAGCGAGAACTGGTACTGGGTGCGGCTGACCCGGTCCTCGATGGACAGGTCCTGCACTGGCTGCATGTAGAGCGTGATGCCGGCCACCCGGGCAAGCTCCGGCGCGAGCCGGCGGATCACCTCGGTGGCCGTGACGCCCCGCTCTGCCAGGGGCTTGAGGCTGATCAGCAGGCGCCCGCTGTTGAGGGTGGCATTGGTACCGTCCACGCCGATGAAGGACGACAGGCTGGCCACCGCCGGATCCCGGAGGATGACCGCCGCCACCGCCTGCTGACGCTCGGCCATGGCGGCGAAGGAGATGGTCTGGGGGGCCTCGGTGATGCCCTGAATGGCGCCGGTGTCCTGCACCGGGAAGAAGCCCTTGGGCACCAGAATGTAGAGCGCGGCGGTGAGACCCAGCGTGGCCAGCGCCACCAGCAGGGTCGCCCCCTGACGGTCCAGCACCCAGGCCAGCATGCGGCCGTAGCGGGCGATGACCCGGTCGATGAAATCGCCCGCGGCGCGGGCGAAGCGCCCCTGCTGCGCCTCGGGCACGTGCCGCAGCAGGCGGGCGCACATCATGGGCGTGAGGGTCAGGGACACGAAGGCGGAGATCAGGATGGCGATGGCCAGGGTCACCGCGAATTCCCGGAACAGACGTCCGACCACGTCGGCCATGAAGAGCAGCGGAATCAGCACGGCAATCAGCGACAGGGTCAGGGAGATGATGGTGAAACCGATCTGTCGCGAGCCCTTGAGGGCCGCCTCCATGGGCGAATCGCCCTCCTCCACGTAACGGGCGATGTTCTCGATCATCACGATGGCGTCGTCCACCACAAAGCCGGTGGAGATGGTGAGGGCCATCAGCGTGAGGTTGTTCAGGCTGAAGCCCGCCAGATACATGACCCCGAAGGTGCCCACCAGGGACAGGGGCACGGCGACGCTGGGGATCAGCGTGGCCGGCACGCTGCGCAGAAACAGGAAGATCACCATCACCACCAGGCCCACTGCCAGGGCCAGCTCCACCTGCACGTCGTGCACCGAGGCACGGATGGTGGTGGTGCGATCCGAGAGCACGCGCACGTCGAGGGACGCGGGCAGGCTGGCGGTCATCTGGGGGATCAGCGCCCGCACCCGGTCGGCCACCTCGATCACGTTGGCGCCGGGCTGGCGCTGCACGTTGACGATGACCGCACCGGTGGTGTCGGCCCACGCGGCAAGGCGCAGGTTCTCCGCGTCGTCCTTGAGGTCGGCCACGTCGTCGAGGCGCACCGGGCTGCCGTTCCGGTAGGTGACGATGAGCTTGCGGTAGTCGTCGGCGGAGCGCAGCTGGTCGTTGGCGTCGATGGTGGAGGCCCGCTGCGGGCCGTCGAAGCTGCCCTTGGCCTGGGTGATGTTGGCGTTGGCGATGGCGGTACGCACGTCCTCCAAGGCCAGGCCGTAGGCCGCCAGCTGGGTGGGGTTGACCTGCACCCGCACGGCCGGACGCCGCCCGCCGGCGATGCTCACCAGACCGACGCCGGGCACCTGGGCAATCTTCTGGGCGAGGCGGCTCTCCACAAGGTCGTGAACCCGCGTCAGGGGCAGACTGGGCGAGGAGATGGCAAGGCTCAGGATCGGCGTGTCGGCCGGGTTCACCTTGCTGTAGGTGGGCGGCGCCGGCAGGTCGGTGGGGAGCAGGTTGGAGGCGGCGTTGATGGCTGCCTGGACCTGCTGCTCAGCCACGTCGAGGGTCAGGTCCAGGGAAAAACGCAGGGTGATCACCGAGGCGCCGCCGGAACTGGTGGAGGACATTTCGTCGAGCCCCGGCATCTGCCCGAACTGGCGCTCCAGCGGCGCGGTGATGGCGGAGGTCATCACGTCCGGGCTGGCGCCGGGATAGAAGGTCTTGACCTGGATGGTCGGGTAATCCACCTGGGGCAGGGCCGCGATGGGCAGCAGGCGGTAGGCCACCAGGCCGGTGAGGAGGATCGCCACCATCAGCAGCGCGGTGGCCACCGGGCGGACGATGAACAGACGGGACGGATTCATCGCCATGGCGGGTCAGTGCGCCGGCCGGCCGCCTCCGGGGCCACCCCCGCCGGGACCGCCTTTCGGAGGGCGCTTGCGCCCTGGCGCATTGGCGGCGTCGGGTGCAATGGCTTCGACGGCGGCGCCGTCACGCAGCTTGTCGAGGCCATCCACCACCACCTTGTCGCCCAGGTCCAGACCGCCCTCCACGGCAATCCGTTCACCGTCGACAGCGCCCAGCCTGACGGTGACCGCCGCCACCGTGTTGTCCGCACCCACCCGATAGACATAGCGCCCTTTGTCGCCCTGCATCAGGGCGGCGGTGGGCAGCACCGGCACCGCCTTGAGGCGGTCCAGGATCAGGCGCACGTTGACGAACTGGTTGGGAAACAGGCTGCCATCCTCATTGGCGAACTCCGCCTTGAGCTTGAGGGTGCCGGTGGTGGTGTCGATCTGGCTGTCGGCGGCAATGAGCCGGCCGGTGGCGAGCAGGGTGCGCTGCTCCCGGTCCCACGCCTCGACCGCCAGCGGCTTGCCGGCCTTCTGGCGGGCCATCACTTCGGCGACGCGCTCCTCGGGCACCGCGAAGACGGCGGTGATGGGGCTCACCTGGGCCAGCGTAACCACGCCGGTCGTATCCGACGCATGCACGATGTTGCCCGGATCCACCTGGCGCAGCCCGGCCCGCCCGGCGATGGGCGCCGTGATGCGGGTATAGGACAGCTGCAGGCGGGCGCTGTCCACAGCCCCCTGATCGGCCTTGACCGTGCCTTCGTACTGACGCACCAGCGCCTCCTGGGTGTCTACCTGCTGGCGGGCGATGGAATCCTGGGCGAGCAGCCCCTTGTAGCGGTCCAGGTCGATCCGCGCGTTCTGGAGCAGGGCCTTGTCCCGCAGCAGCTGTCCCTCAGCCTGGGCCACGGCCACCTCAAAGGGGCGCGCGTCCACCTCCGCCAGCAGATCGCCCGCCTTCACGGCCTGTCCTTCCCGGAACACCACCTTCATCAGCTGACCGTCCACCCGGGCGCGCACCGTCACCTGATTGCGCGGCACCAGACTGCCCAGGGCCGAGACATAAACGCGGATGTCCCCCGCCTGTACCTCACCGAGAAGCACCGGCTGCGGGCGATCACCCCGGTTACGTCCTCGATCTTCGGCATGGACCTTGCTTTCCGACATCGAGGTGCGCCATGCATACACGCCGCCGAGCGCGAGGGCGAGCACCAGGAACCAGGGCCACAGGCGGCGGCGGGGCGGAGAGACGGGTTGGTTTGCGGAAGCGGCTGGGGAAACGTCGGAAGGCGTGGGCGACATGAAGATTTTCCGGATTTCGGCGCGCCGGACGAGCGCAGTCCCGGCGAATGCACAATCCTACACGATGGCGATGAGTGACTTCCATCAGACTACGGGACGTTGCGAGGGTTCGGGTCGAACCTGTCGGAGCGCGCTCCCCGATGGACGCTCCGACAGGTTCGACCCGTCCGTGAAGAAAGTCGCAGCCCCGTGCATTCGCACGGTATAGAATGTTAAATATCATTGCTCTACGTTCGCAAAATGCAATGCATTTGTCATTTACTGCCCTGCAACACACCGTTTCACAGGTTGGCCCATGAAAATCTCCTTCCGTCGGTCCGCATGCACCATCGCAGCGGCGATCCTCCTGCCCGTCACCCACGCCCAGGGTTCGCCCGACCTCAGCGGGCTGCTGTCGATCCTCAACTCGACGCCGGAAGGAACCTGGGTCCAGGTCAACCTGAACAGCTACAGTGAAGCCTGGACGCCCGCTGAATTGCGTCCGCTTTATCTGACATCCAACCCCGACCCGTCGAAGATCACGTACGCGTGGCCGTCCTTCGCGTGGGATTCGAACCGGGGCGACCTCATTCTGTATGGCGGCGGGCACGCCAACTACAGCGGCAACGACGTCTACCGCTGGCATGGCACCACCCGCAAGTGGGAACGCGCCGCTCTGCCCAGTGAACTCCTGTTGAACCCTCCCGGCTTCTACACGCCCATTGACGGGCCTGACGCCGGACCGCCTTCGTCGCACACCTACGACAACAGCCTGTTCCTGCCCATCATCGACCGCTTCATCGTCTTCGGCGGCGCCGCCTTCAACACCGGCGGCCCCTACAACCGGATGAATCCCGATGGCGTCACCTACCGCAACACCGGCCCCTACCTGTTCGACCCCTCCAAGGCCGATCCGAACAAAGTCGGCGGCACCACCGGCTCCCACGTCAAGCGCGTCGCCCCGCACCCGGAAATCGTCGGCGGCAACATGTGGACCAACCGGGATTACCGGGCCTACACCTTCACCGGCAGCACCCTGATTCCCAACAGCCACATCAACGGCGTCACGGCATATGCGCAGGAAAACGGTAAGGACGTCGTCTACTTCGGCGCCCGCCCCGGACAGGGCACCGACCAGCATCTGTTCAAATACACCATCTCCAGCCTGACCGACGTCACCCAGGACAAGCTCGAAAAGGTCGGCCGCTTCTGGAATGGCCCATCGGACCAGGGCGCAGGCACCTACGATCCGACCCGCAAGCTCTTCGTCCGCACGGGGCCGGCCACCCAGCCGATCACCTATTGGGACCTCAACAACGCCAGCCCGTCCAACAACGACGTGGTCACCGTCCCGGTCGATGCCAGTGGCACCTTTGACTTCAACCAGATGCGCATGACGGGCATCGACTACGACCCGACCACCGACCAGTATCTGATCTGGTACGGCGGCCCCGATGTCTGGCGCCTGACCCCGCCGACGCCCGTGACCTCCACCGGCTGGAAGCTCGACAAGGTCAGCAAGACCAGCAGCGCCGCGCCGACGATCGATGCGGACAGCCGCGGCATCCTCGGCAAATGGAAGTTCATTCCCAACCTGAATGCCTTCCTGGGCCTGCAGGATTTCGTCAACGGCAACATCTGGCTGTTCAAACCGGTCGGCTGGAAGCTCCCCACCGGTACCGGCAACCTGCCGCCCACCGTCAGCCTCACCAGCCCGAGCGCCGGCGCCAGCTTTGCCGTCGGCAGCATCGTTTCCGTCACCGCCACGGCATCCGACTCCGACGGCTCCGTGACCCAGGTCGCCTTCTACGTCGATGGCGGCATCGCCACCACGTCCTCCGGCCCCACCTACACCGCCAACCTCAGTGGCCTCACCGCCGGCACCCACAGCCTCACCGCCGTGGCCACCGACAATGCCGGCGCCATCACCACCTCGGCGGCCGTGAGCATCACCGTCACGAGCGCGACCAACACGCCGCCCACCGTGAGCCTCACCAGCCCCGCCGCCGGTGCCAGCTTCA
>DAOQMM010000044.1:0-26031 GCA_035335645.1 Rhodocyclaceae bacterium | reverse complement strand
TGGTCAAGGTGCTGGCCTGGTACGACAACGAGTGGGGCTACTCCTGCCGCATGCTGGACGCCGCCCGCGCCTGGATGAACGTCTGATCATCCGCCTCACCGACGCCCCGCTCCGCGGGGCGTTTTTCATTCCGACGCTCCGTAGAACCACATCATGCAAGTCAAGAAACTCACCGATCTCGACGTCAAGGGCAAGAAGGTCTTCATCCGTGCCGACCTCAACGTACCCCAGGACGACGCCGGCAACATCACCGAAGACACCCGCATCCGCGCCTCCATCCCGTCCATCCGCTACGCCGTCGAAGGCGGCGCCGCGGTCATGGTCACGTCCCACCTGGGACGTCCCACCGAAGGCGAACTCAAGGCCGAGGACACCCTGGCGCCCGTCGCCGTGCGTCTGGGCCAGCTCCTGGGCAAGCCCGTGCGCCTGATCCAGAACTGGGTGGACGGTGGTTTCGACGTCGCCCCGGGCGAAGTCGTGCTGCTGGAAAACTGCCGCTGCAACAAGGGCGAAAAGAAGGACAACGAGGAACTGGCCCGCAAGATGGCCGCCCTCTGCGACGTCTATGTGAACGACGCCTTCGGCACCGCCCACCGGGCCGAAGCCACCACCCACGGCATCGCCCGCTTTGCCCCCACGGCCTGCGCCGGCATCCTGATGGGCGCCGAAATCGACGCCCTGGGCAAGGCCCTGCACAGCCCCAAGCGTCCGCTGGTGGCCATCGTCGGCGGCTCCAAGGTGTCCTCCAAGCTGACCATCCTCAAGTCCCTGGCGGACAAGGTGGACCAGCTCATCGTCGGCGGCGGCATCGCCAACACCTTCCTGCTGGCCTCGGGCAAGCGCATCGGCGAATCCCTCGCCGAGCCCGAGCTGGTCAAGGAAGCCCAGGTCATCATCGACCTGATGAAGGCCCGTGGCGCCGAAGTGCCCCTGCCCGAAGACGTGGTCGTGGCCGACGAAGTCTCTGCCATGGCCCGCGCCAACAAAGTGCCCGTGGATGAGGTCGGCCCCCACGACCGCATTCTCGACATCGGTCCCAAGGCCGCTGCGCAGCTCTCCCAGATCATCGCCAACGCGGGCACCATCGTCTGGAACGGCCCGGTAGGCGTCTTCGAGCTGCCCCAGTTCGCCGGCGGCACCAAGATGATGGCCTCCGCCATCGCCCACTCCGAAGCCTTTTCCATCGCGGGCGGCGGCGACACCCTGGCGGCCATCGCCAAGTTCCACATCGCCGACGACGTGGGCTACATTTCCACGGGTGGCGGTGCCTTCCTCGAATTCCTCGAAGGCAAGACCCTGCCCGCCATCGCGGCCCTGGAAGAACGCTTCAAGGATTGATCGCTCCCCGGCGGGAATCCAATAGGGCGGCTCTCTGGAGCCGCCCTTTTTCATGACAATTTTCCAGCGTCATTTACTAAAGCCACCAAATTCGCGGTCGTTGACCGACATGAGACGTCCCTCTCCGCCGTGCGGACTCCCATGTTTATTCGCATCGACCAGCTCATCGCCTCGCCGCGCCGCCTCCTCAGTGCCATCGTCCTGTTCGTGGTGCTCGATCTGGCCGTGCTGCTGATCAATGTCTGGATCGCCGCCCAGGTGGCGGAAGATGCGGTGGCCATCAACCTGGCCGGCCGTCAGCGCATGCTGTCCCAGGAGATCACCAAGGCGCTGCTCCTGGCGGTCCACGTCCCCTCGGCCGATGCCCGTCGCGATGCAGAACAGGAACTGCGTACCGCCTATCGCCTCTTTGAACGGACCCTCCGTGCCTTCCACGATGGCGGCGACACGGCCGGCGGCACCGGCCCGTCCGTGCACCTGCGGCCGATCGACCCGGGCGCCGGACTCGATGCCGTCGAACGGGTGGCGACCCTGATGGCGCCGCTGGACGCGCGCCTGCCCGAATTCCTCGCCGGCAAGCCCCTGGCAGATTCCGAACTGGGTGAAGCCACGCACTACATGGTGCAGCACAACCGGGACATCCTGGCTGAAATGAACCGCCTCACCTCGGCACTGGAACAGGCCTCCGTGCAACGCACCCGCACCCTGCGCAGCATCCAGATTGGCGCCTTCGTCCTGGCCCTCGGGAACTTCACGGTGATCGTCGTCGGCCTGGTACGGCGCTATCGCAATCTGACCCAGGAAAGCCAGCGCTGGCGGCGCCTTGCCGAATTCGACCCGATGACCGGCCTGGCCAGCCGGACCGCCTACCGGGAAGCCCGCGACAGCACCCACGACGCCGCCGTGCGCTGGCAGCGCAGCGCGACCCTGCTGCTGATCGACCTGGACGGCTTCAAGCCGATCAACGACACTTTCGGGCACGCCGTGGGCGATCTGCTGCTGGCGGCCGTGTCCGAACGCCTGCGGCAGGTTGCGCGCAATACCGATCTGGTGGGACGCCTGGGTGGGGATGAATTCGCGCTGATCTGCCTGGACATTTCCGCCGAGAACGACATCGGCCCACTGTGTGAGCGGCTGCTCGCGGAAATCGCCGCGCTCACCACCGAAGACGGGCGCCGTTACGGCGTCACCGGCAGCATCGGCGCGGCGGTGATCCCCGGTCCTTACCCCAGTGCCGATGCCTGGGAAGCGGCCGCCGACGCCGCCATGTATGCTGCCAAACGGCGCGGCGGCAACGCCTGGCGGCTCGCCAGCGCCGTCTGAACACGCGCGCCGCTACTGCATGCCTTCCCGGCGGATCATCCATTCCCCGCCTTCCCGGTGCCACGCCATGCGTTTGCGGCCCGTGTCCACCAGCGCACCGGCCCGGTAGCGCTGCTCGAAGCTGACCGCCGCCGTGTCGCCCTCCACCCGCAGTTCGGGGGCAACGATCTGCACGTGAATCTCGCCCTTCTTGTCGAGGCGGACCCGCCGCTCGGCTTCCCAGGTGCCGCGGTCGCGTCCGTCGGGCGGTGCGAAATCTTTCCCGTAGAAACTCAGGTAACGTCCGGCATCCTTGGATTCCCACGCCTGTCGCCACGCCTCAAGGCGCGTGGAGAGGGCCCGGGCAGCATCGTCCGTGCTGCTCCGGGCGGCCTCCTTCGGGATCTCCCGCGGTGAAGCGGCAGGCGCGGAAGGCCCCGCCGCCGCGGGCGCCTCCGCCGGCGCGCCGACACGGGCCAGGTGCTGACGTGCGCCGGCGTGGGCGGGATCGACCGCCACGGCCCGCTCGAAGGCCTTGCGCGCGCCGGCCTGATCGCCCCGCGCCAGCAGCACCACCCCCAGCGTATCGAAGTGATCGGCCCGCGCCGGATCCAGCGTCGTGGCCCGCTGGGCCAGCCCGAGCGCCTCGTCGAGCCGCTGCTTTCGGGACGCTAGCAGGAAGGCGAGATTGTTCAGGACGACCGTGTGGGTCGGCTCCAGCTTGAGCGCCTCGCGATACGCCGCTTCCGCTTCATCCGGACGCTTCAGGCGCTCCAGCGCCTGGGCCCGCTTGGCGATCGGCACCGCACTGCCCGGCGCCAGCGACGCGGCACGGCGATAGGTCGCCAGCGCCCCATCGGCCTTGCCCAGGGCCAGGAGCGCATCGCCCCTGCCGAGGAGCGCGCCGACAAACTCGGGGCGCAGGGCGAGCGCCTTGTCGAAGGCCGTCAGCGCTGCATCCGCGCGCCCCTGCTTGAGGGCCAGCAGCCCCTGGGCATGGTAGGCGAAGGGATTCACCGGATCGCGCTGGACGGCTTCGTCAAGCGTGCGACCGGCTTCGTCGAGCTTGCCGTCCGCGGCCAGGGCCAGGCCCAGCCCGAGGTAGGCCGAGGCCAGCTCGGGCTGGCGACGGAGGAGGTCGCGGAGCACCGTGACCGCCGCCGCGGGACGCTTGAGCTGCTCCAGATAGAGGCTCGCCAGATCCTGGCTGAACTGGGGATTGCCGGGATTGGCGGCGATGGCACGACGGTAGTGCTCCTCGGCCAGGGCGCCCATGCCCTGCTCCACCAGCAGCTTGGACTGGGCCTGCAGGATTGGCGGTGAACCCGGCGCCGCTGCCACGGCCTTGGCCATCCAGTCCCGCGCCTTGTCGGGCCGCCCCTGCAACTGGGCGGTCTGGGCGAGGCCGATCAGGGCGTCGGTGGAACCGGCGTTGGCCCGCAGCGCTTCACTGAAGGCGCGCTCGGCCCGCTCCAGCTGGCGGCTCCGCAGCGCAGCCTGCCCTTCGGCCAGGCGGTCGGTTTCGAACTGGACTGCGCCGGCGCCGACGAGGTCGGCGGACGCGAATGCGGGCATCAGGATCACCCCCGCGCTCAACAGGGCGCGGGCGAGCATACGGCACAACATGGACACCTCGAGTCAGACTAAGAGCGGGCCGGGCCGAAGGGACCGGCGAAGGACACCTACAGGCCGAGCTGCGCCCACAGGGCATCGACACGGGCCTTGACGGCCGCATCCATGACGATGGCGCGCCCCCATTCCCGCTGGGTTTCACCGGGCCACTTGTTGGTGGCATCCAGGCCCATCTTCGACCCAAGACCCGCCACCGGGCTGGCGAAATCCAGGTAGTCGATGGGCGTATGGTCCACCAGCGTGGTGTCGCGGGTGGCATCCATGCGCGTGGTCAGCGCCCAGATCACTTCCTTCCAGTCACGGATGTTCACGTCATCATCCACGACAATGATGAACTTGGTGTACATGAACTGGCGCAGGAAGCTCCAGATGCCGAACATCACCCGCTTGGCGTGGCCGGGGTACTGCTTGCGGATGCTCACCACGGCGAGGCGGTAGGAGCAGCCTTCCGGCGGCAGGTAGAAGTCCACGATCTCCGGGAACTGCTTCTGCAGCAGCGGCACGAAGACCTCGTTGAGGGCCAGCCCGAGCATGGCCGGCTCGTCGGGCGGCTTGCCGGTGTAGGTGCTGTGGTAGATCGGGTCGCGCCGGTGGGTGATGCGCTCGATGGTGAAGACCGGAAACTCGGCCTGCTCGTTGTAATAGCCGGTGTGATCGCCGTAGGGGCCTTCCAGCGCCGTCTCGCCCGGATGGATGACGCCTTCGAGGACGATCTCGGCGGAGGCCGGCACCTGCAGGTCCGACCCCAGGCATTTCACCAGCTCGGTCTTGGCGCCCCGCAGCAGGCCGGCGAACTGGTATTCCGACAGGGAATCCGGCACCGGCGTCACCGCGCCGAGGATGGTGGCGGGATCGCAGCCCAGCACCACCGCCACCGGGAAGGGCTCGCCCGGATGGGCCTGCTGGTGGTCGCGAAAATCGAGTGCGCCGCCCCGATGGGCCAGCCAGCGCATGATCACCTTGTTGGGGCCGAGCACCTGCTGGCGGTAGATCCCCAGGTTCTGGCGCGGCTTGTGGGGCCCACGGGTCACGACCAGGCCCCAGGTGATCAGGGGCGCCACGTCGCCCGGCCAGCAATGCTGGATGGGCAGGCTGGCCAGATCCACGTCGCGGCCTTCCCGGACCACCTCCTGGCAGGGCCCCGACGAGACCGTCTTGGGCGACATGTTGAGCACCTGGCGGAACACCGGCAGCTTGTCCCAGGCGTCCTTGAGGCCGCGGGGCGGCTCCGGCTCCTTGAGGAAGGCCAGCAGCTTGCCCACCTCGCGCAAAGCGGATTGCCAGTCCGCGCCGCTCTCGCCCATGCCCAGGGCCACCCGCTGGGGCGTGCCGAAGAGGTTGGCCAGCACCGGCACCGAGTGCCCCGTGGGCTGTTCGAAGAGGATCGCCGGGCCGCCGGCGCGCAGCACCCGGTCGCAGATCTCGGTCATCTCGAGATGGGGATCGACGGGGACGCGGACGCGTTTGAGCTCGCCGAGGCGCTCGAGCTGGGCGATGAAGTCACGCAGGTCGGTGTAACGCATGGGAATCGGTTCGGAAGTCGGAACGTCGGAATGAAGGAAGGATAAACGGAACGGCCCGGACGGCGGTCACGGATTGACCGCAAATGGAAACGGCCGCAAAGCGGCCGTCGGCGGCACGGGCTCCCGGCGCGTGGCTCAGTCCAGCAGGGCGTTGAGGGCGCGGACGTCGTCGTCCCCCAGGGTGCCGGCGGCCGCCTTGAGCTTGAGCTGGGCCATCAGCGTGTCGTAGCGCGCCTTGGAGAGCTTCTGCTCGGTGTCGAAGACCTGGCTCTGGGCGTTGAGCACGTCAATGTTGATGCGCACGCCGACCTCGTAGCCCAGCTTGTTGGCGTCCAGTGCGGAGCGGGACGAGACCTGGGCGGCCTCCAGGGCGCGCACCTGGGCGAGACCGCTGGTCACGCCCAGATAGGCCTGACGGGCCGCCTGCGCGGCAGTGCGACGGGCGTTGTCCAGATCCGCGGCGGCCTTGTCGCGCAGGGCGATGGCCTCACGTACGCGGGAATTGACGCCCCCGCCCTGGTACAGGGGGATGGCCACCTGCAGGCCGATGGCGCGGGAATCGTAGTTGGTGGTGGGCGTCACCGAGGCGACCGGATTGACCGAGTTGCCGTAACTCGCCACCAGATCGACGGTGGGCGCGTGGCCGGCACGGTTGCGCTCGATTTCCCGCGCGGCGATCTCGACGCCGAGCTGGGCCGCCTGCACCTGCAGGGCGGTGGCTTCGGACGCGGACACCCAGGACGGCATGTCCGCCGGCTCGGGGCTGGACAGGGCCACGCCCTTGCGCAGGGTCTTGAGGGCGTCCGGCGTCTTGCCGGTGAGCACAGCCAGCGCGTTGCGGCGGACTTCCAGGTCGCTCTCGGCCGCGATGGTCTGGGCCGAGGACAGATCGTAACGGGACTGGGCCTCGTGCACGTCGGTGATGGTCACGGTGCCGACCTCGAAGCTCTTCTTGGCGAGCGCCAGCTGCTGGGCATTGGCGTCGCGCAGGGCCGAGGCGGCCACCAGGGTGTCCTGGGCGGCCAGCACGTCGAAATAAGCCTGAGCGACGCGCAGGACGAGATCCTGCTCGGCCAGCTTGAACTGGGCTTCCGCCAGGCCCACATTGAGCTCGCCCTGCTTGAACTGGACCCAGTTCTGCCAGCGGAACAGGGGCTGGTTGAGCTGGGCGATCCAGCTGTGACTGTTGTACTTGCTGGTGAAATGGGGGTCGAGGTTATTGAAGACCGCCGTGTTGTAGTTGGTGTTGCCGCTCAGGGAGATCGTCGGCAGCAGGCCGGCGCGGCCCTGGGGCAGCTTCTCACGCCCGGCGGCAAGGGAGGCCCGCGCACCGGAGAGGGTTGCGTCGTAGGTCACCGCGTCCCGGTAGGCCTGCTCCAGATCGACGGCCTGCGCACCGGACGCCATCACGCCGGCCCACGCCAGCACTGCAAACCGAACCTTGCTCAAGCTCATTCCCTTCACCTGGTGATGTCAGTACTGGGGCATCGACGGGTCGACCTGTTGGGCCCACAGGGCGACCCCGCCGGTCAGGTTGATCACCTTCCCGAAGCCCTGGCGCTCCAGGAACAGGGCCACCTGCATGCTGCGCATGCCGTGGTGGCAGATCACGACGGTCTCCGCATCCGGATCGAGCTCCTGCTGGCGCGCCGGCACGCTGGCCATGGGCATGGACAGGGACCCGGCGAGGGCGCAGTACTGGAATTCGTGGGGCTCACGGACATCGAGAAGCACGGGCTGCGGGCGGGACGCATCCCGCAGCCACTCGTCCAGTTGCGCAGGCAGGATCTGCTGCATCGCCGCGTCCGCTCAGAACTGGAACTGGTTCTTGCGCGGGGCGTTGCGCATCATCGGCACCTGGGTCTCGAAGACTTTCTCGGTGCGGTACTGGCCCTCGCCCACCACTTGGATCAGGGTGGCGACCTGCAGGGTCGGCCCGCCGACGAAGGCGAACAGGCGCCCACCCACCTTCACCTGGGCCAGCAGGGATTCGGGCACGTGGGGCACAGCGCCGGAGACCACGATCAGGTCGTAGGGGGCATTGCCGGCCCAACCGCTCACGGCGTCGCCTTCCTCGACGATGACGTTCTCGACGCCATAGCGCTTCAGGTTGTCATGGGCCATGTTCACCAGTGCGGGCTCGATCTCGACGGTGCGCACCCACTCGGCCTTGGCGGCCAGCAGGGCGGCGAAATAGCCGGAGCCGGCACCCACTTCGAGGACCTTGTCGGAACCCTTGACCTGGATCGCCTGCAGCACCTTGCCCTCGATGACCGGCACCAGCATGCTCGCGCCGTGGCCGAGGGGGATCGGCGCCTCGGAGAGGGCCACGGACTTGTAGGCCTCGGGCACGAACTCCTCGCGGCGGATGCTCATCAGCAGGTCCAGCACGGAGAAATCCAGCACCTCCCAGGGGCGGATCTGTTGCTCGACCATGTTGAAGCGCGCTTGTTCGAAATTCATTGGAACTCCCCTGTAAAGATCCGCCGCGGCCCGGACGGGAGGATCGGCCTGCCAGCGTGAATGGAAAAACCTTCCAATTCTAGCGTACTTGCGCGGGAACGCGTCATCGACGCACCCGATACCAGGCGGCGTACAGGGCCGGCACGAAGAGCAGCGTCAGCGCGGTGGCGACGATCAGGCCGCCCATGATGGCCACCGCCATCGGCCCGAAGAAAGCGCTGCGGGTCAGCGGGATCATCGCCAGCACAGCCGCCGCAGCGGTGAGCACGATGGGCCGCAGGCGGCGCACGGCCGATTCCACGATGGCGTTCCACACGCTGCGCCCCTTCTCCACGTCCTGCTCGATCTGGTCCACCAGGATCACCGAGTTGCGCATGATCATGCCGAACAGGGCGATGGTGCCGAGCATGGCGACAAAGCCGAAGGGCTGGTTGAAGAGCAGCAGGAACAGCACCACGCCGATCAGCCCGAGGGGCGCGGTGAGCACCACCATGGTGGTCCGCGAGAAGCTGTTCAACTGCACCATCAGCACGGTAAACACCACCGCGAAGAACAGCGGGAAGCCCGCATTCACGGAGCTCTGCCCTTTGGCGCTCTCCTCTACCGCGCCGCCGGTGTCGATGCGATAGCCGGCCGGCAGGCGCGCCTTGATCGGCGCCAGCAGCGGCTCGACCTGGGCGGTGACGGTCGGCGCCTGCAGGCGGCTGTCGTAGATCTGGCCGCGGGCAGTGATGCTGCGCAGACGGTCACGGCGCCAGATCAGGCCCTGCTCCCAGGCGTAGCTCACCGTCGCCACCTGGCCCAGGGGCACGGACTTGCCGGCGCGGGTGGGGATGGACAGCTCCGACACCAGGGACAGCTTGTCCCGCTCGAAGGCGTCGCCCCGCAGCACCACGTCGATGGACTCGATGCCTTCCCGGTAGCTGGTGGCCGTGAGGCCGCGCAAAGAGGTGTTGAGGAAGTTGGCCACGTCCTGGGTGGACAGCCCCAGCAGGCGCGCCTTGTGCTGATCCACCTCGACGCGCAGCACCTTGGACTGCTCGTCCCAGTCCAGCTGCACGTCCGAGAGGTTCGGATTGGCGCGCATCACCTCGGCCACTTCGGCGGCAAACCGGCGCACCGTGGGGATGTCCGGCCCGCTCACCCGGAACTGCACCGGGAAGCCCACCGGCGGCCCGTTCTCCAGGCGCGTCACGTTGGCCCGCAGACCCGGGAAATCCGTACGGAACAGCTCGATCAGCCTCTGCCTCAGCGCCTCCCGCGCCGGGATGCTGTCGGTGAGGATCACAAGCTGGGCAAAGTTGGCGGCCGGCAGTTGCTGGTCCAGGGGCAGATAGAAGCGCGGGCTGCCAGTGCCCACGTAGGTCACATAGTTGGCGATGCCGGGCTCCCGGTCGAGGATCGCCTCCAGCCTGGCTGCCTCCGCCTGGGTGGCGCGCAGGGAGCTGCCCTCGGGCAGGCGCAGATCCACCAGGATCTCCAGCCGCGTGGAATTGGGGAAGAACTGCTGCTGCACCTGACCGAAGCCCACCAGGGCCAGCACGAAGATCGCCAGCGTCGCGCCGATGACCCACCAGCGCCGCGCCACGCATCTGTCTACCAGCGCTCGGAAGCGGTTGTAGAAGGGCGTCTGAAAGACCGCGTCCTCGTCACCATCGTGATGCGTGTGGCCGCCGATGCCGAGCCGCGCCTTGAGCCGTGCGAAGGCCGGCACGCGCCGTTCCAGCCAGCCCGGTCCGGCGGCCTTGCGGGGGTCCGGCAGCAACACGTAACCGAGATAGGGCACCACGATCACCGCGGCGAGCCACGACGCCAGCAGCGCAATGGCGTTCACCTGGAAGATCGAACGGGTGTATTCGCCGGTGGACGACTGGGCGGTGGCGATGGGCAGAAAGCCCGCCACCGTCACCAGCGTGCCCGACAGCATCGGCCCGGCGGTGCTGGTGTAGGCGTAGGCCGCAGCGCGGGCCCGTTCCCAGCCCTGCTCCATCTTCACCAGCATCATCTCCACGGCGATGATGGCGTCGTCCACCAGCAGGCCCAGGGCCAGGATCAGGGCGCCCAGGGAGATCTTGTGCAGGCCCACGTCGAACAGACGCATGCCGAAGAAGGTGACCGCCAGCACCAGGGGGATCGACAGGGCCACCACCAGCCCGGTGCGCAGGCCCAGTGAGAAGAAGCACACCACCAGCACGATGATCACGGCCTCCGCCAGGGAATGCACAAACTCGCTGATGGAGCGCTGCACCGCCTCGGGCTGGCTCGCCACCTCGGCCAGCTCCATGCCCACCGGCAGCTGGGCCTGGATGCGCGCGACCGCCTCCTTGAGGTTCTGCCCCAGGGCGATGATGTCGCCGCCCTTGGCCATGGACACGCCCAGGCCCAGCCCGTCGTGGCCACGGTAGCGGAAGCGCGGCGCCGGCGGATCGACGAAGCCCCGCGCCACCGTGGCGATGTCGCCGATGCGGAATTCCCGCCCGCCAGCGCGGATGCGCGTCTCGCGGATCGCCTCGACGGTGTCGTAGGCGCCGCTCGGGCGCAGGTAGATGCGGTCGTCGCGGGTCTCGAAATAGCCGCCCGGCGCCACCGTGTTCTGCTGGGCGAGGGCCGCGGTGACCGTCTGCACGTCCAGCCCGAGGGTGGCGAGCTTGGTGTTGGAGAGCTCCACGTAGATGCGCTGTTCCTGCTCGCCGAACAGATCCACCTTGGCCACGTTGGGCACCCGCAGCAGCTCGGCGCGGATCGTCTCGGACGCGCTCTTGAGGGCCGCGTAGTCGAAGCCGTCGCCGGTCAGGGCGTAGATGTTGCCGAAGACGTCGCCGAACTCGTCATTGAAATAGGGCCCGCGGATGCCCGTCGGCAGCATCCCTTTGATGTCGCCGATCTTCTTGCGCACCTGGTAGAACACGTCGGGAATCGCCGACGCCGGCGCCGAATCCTTGGCCACGAAGAGCACCACGGATTCGCCCGGCCGCGAATAGCTGCGCAGGTAGTCCACGAAAGGCACTTCCTGGAGCTTCTTCTCGATGCGGTCGGTGACCTGCTCCTCGATCTCCCGCGCCGAGGCGCCGGGCCATTCGGTGCGCACCACCATGACCTTGAAGGTGAAGGGCGGATCCTCCGACTGCCCCAGGCGCTGATAGGCCATCACCCCCACCAGGGCCAGGGCGACGATCAGGTAACGCACCAGGGCCTGGTGGCGCAGCGCCCACTCCGACAGGTTGAAACGCTTCATGCCCCGGCCCCCGGACGGGCCGGCGCCACCGGGCGCAGGGGCTGACCGGCGACGATCTTGTGCACGCCGGCCACCGCGACGGTCTCGCCCGCCTGCACGCCGCCGGACAGGATCACCCCGTCCTCCCGGTACTGCTTCACCGTCACCGGCCGCAGCACCGGCTTGACCAGCTCGCCATCGGCCTGCAGCACCCACACGGCGCTGCCGCCCGCGTGCTCGAAGACCGCCGTGGACGGCACCAGCAGGGCGCCGGCGGCCGCATCGGGGAGGATCACGTTGGCGGTCATGCCCAGCTGGACGGTCGGATCGTTGGACAGGATCGTCACCTTCACCGCGTAGGTCCGCGTCGCCGCATCGGCGCTCGGCGCGATCTCGCGGACGCGGCCTTCCAGCGCCCGCTCCGGCTGGGCCCACAGGCGGATCTCCACCTGGCCCGCCTTGCGCAGGGCGGCGACACGGCTTTCCGGCACCGCGATGAGCACCTCCCGCTCCCCGTCCCGGGCCAGACGCATCACCACCGCGGAGTCCTTCACCACCTGCCCCGCCTCGGCGAGGATCGCCGTGATCACCCCGGCCTGGTCCGCCACCAACGTGGTGTAGCCCGCCTGATTGCCGGCCACGCTGGCCTGGGCGCGGGCCTGGGCGACGCGCGCGGCCGCCGCGTTGAAGGTCGCCTCCTTGGCGTCCAGCACACTGCGGCTGACGAAATGTTTGGCCACCAGATCCCGGTAGCGCTCCACCTCGGCCTTGGCAAAGGCCAGATCGGTCTGCGCCGCGGCCAGCTGGGCCCGCGCCGCCTCCGCATTGAGCCCCGCGTCGGCCGGATCGAGCCGCGCCAGCACCTGACCGGGCTTGACCACGGCACCCACATCCACCTTGCGCTCGACGATCTTGCCGGTGATCCGGAAGGCCAGGTCCGACTCGTAGCGGGCCCGCACCTCGCCGGTGTACAGGGCGCCCGAGGCCACCGCCACGGGCGTGAGCTTCTGCGCCACCACCGGACGGGGCGCTTCGGCCACGGGCTCCGGTTTGCTGCACGCGGCAAGGACCGTCGCCACCGCGACGGCAAGGACAAGGGGACGCATCATCGGGAAGGCTCCAGCGGCGGCGCGGCCAGCAGGCCACGGAAGACGAGATCGAAATAGGTGTCGAAATAGCTGTCCGGCAGCGCCACCGGCGCGCAGCAGCCCGCCAGGGAGTTCTTCCACACGGACTGCATCAGCAGCGGGAAGAAGACCTGCTGGCGCAGGATATCCACATTCAGGCGACGGAACACGCCCTGCTCCATGCCCAGTTCCAGCACGCGGCCGAGCAGGTTCATCCAGCGCACGATGACCGCCTCGTTGTAGTAGGCCGCCACCTCGGGGAAATTGCCGGCCTCGGAGATCATCAGCTTGCAGATGCCGCCCAGCTCGGTGGCCCCGAAGTTGAACCACCAATTCACCAGGGTCTCCCGCAGCAGACGCTCCGGGTCGTGCTTCAGGGCCTCGATGCGCGCCTCGCTCTGCTCCACCAGGGGCACCACGCTGCCTTCGATGACCGCCCGGAACAGGGCTTCCTTGCTGTCGAAGTACAGGTACAAGGTGCCCTTGGACACGCCGGCGCGGGCCGCCACTTCATCCAGGCGGGTGGCCGCAAAGCCCTTCTCGACGAACAGGGACAAGGCCGCTGCCGCCAGTTCGGCGGGGCGCGCCTCCTTGCGGCGTTGGTGGCGGGGCGGAGAGGATTCGCTCATGGAAAAATTAATTACTGACCGTTCAGTCAGCAATTTAGAACAGCCTTGAGCGGAAGTAAAGGCGGCGCGCGATGTCGAAGGATCCTCCTCCCGCCTGCCACCGGGGCCGCGGCTCACCGCACGCCGATGGCGCCGCCGGAACGCCGGGCACGCCCTTTCCGTGCGTACTCACCACCCAGGCGCACCGCCCCAGGATCGGCCCGCGCGCCACCGAGGCTGCGCCCCGGGCCTGCCGTGAAAAAAAGGATCCCGACCCTACAAAAATCCGCCCATCGGATCTTGCTGCCTCATTTTTAGGCAGCAAGATCCCCCAGCCAGATTAAAAAATGCACGCCACGGATTTGCTTGCCAAAAAATGAGGCAGATAAATGCGCCCGCCGCAAAAAGAAATCCGGAAATCCCACTTAAAAATCCCCGCGCCGGATTTTTAAATCCCCGCCAGCCATTTAAAAATTCGTCCGCCGGATCAAAAAATGGCGCCGGGGAATTTTGGCGGCGTCAGGCCTCCCCCTCGCCCACCATGCCCAGCATCCGCAGCTTGCGGTACAGGGTCGCCCGCGCCACGCCCAGGCTGCGCGCCGCCGCTGAGACGTTCCCGCCGCAACGCGCCATCGCCGCCCTGACGGCGTCGAGCTCCACCTCCCGCAGGCACTGCTCCCGCAGGTCCGGCGCCAGACCGCCGCCCGTCGGCGACCCGGCCTCCAGGAGCTCCTCGGGCAGATGCTGGAGGCCGATCTCGCCGTCGTCCTCGGCCAGGGTCAGGGCCAGACGCAGGACGTGGCCGAGCTGGCGGAGATTGCCCGGCCAGCGGTAGCCGAGCAGTACGGCGCGGACCTCGGCCGACAGGGGCGGCGGGCGCCGGCCGCCGCATTCCCGGCGTAGCAGCGTATCGATCAACGCCGCACGGTCGGCCCGCTCGCGCAAGGCCGGCAGGCGCACGCGTACGCCCTTGATGCGGTAATACAGATCTTCCCGGAACGCCCCGGCGGCCACCGCTTCGTCCAGCTTGCGGTGGGTGGCGGCCACGATGCGGGCGTCGAAGTGGATCAGCCGCGCCCCGCCCAGGCGCGAGAAGTTGCGCTCCTGGAGCACGCGCAGCAGGCGCCCCTGCAACTCCAGCGGCATGTCGCCGATCTCGTCGAGGAACAGGGTGCCGCCCTGGGCCAGTTCGAACTTGCCCGGCGCACCGCCGCGACGGCCACCGGTGAACGCCCCGTCCTCGTAGCCGAAGAACTCGGATTCGATCAGCCCGGCGGGCAGGGACGAGCAGTTGATCGCCACGAAGGGGCCATCGGCACGCGCGCTGTCGCCGTGCAGGCGCCGGGCCAGGACCTCCTTGCCGGTGCCGGTCTCGCCCAGCACCAGCACCGGGATGTCCCGCTCAAAGGCCCGCTGCGCCACATGCAAGGCCCGCGCAACGGCGGCGTCCTCGCCGTCATCCCGTGTACAGGCGGCGGACGGCGCGGAGGCCCATCCTGAGCCGGCGCGCGAGGGGACACTGGCCGGCCTGGCCAGTACGGGCCGCGGCTGCGCTGCCTCGACCCGCAGCTCGAAGCGCATGCCCTCGCCCCCCCACAGGACCGTCCGTTCGACCCGCCCGCCCAGACACCGCCCAAAGGTCTCCGGCGGGCAGTCGAACACGCTGTCGAAGCGCACGCCTCCGTCATCCCCCGCCGTCAGCGACAGCAGCTGCCGTGCCGCCTGGTTGGCCCCGCGCAGCACGCCGTCCCCGTCGAACACCAGCACACCCTCCATCGGCGTGCCGAGCATGTCTTCGCGACAGTGAAAGGCGATCTTCAGCGCGGCGCCGAGACGCCCCAGCAGGCGGTTTTCCACCGCACGGGCGGCGATGGCCAGCGGCTCGACGACCGTGGGCGCCGCACCATCGCAATAGCGCGTCGCGTCCAGCACGCCGACGATGCGCCCGTCCGGCCCGAACAGGGGCACGGATGCACAGGTGAAGGGCCGGGTTTCGTCCAGAAAATGTTCCGCGGCGCGCACCGTGAGCGGCCGTCCCTCGATGAGCGCGCAACCGGGCCCGTTGGTGCCGATCGCCGACTCGCTGAGATTGCGGCCGATCTCGAAGATCCGGTCCATCTCACGGAAGGCGGTGCTGCGGCCATACACCGCCTTGAGCACCCGCGCCTGCGCGTCCGTGCACACGATGCCCCACCCGCCGCGCCCCAGGGCCGCCTGCAGACGCTCCATCTCGGGCAGGGCGCAGGCCATCAGCTCGCTGTTTTCCGCCTGCAGCCGGCCGACCTCCTCGCGGCTCACCGGCATGAAGATGCGCCGGTCGCGCACACCCAGGCCCTGTTGGCGGGAGCGCTCCCAGGACCGGAGCACGGCATCCGGAATCACCCCGGACGGACGCGTGCCGTCCTCGAAGAACGCGCGCCGCGCGCGCAGCATGCGCGCGTCGAACGCCCTCTGCATCTCACCCATGGCGGTCTCCTCCCGGCGGCGCGGAACGAGTCAACCGCGAACTTCCGGTTGACTCGTTTCAAGTCGACGTCGCGCCCCACGCTCCGCGTGCAAGCACCCGGCCGATCGCCCCAACCTGATGTTTTTTTATGAAAAACGGCGCTCTTGCGGGGCCGTTCAGCGCTTGGCACGAAGGGTGCAGATCCTTCCCGGACGATCCGGGGCGCCGGTTCTGCCACCGCGCCAAGTCCGTTTCACATTAAAGAATCCGTCCAGACAAAGTCAATCGGGAGCCCCCATGAAGCCACCGCGCGCAGTGTCCGAGCAGCCCTCCCCGCGACCGGCTGGTGGTGCCCCCTGAATCGACTGGCGGTCACGCTGCCCCCAGCCGGCCCGCTTCCCCTTGCCGCGGCCCCCGCCCCTCCCTCCGGGACGCCGCGGCCCTTTTTTAAGCGCATCGCAGCACCCACACCACAACGACACGGAGACTGTCCATGAACACTCGCACCCATCGCTCCCCCCTGCGCGCCAGCCTGGCCCTGTGTGCCCTCGGCCTGCTGACCGGCACGGCCCGCGCCGACGTCCGCCCCGATCCGGGCGACTACACCGGGCTGCCCGCTGGCACCAATCTGCTCCTGGGTTACGCCCAGTTCCCGCGGGCAGACAAGGTCTATAGCCACGGCAACCAGACCGTGAGCAATCTGGACCTGTCCATCAACGCCGGCATCTTCCGTTACGTCCACTTCATGAAGCTCGGCGATTACATCATCGATCCGCAGATCATCGTACCCTTCGGCACCCAGAAGATCGGCCTCTCCGACAGCAAGACCAGCGGCCTGGGCGACGTGATCTTCGGCGGCACCCTGTGGACCCTCGCCGACCTGACCCGCGGCGAACACCTGGGCTGGTCGGTGTTCTTCACCGCCCCTACCGGCAGCGACCGCAACCAGGGCTTCGCCCTCAGCAACAACCGCTGGGCCACCGACCTGCAGGTGGGCTACATCCGCAAGCTGTCCGACACCTGGACCCTCGACCTGATCGGCGAAACCGAGTTCTACCAGGACCAGCGTGACACCAAGGCCCGCAAGGATCCCCTGTACCAGGGCCACGCCCACCTGCGCTACTTCCTGAGCGGCGCCACCTACCTGGCCGGCACCTACCGCCACGCCTGGGGCGCGCGGGAATCCCTCAACGGCGCCGACATCGCCGGCCGCAAGAACAACGGGACGGCCATGCTGACCTGGGCGTCCTTCGTGGACAAGCAATGGCAGGTGCAACTGCAATACACCCAGGACGTGAAGGTCGAGGACGGGCCCAAGGTCAATGGGGTCCAGGCGCGCGTGCTGTACGTGTATTGAGGATCGCAGGGCCCGGAGCCCCGCTCCGGGCGTCCGCACCGATCCACCCCGGCGCGACCAGTCGGCATTCCGCCGTTAGCGCGCACCGCCCTCCGCGCAGCCGGGCCCGGCTGCACCCGGCGCCCCCCTGCGCATCGCCCACGCGCCACGGATCGGCGTAAAGTCGTCAGGTCTTGCACCCGGAGAGTCCTCATGCGTATCCCGTCCGCCCCATCCCTGCTGTTCGCCCTGCTTGCCGGCAGCCTCGCCCTCCCCGCCCTGGCAGACATGCCCTGTGGCCCCATGGGGGGTCCGATGGCCCCACCCGGCGCGTCCCGCGACAACCGCATGGAACGTCACACCCTGCACCACGCCCACCTCCACGAGGCCCTCAAGCTCACGCCGGAACAGGAACCCGCGTGGCAGGCCCTGATGGCGTCCGAGCCCACCCCGATGCCCGCCCCGACCGAAGACTGGCGCAGCCTCCCCACGCCCGAACGGGCCGAGCGCATGCTCACCCGCATGAAGGCCCACGAAGCCCAGATGTCTGCCCATGTGGACGCCCTCAAGACCTTCTACGCCACGCTCACCCCCGAGCAGAAGAAGACCTTCG
Source organism: Rhodocyclaceae bacterium (assembly GCA_035335645.1). Lineage (GTDB taxonomy): Bacteria > Pseudomonadota > Gammaproteobacteria > Burkholderiales > Rhodocyclaceae > Zoogloea. The sequence continues at coordinate 8,429 of DAOQMM010000044.1, read as the reverse complement.
ACGCCGCCCACGCCGTCGGTCCCCGCGGCATGAAAGGCCGCATGGGTCCCGGCATGATGGGCGGCGGCACCGGCGGCCGCATGTCCGACCGCCCCTGATCGTCGCAGCAGACCGGGCCGCCGCCGGCCCGGTCCCGGCAGGTCGCTCCCCACACGCCGACCGGCCCCCAACGTCTCCGTCCGCCAGATCCCGGCGGCGTGGCGCTTCCCGCCGCGATGTCGAACGTCCTGCCCGCGCCCGCACGCACCGCGCTCCTGGCCCCGCCCCGACTGCCGTCACGGCAACTTGACTTTTCCCGCGCCCGCCCCTGCAATGCGCGGCACAACACCAAGCACAATTCCAGGAGACAGCCCTTCATGAACGCAATCCCTGCGTCTGCCTACCCGCGCCTGCTCGCGCCCCTCGACCTCGGCTTCCTCACCCTGCGCAACCGGGTGCTGATGGGCTCCATGCACACCGGCCTGGAGGAAGGCGAAGATCCCCACGCACGCCTCGCCGCCTTCTACGCCGCCCGCGCGCGGGGTGGCGTCGGCCTCATCGTCACCGGCGGCTACGGCCCCAACCCGGACGGCGCGATCCACGCCGGCGGCTCGGTGTTCGACAGCGAGGACGAGGCCCGCCGCCACCGCGTCATCACCGACGCCGTCCATGCCGAAGGCGGGCGGATCTGCTTGCAACTGCTCCACACCGGCCGTTACGCCTACAGCCGTTCGCCAGTGGCCCCGTCGGCCGTCAAGGCCCCCATCAACCCGGCCACGCCCCGCGCCCTCGACGAGGACGAGATCCTGCGCACCATCGCCGACTACGCCCGCGCCGCCACCCTGGCCCGCGCCGCCGGCTACGACGGGGTCGAGGTGATGGGCTCCGAGGGCTACCTGATCAACCAGTTCCTCGCCCCCGGCACCAATCTGCGGGACGACCGCTGGGGCGGCAGTTTCGAGAACCGCTGCCGCTTCGGGCTGGAGGTCCTGCGCGCCGTGCGCGCTGCCGCCGGACACGACTTCATCGTCATCTTCCGCCTGTCCCTGCTGGACCTGGTGGAAGGTGGCAGCACCTGGGACGAAGTGCTGGCCTTCGCCCGCGCCGTCGAGCAGACCGGCGTCAACTTCATCAACACCGGCATCGGCTGGCACGAGGCGCGCATCCCCACCATCATGAGCAGCGTGCCCCACGGCGCCTTCACCGCCCTCACCGCACGCCTGCGGGGTGTGGTGAACGTACCCCTGATCACCAGCAACCGCCTCAACGACCCGGCCACCGCCGAGGCCGTACTGGCCCGCGGCGACGCGGACATGGTGTCCATGGCCCGACCCTTCCTGGCCGATGCGGACTTCGTCGCCAAGGCCGCCGCCGGCCGCGCCGACACCATCAACACCTGCATCGGTTGCAACCAGGCCTGCCTGGATCACATCTTTGCCGGCAAGACCTCGTCCTGCCTGGTCAATCCGGCCGCCTGCCGGGAGTGGGAAGGCCCGGCGGCGCCGGCCCGGACGCCGCGCCGGGTGGCCGTGGTGGGCGCCGGCCCGGCCGGTCTGGCCGCCGCCACGACCCTCGCCGAACGCGGCCACGAGGTCAGCCTGTTCGACGCGGCCGACACCGTCGGCGGCCAGTTCAACCTGGCCCGGCGCATCCCCGGCAAGGAGGATTTCGGCGAGACCCTGCGCTATTTCCGCGTGCGCCTGGCCGAGCTGGACGTGGCGCTGCGCCTGGGCCACACCGTGACGGCCGCCGACCTGGCGGGCTTCGAGCACGTGGTGCTGGCCACCGGCATCACGCCGCGCGCGCCCGCCATTCCCGGCGTGGACCACCCCAAGGTGACGAGCTACATCGATGTGCTGGAAGGCCGCCGCAGCGTGGGCCCGCGGGTCGCCCTGATCGGCGCCGGCGGCATCGGCCACGACGTGGCGGAGTTCCTCACCCACGCCCACGACGGCAGCGACCCCATCACCGCCTACCGGAACGAATGGGGCATCGACGCCGCCTACACGGACAACCGGGGCGGCCTCACCGCGCCCCGGGGGCCGGCCGTGCCGCGCCAGGTCTGGCTGCTCCAGCGCAAGGCCAGCCGCGTCGGCGCGGGCCTGGCCAAGACCACCGGCTGGGCGCGCAGCCTGCTCCTGCGCAAGCGCGGCGTGCACATGCTGGGCGGCGTGGCGTATCTGCGCATCGACGACGCCGGCCTGCACCTGCGCGTGGGCGATGCGGATCAGGTGCTGGACGTGGATACGGTGGTGATCTGCGCCGGCCAGGAGCCGCGCCGCGATCTGGCGGCCGGCCTGGAGGCCGCCGGCATACCCTACACCCTGGTGGGCGGCGCCGACGTGGCGGCCGAGCTGGACGCCAAGCGCGCCATCGCCCAGGCCACCGAGTTCGCCCGCCGTTTCTGACGCTCAGCCGGCGCCCGGCGCGTCCATGCGCCGGGCCCAGTGCCCAGCCAGCTCCACCATGCGGTTGGCGAAGCCCCATTCGTTGTCGAACCACACCAGCAGGTTGAGCAACCGCCCGCCCACCAGGCGGATCTGGCCGCCATCCACGATGGCCGAATGGGGGCTGTGGTTGAAGTCGATGGAGGCGTGGGGCTCATCCGTGTAGGCCATGCGCCCCGCGCCGGGGCCGGCGGCGGCGTCCCGCAGCAGGGCCTGCACCGCCCCACGGTCCGCGTCGCGGCGCAGGGTCGCCACCAGGTCGATGGCCGACACATTCACCACCGGCACGCGGATCGCCTTGGCCTCGATGCGCCCGGCCAGCTCCGGCAGCAGACGCTGCACGCCCCGCGCCAGGCCGGTGGACACCGGAATCAGGGACTGCATCGCCGAGCGGGTGCGCAGCAGGTCGGCGTGATGGTAGCCGTCGATCAGCGGCTGGTCGTTCATCACCGAATGGAGGGTGGTCATCAGCGCGTGCTCGATGCCGAAGGCCTCGTCCAGCAGGGCCAGCACCGGCACGATGGCGTTGGTGGTGCACGAGGCCGCCGACACGAGGCGCTCATCGCCGCGCAGCAGCGCGTGATTCATGCCATAGACGATGGTGCGATCCACGTCCGCCGCGCTGTGCCCGGGGTGAGACAGCAGCACCCGCGGGCAGCCCGCCGCAACGAAGCGCTCCAGCTCGGCCCGCGTGCTGTAGCGCCCGGAGGCCTCTACCAGCAGATCCACGCCCGCCTCGGCCCAGGCCACCCCCTCCGGCGTGTCGGCGTGGAAGACGCGGATGGCCTGCCCGTCGATGCTCAGGCCGCCGTCCTGCACCGTCACCTCGCCAGGGAACACGCCGTGGGTGGAGTCGAAGCGCGTCAGGTAGGCCATGCTGTCCAGGTCTGCCGGCTCGTTGATGGCCACCACCTGCAAGGCGTCCCGCCACGGTGACGCCCGCAGCGCCCGCAGGAAACACCGCCCGATGCGCCCGTAGCCGTTGATCGCAATCCTCACCATGTCCGAACCGTGCACGCCTTTCCGCCCTGCTGAAAAAGGCGCAAGCCTACACCCTCCGGCCCGTCCCTGCCCGGCAGGCTGGGCGATAATGGCGCCGGCGCGGGCCTGTCGCCCGCCCACTCCCAGTCCCCACGAAGCCCTGCCATGAACGCCCCGGACCGCCTCGACCCCGTCTTCGACGGCCTCAGCCCCGCCCCCGTGTGGGCCCATTTCGCCGCCTTCTGCCGCATCCCGCGCCCCTCCCGCGGCGAGGCGGCGATCCGCGAGCACCTCCTCGCCTGGGCAACGGCCCGCGACATCGCCGCCCAGGTGGACGCCGCCGGCAACCTGATCCTCCGCAAGCCGGCCAGCCCAGGCCACGAGGGCGCCCCGGGGGTGATCCTGCAGGCGCACCTGGACATGGTCTGCCAGGCCAACGCCGGCACGCCCCACGACTTCACCCGCGATCCGATCCGGCCCGTACGGCGCGACGGCTGGCTGGTGGCCGAGCACACCACCCTCGGCGCCGACAACGGCATCGGCGCGTCGCTGATCCTGGCAGCGCTGGAGGACGATACGCTGATCCACGGCCCCCTCGAAGCCCTCCTCACGGTGGATGAAGAGGCCGGCATGGGGGGCGCCCACGGCCTCGAACCCGGCCTGCTGAACGGCCGCCTGATGCTCAACCTGGATACCGAGGACTGGGGTGAGTTCTACCTGGGCTGCGCCGGCGGGCTGGACGTGGATGCCCGTGCCACCGGCCAGGCCGACCCGCTGCCGGCGGGCTGGCGCAGCCTGCGCCTGAGCCTGGCGGGCCTGCGCGGCGGCCATTCCGGCGTGAACATTCACGAAGAGCGGGGCAACGCCATCAAGTTGCTGGTCCGCGTGCTGTGCGACCTGGCATCGGACGCGCCGCTGCGTCTCGCCCTGCTGCGCGGCGGCACCGCCCGCAATGCCCTGCCCCGCGAAGCCAGCGCAGTGATTGCCGTACCGGCCGCCGTCGCCGACGGGCTGCCCGCGCGCGTGGCCGCCTGGCAGGCCCTCTTGCAGGACGAACTGCGCGGCGTGGAAGCCGGCCTCAGCCTGCACCTTGACGACGCTGCCGCCGACAGCGTGCTCGCGGTCGCCGACCAGGCCCGCTGGCTGAACGCCCTGCACGCAGCGCCCCACGGGGTGCGGCGCTGGAGCCTGGACGTACCCGGCGTGGTGGAAACCTCCAACAATCTGGGCATCGTGGAACTGACGCCCAACGGCGGTCACGCCAATTTCATGGTGCGCTCCCTGCGCGACAGCGGCAGCGCCGCCCTCGCCGCCGAGCTCCTCAGCCTGCTGACCCTTGCCGGCCTGCCGGCCACCGCGAGCGGCCACTATCCGGGCTGGACGCCGAATCCGGATTCGCCGCTGCTGGCCCTGTGCCAGCGGGTGTTCACACGTCGCTTCGGCGGGACGTCCACGGTGAAGGTGGTGCACGCGGGGCTCGAATGTGGCCTCATCGGCGCACGCTATCCGGGCCTGGACACGGTCTCCTTCGGCCCCACCATCCGCGGCGCCCACGCGCCGGGCGAACGGGTGGAGATCGCGTCGGTGGATGCTGCCTGGCAGTTGCTGGGCGCGCTCCTGGCCGCGCTCGCCCGCGGGGAGCTGCCCGCGCCGGCGTGAGGGGTGCCGGGGTCAGGCGCGGGACGCCTGCGGCTGCAGGGCCCGACGATAGTCCTCGGCAGCGACGAGGGTGTCCGGCACCAGGGTATCGATGACGAAAGTGAGGCGGTCGCGGCGCTCCCGTGGCGAGCCCGCCAGGGTGTCCGGCAGGTGTTCCCAGGTGCACCAGTCGATACGCGGCATGCCCGCCTTGGCCTCAGCCGGCAGTTCGCGGGCATTGCAGCTCATCTCCTCCAGGCGCTCCAGCACGGACTCCCACAGGGCCTGAGACTGGAACAGGGCGTCCCGCCCCCGGTCGGCGGCGCAGCGTTCGATAGCCTCCCCGGCGTCGTGCAGGTTGCCCAGCAAGGCGCCATAGAGCACCCAGGCGGCCTGGGCGCGCTTGGACGACGGGACGATCCGACGGGAATGGATTCGGGACATGGGACACCTTCGAGTTGCACCGGGCCTTCGAGGTTCCGGCCGGGTACCGGCAGACGCCGGTCACCCTGATTTCCGGTTGAGCGGCAGTGTGCCGGAGAACCGGGCTGGCAGGATAGGTCAGCCGTCACTGGACGGCGGTGACATTTGTCACTGCGCAGATGACATCGTCACTGCATCGCCCTCCGCTCGCGACAGGCGGCGTCCACGCGGTGCCGCCCAGGCAGTGTAGGCCCGCCGAAAGACAGTACAAACCCATCATTTCAGCGGTGCTTTGCAGCGTTCATGAGCATTGGGGCGTCATCTAACACCGTCCGCGTGAACACCCTGTGACAGATGCCATGAGAACGGTCGGGCGACCGGCGCCGCGTCCGCGCTAGAATCCGCCGTCCCCGGTTCCTTCGCCCTGCCGATGCCCCTGCGCTTTCCGCCCCCTGTCGTCCGCACAGCCTTTGCGCTGGCCCTGGTCGTGATCTTCTGGCTGGCGATGATCCCGCTGCCCGAAGCCCTGACCGTGTTCTCCTTTCAGGACAAGGTGGAACACACCGGCGCCTTCGTCCTGCTGACCCTGATGGGCGTGACCGGGTTCCCCCTGCGCCGGACGGCGGTGGCCGCCGGGCTGGTGGCCTACGGCCTGCTGATCGAAGTGTGCCAGCACCGCTTCACGACCAATCGCGTCGGCGACCCGTGGGACTGGCTGGCGGATTCGGTCGGGGTGTTCATCGGACTGCGTCTGGCCGGCTGGTTTGCCCGTCGCGTGGTGAATATAGCCAGAGCCTGAGCCCCGCATCCACGAAAAAGGCCGCCCGCAGGCGGCCCGCCATGCCAGCGCGCGCAGCGCTCAGGCGGCGAAGACGTGCTTGACCCGCAGCGTCTCGCCCCGCTCCACCAGACCGATCAGGCGGTCGATGTTGGGGTGCTTGCCAGGGTTGAGGCGCGCATCCTCGCTGTGCTCGGCGTAGAGCTCGATGCCCTGGGTGGCGGCGTCCGGGGTGATGGCGCCGTGAAGCTGGGCCAGGTGGTTGTACACCGCCAGGGAGCCGGCCTGGCCGGGCTTGTTCTCGATGGTGCCAACCACCTGGCCAGCGCCGTCGAGGAGGTGCAGCGCTGCCAGGTGAGACACGCCGGGCAGGGTCTTCAGTTTGTCGGCGAAAGCCATTCCAGGTCTCCGGTCGTCGGGCTGCGCACGCGGCGCATACGGCAGCCCGTACGGGGTTCAGATGCGGCGGGCGAGCTCGGCGGCCTTGCCGATGTAGCTGGCGGGCGTCATGGCGAGCAGGCGGGTCTTTTCGGCCTCCGGAATCGCCAGGGTGGCGATGAAGGCCTGCAGCGCGTCGCGGGTGATGCCCTTGCCGCGGGTCAGCTCCTTGAGCTGCTCGTAGGGGTTGGGCACGCCGTAGCGGCGCATGACGGTCTGGATGGGCTCGGCGAGCACTTCCCAGCAGGCGTCCAGATCGGCGGCGAGGCGGGCCGGATCGGCCTCCAGCTTGCCCAGGCCGCGCAGGCAGGAATCGTAGGCCAGCACCGCGTAGCCGAAGGCCACGCCCATGTTACGCAGCACCGTGGAGTCGGTGAGGTCGCGTTGCATGCGCGACACCGGCAGCTTGTCGGCCAGGTGGCGCAGCACGCCGTTGGCCAGGCCCAGGTTGCCTTCGGCGTTCTCGAAGTCGATGGGGTTGACCTTGTGGGGCATGGTGGAGGAGCCGATCTCGCCGGCTTTGAGCTTCTGCTTGAAGTAACCCAGGGAGATGTACATCCAGATGTCGCGGCACAGGTCGAGGACGATGGTGTTGGCGCGGGCCGTGGCATCGTAGAGCTCGGCCATCGCGTCATGGGGCTCGATCTGGATCGTATAGGGATTGAACGTCAGGCCCAGGGACTCGATGAAGCGGCCGTTGAAGCCTTCCCAGTCGAAGTCGGGGTAAGCGGACAGGTGGGCGTTGTAATTGCCCACGGCGCCATTGAACTTGGCGGTGAGCTCGACGCCGGCGATGGACGCGCGGACGCGGCGCAGGCGGTGCACCACGTTGGCCATCTCCTTGCCCAGGGTGGTCGGGCTGGCGGGCTGGCCATGAGTGCGCGACAGCATGGGCAGGTCGGCCAGGTTGTGGGCCAGCTCGACGAGGCGGGCGATGATCCTGTCGAGGGCCGGCAGCAGCACGCCGTCGCGGCCGTCGCGCAGCATGAGGGCGTGGGAGACGTTGTTGATGTCTTCCGAGGTGCAGCCGAAGTGGATGAACTCGGTGACGCGGGTGACTTCCGGGTTGTGGCCCAGGCGCTGCTTGAGCCAGTACTCCATCGCCTTCACGTCGTGGTTGGTGGTGGCTTCGATGGCCTTCACGGCCTCGCCGTCGGTCACCGAAAAGTGGGCGATCACGCCGTCCAGCTCGGCCACGGTGGCGGCGGAAAAGGGCGCGATCTCGGCGAGTTCGGGCGCGGCGGCGAGGGCCTTGAGCCACTCGATCTCAACCTTGACCCGGTTGCGGATCAGGCCGAATTCGGAGAAGTGCTCGCGCAGGGCGGCGACCTTGGATTCGTAGCGGCCGTCCAGGGGCGACAGCGCGGTGATGGGGTGCAGGTTCATGCGGAAAGCCCTTGAGGCGGAAAAGCAAAGTCCGACATTTTAACGTCTCGGAAGCGCCTGCGCCGATGATAAAATCCGCCGTCCTTCACTCCGAGTTTTTCCCATGAGTCCAGGCCAACAGCACCTCGAACGCTTCATCTTCTGGAGCCGCTGGTTCCAGGCGCCCCTCTACCTGGGGCTGGTCGCCGCGCAAGGCGTCTATGTCTATCTGTTCATGGCCGAACTGGCCCACCTGATCGGCTCGGTCTTCGAATCCGGCGGCCACATCAGCGAGACCGAGACCATGCTGGTGGTGCTGGGCCTCATCGACGTGGTGATGATCGCCAACCTGCTGATCATGGTGATCATCGGCGGCTACG
>DAOQMM010000043.1:0-26303 GCA_035335645.1 Rhodocyclaceae bacterium | reverse complement strand
TCGACGACGCGGGGGGCGCCCTTGGCGTCGATCATCAGGCCGGCGTAGAGGAAGCCGGTGTAAGGCAGCCCGTCGGCGGCCATGCCGGCGAGGGTGGGGTTGATGATCTCGCGCATGACGCGGGCGTGGATTTCGGGGGTGACCACCGGGGCGGGGGAGTAGGCGCCCATGCCGCCGGTGTTGGGGCCCTGGTCGGCGTCCTTGAGGCGTTTGTGGTCCTGGCTGGTGGCGAGGGGCAGGGCGTGGCGGCCGTCGGCCAGGACGATGAAGCTGGCCTCCTCGCCGTCCATGAACTCTTCGATGACGACCCGCGGGCCGCGCTCGTCGTACTGCACGCCCAGGGTGTTGTGGGTGAGCATGGCGTCGATGGCGGCGTGGGCTTCGTCCACGCTCATGGCCACCACGACGCCCTTGCCGGCGGCCAGGCCGTCGGCCTTGATGACGATGGGCGCGCCTTCGGCGTCCACGTAGGCGTGGGCGGCGAGGGGATCGGAGAAGGTCTGGTAGCGGGCGGTGGGGATGTGGTGGCGGAGCAGGAACTGCTTGGCGAAGTCCTTGGAGCTCTCGAGCTGGGCGGCGAGGCGGGTCGGCCCGAAGATGGGCAGGCCGGCGGCGCGGAAGGCGTCCACCACGCCGGCGGCGAGGGGGGCCTCGGGGCCGACGACGGTGAGGGCGATCTGCTCGCTGCGGGCGAAGGCAACCAGCTCGGGAATGGCGCTGAGGGCGACGTTCTCGACACCCGGCTCACGGGCGGTGCCGGGATTGCCGGGGGCGACGAAGACTTTCTGGACGCGCTGCGAGGCGGCGAGCTTCCAGGCGAGGGCGTGTTCGCGGCCGCCGGAGCCGATGACGAGGATCTTCATGGGCCGGTCCCGGATCAGTGGCGGAAGTGGCGGAAGCCGGTGAATACCATGGCCAGACCCTGTTCGTCGGCGGCGGCGATGACTTCGGCGTCGCGCACGGAGCCGCCGGGCTGGATCACCGCGGTGGCGCCGGCCTGGGCGAGGACGTCGAGGCCGTCACGGAAGGGGAAGAAGGCGTCGGAGGCGACCACGCAGCCAGGGATGGCGAGGCCGGCGTTCTCGGCCTTGATCTTGGCGATGCGGGCGGAATCGACGCGGCTCATCTGGCCGGCGCCGACGCCGATGGTCATGCCGTCCTTGCAGTAGACGATGGCGTTGGACTTGACGTACTTGGCCACGCGCCAGGCGAAGAGCAGGTCGCCGAGTTCCTGCTCGGTGGGGGCACGGCGGGTGACGACCTTGAGGTCGGCCGCGGCGATGGGGGCGAAGTCGGCGCTCTGCACGAGCAGGCCGCCGCCGACGCGCTTGTAGTCGGTCTGCCTGACGGCGCCCAGGGGCACGATGAGCACGCGGACGTTCTGCTTGGCCTTGAGCAGGGCGAGGGCTTCTTCGGTGTAGGCGGGGGCGATCAGCACTTCGAGGAACTGGGCGCTGACGGCTTCGGCGGCGGCTTTGTCGACGACGGTGTTGAAGGCGATGATGCCGCCGAAGGCTGACGTGGGGTCGGTGGAGAAGGCCTTCTTGTAGGCGTCCAGCGGGCTGGCGGCGACGGCCACGCCACAGGGGTTGGCGTGCTTGACGATGACGCAGGCGGGGGTGGCGGCGTCGAAGGCCTTGACGCATTCCCACGCGGCGTCGGCGTCGGCGATGTTGTTGTAGGAGAGTTCCTTGCCCTGCACCTGGGTGTAGGCGGCGATGGCGCCGGCGGGGGCGTCGGACTCTTTGTAGAAGGCGGCGCTCTGGTGGGGGTTCTCACCGTAGCGCAGGTCCTGCACCTTGTCGAAGGCGAGCTGGAAGCGCTCGGGGTAGGCCTGCTTGCTGCCGTCTTCGGCCAGGGCGGTGAGGTGGTTGGAGATGGCGCTGTCGTAGCGGGCGGTGTGGGTGAAGGCCTTGCGCGCCAGGTCGAAGCGGGTCTTGTAGGACAGGGCGCCCGCGTTGGCCTGCAGCTCGGCGACGATGGCGGCGTAGTCTTCCGGGTCGGTGACGATGCCGACACCGCCGGCTTCGTTGCCGTGGTTCTTGGCGGCGGCGCGGACCATGGTGGGGCCGCCGATGTCGATGTTCTCGATGGCGTCTTCGAGGGTGCAGTCGGGCTTGGCGACGGTGGCCTGGAAGGGGTAGAGGTTCACGACCACCAGGTCGATGCGCGGGATGCTGTGCGCTTCAAGCTTGGCCAGGTGTTCGGGCAGGTCACGCCGGGCGAGGATGCCGCCGTGCACCTTGGGGTGCAGGGTCTTGACGCGGCCATCGAGCATTTCCGGGAAGCCGGTGTAGTCGGAGACGTCGGTGACGGGCAGGCCGGCGTCGCGCAGGGACTTGGCGGTGCCGCCGGTGGACAGGAGCTGGATGCCGAGGGCGGAGAGTTCGCGGGCGAATTCGACGACGCCGCGCTTGTCGGACACGCTGAGCAGGGCTTGGGTGACTTTCATGGGCTTCTCTGGAAGGCCGCGGGCCGGGCCGCGGCGGGGATGGGCGAATCGGTTACAGGAGCTGGTATTCGGAGAGCTTGCGGCGCAGGGTGTTGCGGTTGATGCCGAGCATCTCGGCGCACAGGGTCTGGTTGCCGCCGGCCTGCTGGAGGACGAATTCGAGCATGGGGCGCTCGACGTTGCGGATCACCATGTCGTAGAGGGCGTTGGGCTTCTCGCCGTCCAGGTCGCGGAAATAGGTCTCCAGGGCGCGATGGACGGATTCGGCGATGTCGTTGCTGCTGCGACTCATGCGGCAAGCTCCTTGGGAAAGTCTTCCGGGTCCACGTAGACCAGGCGGCTGTCTCTGTCGGCGAGCCGGTCGAAGAATTCGTCCATGGCGGTGAGTTGTTCTTGTACTGTCGGCAGGGTGTTCATGACCCGGCGGAACTGCGCCGAGCCGGCCAGACCCTTGGTGTACCAGCTGATGTGCTTGCGGGCGACCTTGACGCCGGTGTCTTCGCCGTAGAAGGCGTAGAGGTCGGCGAGGTGGTCGCGGCAGACCTGGTGGATTTCGCTGACGAGCGGCGGCGGGAGTTCCTCGCCGGTGCTCAGGAAGTGTTCGATCTCGCGGAAGATCCAGGGACGGCCCTGGGCGGCGCGGCCGATCATGACGCCGTCGGCGCCGGTGTAGTCGAGGACGAACCTGGCCTTGTGGGGCGTTGTGATGTCGCCGTTGGCGATGACCGGGATGCGCACACGGGTCTTCACGTCGGCGATGGTGTCGTATTCGGCATCGCCGGTGTACTGGCACGCGCGGGTGCGGCCATGGATGGCGATGAGCTGCACGCCGGAGGTTTCGGCGATGCGGGCGATGGTGGCGGCGTTCTTGTGGGCCTTGCTCCAGCCGGTGCGGAACTTGAGGGTGACCGGCGTGGCGCCGGCCGCGCCGACGACGGCTTCGAGGATGCGCGCCACGAGGGCTTCGTCCTGCATCAGCGCGGAGCCGGCCATGACGTTGCAGACCTTCTTGGCCGGGCAGCCCATGTTGATGTCGATGATCTGGGCGCCGCGGTCGATGTTGTGGCGTGCGGCCTCGGCCATCATGGCCGGATCGGCGCCGGCGATCTGCACGGAGATCGGATCGGTCTCGCCATCGTGGTTGGCGCGGCGCTGGGTCTTGGCGCTGCCGTAGAGCAGGGAGTTGGAGGTGACCATCTCGGAGACGGCCAGACCCGCCCCCATCTTTTTGCAAAGCTGGCGGAAAGGACGGTCCGTCACGCCCGCCATGGGCGCGACGAAGAGATTGTTTCGCAAGGTGAAACCGGCGAATTGCATCGGGGAGGCACTGCAGGGGGAAAGCATCGCATTCTACCCCATGGGGGCGCCGGCCGGGCAGGGGGCGATGCGCCTGCGTGCGTCGCCTGTCACGGCACGTCGGAGTACTGCATGCGCGCCTGGATGCGCGCCGCATGGGCAGCCAGGCGCGGACCGAAGTCCTTCTCGTACTTGCGCGGGTTGGGCAGCATCACCGCCAGGCGGGCGGCCTGGGCGGGGCCGAGCTGGGCGGCGGAGATGTGGAAATAGCGCTGGGCCGCGGCCTCGCAGCCGAAGATGCCGTCACCCCATTCCACCACGTTGAGGTAGACCTCCAGGATGCGGCGCTTGTCCCAGAAGGTTTCGATCATCACCGTGATGAGGGCCTCCTCGGCCTTGCGCAGGTAGCTGCGGGCGGGGGACAGGAAGAGGTTCTTGGCGAGCTGCTGGCTGATGGTGGAGCCGCCGGCCACGGCACGGCCCTTCTTCTGGTTCTTCTCGATGGCCTTCTGGATGCCGTCCCAGTCGAAGCCTTCGTGATCGGTGAACTTGTCGTCCTCGGCGGCCACCACGGCACGCTTGAGGTAGACGGAGATGCGCTCGTAGGGCACCCAGCGGTAGCGCAGTTCGGCGTCGGGCCGGCGGGTGGCAAGTTCGTCCAGGCGCAGGCTCATGAAGCTGGTCTCGGACGGAGGCTGCCACTTCCACCACAGGACGTGGCCGAGCAGCCACAGGTGCCAGGCCAGGAAAACCAGCACCAGGCCCAGTAGTCCGCGTTTGAGCCAGCGCCCGAAGGTCTTCATGGGGCGGTGCCGGGTGGCGGGCTCAGCCGGCGCGCAGGGCGGCCAGCACCGGTGCGGTGTCGGGGCGCACGCCACGCCACAGGGCGAAGCTCTCGGCGGCCTGCTCCACCAGCATGCCCAGGCCGTCGGCGAGGCGCCCGGCGCCCTGGGCGCGGGCGGCGGCCAGGAAGGGGGTGTCGCCCTTGCCGTACATCATGTCGTAGGCGAGGCTGGCGGGGGCGTAGAGGCCCGCGGGCAGATCAGGCGCGGCGTCGCCGAGGCTGGCGCTGGTGGCGTTGATGACGACGTCGAACTGGGCGCCGGCCAGGTCGGCAAAGCCGCAGCCTTCGAGCTTGACGGCCACGGCACAGGACGGCAGGCGGGCGAATTCGGCGGCCAGTGCGACGGCCTTGGCGCTGCTGCGGTTGGCGACGACGAGGCGGGCCGGTTCGGTCAGCAGCAGGGGCAGCAGGCTGCCGCGGGCGGCGCCGCCCGCGCCGAGCAGGAGCACGCGCCGCTCCGTCAGGGGACAGCCCAGGTTGACGGTGATGTCGCGCAGCAGACCGGCGCCGTCTGTGTTGTCGCCGAGCACCTCGTCCGGCCCGAAGGCCAGGGTGTTCACCGCGCCGGCCGCCTCGGCCCGCGGGGTGCGCCGGGTGGCGTAGGCGAAGGCGTCGAGCTTGAAGGGCACGGTGACGTTGAGGCCGCGCCCGCCGGCGGCGCGGAAGGCGTCCACGGTGGCGGCGAAGGCGCCCAGGGGGCCGAGCAGGGCCTCATAGCTCAGGGCCTGAGCGGTCTGGGCGGCGAACAGGGCGTGGATGCGCGGGGACTTGCTGTGGGCGATGGGGTTGCCGATGACGGCGTAGCGGTCCATGGGCCTCATTCCTTCTTGTCGGAGGTCTGGAGCATGTCGGAGTTGGTGAAGGTCCAGGTGCGGGTGATCTCGATCACGTCGGTGTCGCGGCGGATGTCCGGCGGAAAGATTGCGTAGGGCGCGGCCAGCTGGACGATGCGCCGGGCGGCGTCGTCGAGCACCTTGTGCCCCGACGAGCGATGGACGTCGATGCTGACCACGGTGCCGTCCGAGCGGATGGTGACGGACAGGAGCAGGCTGCCATACACCTTGCCGCGGGCGGCTTCGGGGTAGTTGAGGGTGCCGACGCGCTCGATCTTCTGGCGCCAGTCTTCCACGTACTGGGCGAAGCGGTATTCCTGGGTGCGGGCGCCGATGAACTTCTTGCGCGGGCGGGCGGCGTAGTCCACCAGGTCCTTGTCGATCTGGGCCTCGATGCGGGCAACGGCGGCGGAGCTGTCGAGGAGGTCGTAGCCGGAGACCTGGCGGGGGGGCTCGGTGGGCGCGGTCTGGCGGCTGTCCACGGCAAGGGCGGTCTTGCCGGACGGCGCCGTCATGGCCTGCATCTGGGGCGTCTGAGGCGTTTCGGCGCGGCGCTGGGCTTCGACGAGGCCATCGCCGGCGCGGCTCAGGGTCTGGGGCGGCAGGGGCGTCGAGGCGCGGGCGTCAGGGGTGCTGGTGCCGCCGGCGTCGAGGGTGGTCTGGGCCAGGAGTTCGGCCTTGTCGGGGCGCTGGGCGTGGCGGGCGTTGACCAGCACCACGGCGAGATCCTGATGGGTGCGCGTGAAGTGGTTGGCGTCGGGCATCACGAAATGAACCGACAGCAGGAGGGCGTGCAACAGCAGGGACAGGCCCACGCCCCACTCCAGCGCATAGCGGGACGCCTTGCGCGAGGGGGCCACCAGCGGCAGACGCCCGGCCGCCATCCCTGAGGGCGGGGCGGGCGGCGGTGCTACGGGAGGGAGCGGGGCAGGGTGCTGCATCGGGAGTCAGGACGCGGGCGGTGCGTCCGAAGCCGGCGGGGCCGCTTCGGGCAGCGGCGCGTCCGTGACGTCTTCGGCGAGCGCCTCGGCCATCTCGAGCGGGGCGTCGGCGAGGGTTTCCAGGTAGGTGGCGCGCACCTCCACGTCGATCAGGTCGGTGCTGTCGATGGCCAGCCGCACGCGGGTGCCGGAAGGCAGGGTGGGCATGGACGGCAGCTTGAAGGTGAGGGGAATGTCTTCCAGACGCACCAGGCTTTCCCGTAACACACGGGCGGTGAGCTCAGGGCGCTCGATCTGGCGCAGCCAGCGCACGCACCAGTAGCGCTCCATGCCGCGCTGGAAGTCGGCGTAGGCGGCGTAGGTGAGTTCGAAGTCGCGCATGGCGGCGATCAGGTCGGCCGACTTGGGCGGGAAGGCGGGGGCCTCACCGCGCAGCCAGGCGATGAGCTGCCATTGATTGACCAGGTCCACGTAGCGCCGCAGGGGTGAACTGGACCAGGCGTAACAGTCGACGCCGAGGCCTTCGTGGGGCGCTGCGGAGGTGGTCATGCGCACCTTGCCGCCGGTCTGGGCGCGGTACAGGGCGGGAACGCCGGCGTCAGCCAGGGCCTTGCCCCAGGTGCTGTTGGCACAGATCATCAGTTCGGCCACCAGCTTGTCGAGGGGTGAGCCGCGCGGTCGGCGGCCGATGTCCACGCGGCCGGGGCCATCCGGTGTGGCGACGGACCAATCGACGTTGAAGGCGTAGTCCACCAGGGTCTGGTTGGCGGCGGGCTTGCCACGGCCGGCTTCGAGGACGGTGGCGAGCTCCCACAGCAGGGTGAGCTCGGCCTTCCACGGGAAGTCCGGGCCGCCATCGGCGAGGGTGGTTTCGTTGAACACCGGCTCCAGGTCGTGGTGGCGCAGGTTGGCGGCGACGGGCACCCGTTCGAGGGCCGAGTGGTGGCCGGTGATGCGCAGGTCGCGGGCGAGCTCCAGGTACAGGGACAGGGCCGGGCAGTCGCGGCCTTCACCCAGGGTGAAGCCTTCCACGACGACGTCCGGCAGCATGGTGATCTTGTGACCGGGCATGTAGACCGTGGACAGGCGTGTGCGGGCGATGGCGTCGAGGGCGGAGTCGCGGCCGAAGCCCAGGCCGGGGGCGGCGATGTGGATGCCGATGCGCCAGCCATCGGGCGTGGCGGTGACGGAGAAGGCGTCGTCGATCTCGGTGGTGGCGGCGTCGTCGATGGAGAAGGCGCGTACCGGGGCAAGGGGCAGGTCGGCCGGCGCGGTGGGCGCGTCGACGCTGGGGAAGGCGGTGCCTTCGGGGAAGTATTCGTACAGGAAACGGTCGAAGTGCAGTTCTTGGGACGAGGCCAGGGCGCCGCAGTCCAACAGCAGGCGGGCGGCGGATTTGCCGCACTCGGCGCAGGCCGCTTCAAGGGCCTTGGTCTCCAGGCGGTTGCGGTCGGGCTTGAAGAGAAGCGGGCGGATCAGCGGGCGGAACTCTTCGGGCAGGGTGCCGGCGAGCAGTGCGTCGCGCATGCGCTCGATGGCGGCGGCCTGCTGGCGCTTCTTCTCGAGGCCGGCGAGGGCGGCCTGGAGGATGTCGGCCGGGGCTTTGCGGAAGCGGCCGCGCCCCTTGCGGTGGAAGTAGATGGGCGCGGCGTGCAGGCGCAGCAGCACGGCGGTCGCTTCGATGGGGGTGGGGGCGTGGCCGTAGTATTCCCTGGCGAAGTCGGCGAAACCGAATTCGTCGTCACCGCAGACGTCCCACAGGAATTCGGTATCGAGGCCTTCGGCCTCGATCTCGGCGCGATCCAGCAGTTCGCCGGCGGCGGGCTGGGGGAAGCGCAGGAGGACGTGGCTGCTCTTGAGCTTGAGGCGCTTGCCATGGGGAGTTTCCACCTGGAGGGTGGAATCGTTGTCGGTCAGGACGGTGCCGGTCTTGAAGGCACCGTCCTCTTCGAAGAGCAGATTCATGGGACGGCCGGACAGGAAAACGACCGATTATAGCCAAGCCCGGCCGCCCCTCGGGGGCGAGGGCACGGCACGGTCCGTCAGGCGCGGGTGTAGCGGCGGATCAGCCTGAGCAGCAGATCTTCGTCGTAGGGCTTGCCCAGGTAGTGGTTCACGCCGATCTCCTCTGCATAACGCTGGTGCTTCTCGGCCATGCGGGAGGTGATCATGATGATGGGCACCCGCTTGTGGCGGGCATCGGCGCGGATGTTGCGGGTGAGGTCGAAGCCATCCATGCGCGGCATTTCGATGTCGGCAATGATGACGTCCGGGTCGTTGTGGCCGAGTTGCTCCAGCGCGTCGACGCCGTCCTTGGCGGTGAGCACCCGGTAACCTTCCCGTTCCAGCAGGCGGCCGGTGATCTTGCGCACGGTGAGGGAGTCGTCGACCACCATGACCAGCGGCACCTCGGGAATCGCCGGAGCGGCGGGCAGACCCGGTACGCCGTCGTCGGTGGCGTCGGGCGCACGGGCGGCGAGGGCCACCGGGTTGAGGATCAGCACGATCTCGCCGTCGCCGAGCACGGTGGCGCCGGAGAAGCCGACCATCCGGGCGTACTGCGGGCCGGCGTTCTTGACGACGACTTCCTGGTTGCCGCGGAGGGCGTCCACATGCAGCGCCAGGGTTTCGCTGCCGGCGCGCAGCAGGAGCACCCAGTTGAAGCGTTCAACCTGGGGCTGGGTGGCGCTGTCGCCGAGCAGGCGCGGCAGATATCGATAGGCAAAGCGCTCGCCGAGCCAGTCGGTGCCGTGCTCGGCGCGGACCTTTTCGAGGGCGGCGGCCTTGAGTTCGAGCACCTGGGCGACCATGGACGAGGGGATCGCCCAGGTCCGGCCGCCGGAACGCACCAGCAGAGCCTGGGTGACGGCCAGCGTGAGCGGCAGGTGGATGCGGAAGGTGGTACCACGACCGCGGTCGGTTTCCACACTGAGGCGGCCGCCGACGGCGGCGGTTTCGCTCTTGACCACATCCATGCCCACGCCACGGCCGGCGACGCTGGACAGGGTGGCGGTGCTGAAGCCGGGCAGGAAGATGAGATTGGCCAGGCGCTTGTCGTCGGACTCTTCGTCGGTGCCGAGCAGGCCGGTGGCGATCGCGTGGGCGCGGATCGCATCGAAATCCAGACCGGCGCCGTCGTCGCGGAATTCGATCACCACTTCGTTGCCTTCGTGGGTGATGCGCAGGGTGATCTGGCCGATCTCGGCCTTGCCGGCGGCGCGCCGGGCGTCGGGTAGTTCGATGCCGTGCGCCACGGCGTTGCGCACGAGGTGGTCCAGAGGGCCGGTCATGGCCTCCAGCACCCCCCGGTCGATTTCGATCTGGCCACCGATGATGTCCAGGTTGGCACGCCGGCCGACGTCCTTGGCGGTCTGTCGGACGAGGCGGTAGAGCCGCTCGGCGAGGCTGTCGAAGGGCACCATGCGCACGTGCATCAGGGACTGTTGCAGGTCCCGCGTCATGCGCGACTGGGCATGCAGGGCGCTTTCGGCGCCGTCCAGGTTGCGCAGCAGATTCTGCTGCACGGTGGTCACGTCGCCGACGCTCTCCGCCATCATGCGGGTGAGTTCCTGGAGGCGGGTGTAGCGGTCCATCTCCAGGGGGTCGAATTCGGTATGGCGGGTTTCGACCTGGGACAGGCGCGACTGCATCTGGGTGTCGGCCTGGATTTCCACTTCGCGCAGCTGGTTGCGCAGGCGGATGACGTTTTCGGTGAGGTCCAGCAGAGAGCGGCGCAGGGTGCGCAGTTCGCCTTCGATGCGGGTGCGGGCGATGCTGATTTCGCCGGCCTCGTTGACGAACTGGTCCACCCTGGTGGCTTCGACCCGCAGTTGGGCCCGGGGGGCCGCGAGCGTGCCGTCGGCGCCGGCCGGCACTGCCTCGACTGCGCCTGTCTCGACATCGATGGGGGCCGCGGCCACGGCGGCCGGCGTTGTGGCGGGCGGGCTGATCCCGAGGGTTTCGAGGGTCTGCCGGCTGCGGTCGAGCGCGGACTCGATGTCGTCGACGATCGCGATGTCGTCCGGGGCGAGGCGACGGGCGCGCTCGAGCCGCGTTTCCAGCTCGTGGATGCTGGCGCCGAAGCTCATGGCGCCGACCATCCGTGCGCTGCCCTTGAGGGTGTGCAGCAGCCGGGCGACGGCGGCCGGCTGGGTCGCATCGTCCGGCTGGGCGCGCCAGGCGCGCAGGGCGGTGTCGAGGCTGTGGAGGAGTTCGTTACCCTCGTCGAGGAAGATGGGCAGCAGTTCGGCGTCGAGCTCGTCACGCAGGACCGGAGCGGCCGCGGAGGGCGCCTCGGGCGGCGGCGTGACGGGTTCCGGGCTGCGCGCCAGCGGTGCGGTGGCGAGCTCCGGGGGTGGCAGGTCGGAGGGTATTTCCGGCCGCAGGGTGATGACTTCGGCCAGGTGGCCGCGCAGCACGTTGTCCAGAGCGTCGACGAGCTCGGGCTGGGCGTCGGGGAGTCGGCGCCCGGAAAGCTGGGCGAGCATGGTCTCGAGGGCGGTGGCCGCCCCGTTGAGCAGCTGGGCCTGATCGGCGCTGGGCGCCTGGTGGTGATCGGCGAGGCGTTGCTGGGCGAGTTCGAGGGCCTTGGCCAGGCTTTGCGGTGCGGTGAATTGGGCCGTGCCGGAGATGCCCGACAGGGTGTGGGCGGCGCGGATCGCCGCGTTGGCCGGCAGCAGGCTGGGATTGACGGCCATACGGCCGAGTTCGTGACGCAGGGTGGCCAGGTGCTGGCGGGCTTCGGCGAGGTAGAGGTCGAACAGGGGGCGCGACAGGACGACATGGCCGAGGCGCACGGCATCGTCGTCCTCGAGGCTGTCGATATCCTCGGTGTCGTGTTCCCGCCCGTGCGACGGGGCGTCTGCGACGGACTCCGGCGCGGCCGCGCCGAGTTCGATGGCCTCTGCGGTGGCGTCGGATTCGGGCAGGTCGACCGCTTCGCTCGCGTCGGGCTCAAGGGGTTCAGGTGCGCCCAGATCGATGACCTCGGCACCCTCTTCCGGGAACACGTCGTCGTCTTCCAGTGCCGCCGCTTCGATTTCAATCTCGATTTCGATGGCGTCGGTGGCGAGCTCCGATGGCGCAGGTTCGGCGGCGGTGGGGGCCGGGGGCGCGGGCACTGCGGGTGGTTCTGCCCAGACGAGCTCTTCCAGTGCGACGGGAGGCTCGGCAGGGGCGTCGTCAAGGACGATGTCCAGGCGGTCGGTCGAGGGGCGCTCGCCGGATGCTTCGAGCGAGTCAAAATCGAGCGCGGGAAATTCGACGGCCGGCGCAGGGGGCGGCGCGTCGAGTTCGATGATGGGCTGGAGGATCGACGATTCCAGGTTCTGGACGATCTCGAGCGCCGCGCCGTGGTCTTCTTCGCCCCGCAGCCGCTCTGCCTCACGCAGGATGTCCGCCACGTCCAGGGACAGTCCGCCGCCCGCCTGCAACTGATCCACCCAGTCGCTCACCGCGACGTGGGCCCGGCGGATGAGGGCCAGGAGTTCCGGTGTGGCCGGGCGTTCGAGGCGCAGCCAGTGGTTGAGGGTCTGTTCCATGCCCCACGCGGCCTCGCCGAAATCCTTGAGGCCGACCATGCGCCCGCTGCCCTTGAGGGTATGGAAGCTGCGCCGGATGGTGGTGAGGTGTTCCTGATCGCCGGGGGCGGCGATCAGCAGGTCGAGATGGCTGGCGATGGTGTCACGAACGGTGCTGGCTTCCTCGATGAAGATGTCCAGCAGTTCGGCGTCGATCTCTGCGTCGCTGGCATCCAGCAGACGCGCCGCCTCGGGCGACAGTGCGGGCGCCATTGCTTCGGGCACGATGGCCGGTGGCGCAGCGAAGGGGGCGCCGGCATCGAGCAGGTTGAGGGCCTCGCGGGCCTGCTTTTCGAGTTCGGCGTCGGCGGTGAGGCTGGCATCCTGGCGCAGGCCTTCGAGGTTGAGGAGCAGCTCGGTGCGCAGGCCGATGTCGTCCGGGTTTTCCTGGAGGGCGGCGGCGAGGGCGGCGGTTTCGCGCTTTTGCTGGACGAGTTCGGCTTCGAGGCTGTCGCCGGCGCTGTCACCGGTACTTGGGTTGAGGATCTGTTCGAGATCCGCCGGTCCGTGCTGGAGGGCGTCGATGAACACGCCGAGGGCCGAGAGGCGGTGGGCGATGTCTTCGAAGATGGCCGCTTCTGGCGACTGGCGACCGCTCTCGAGCGCGGAGATGGCGGCCGCACAGTCCTGCACGAGGCGTACAGCGGCGCCCTGGTTCATGATCGCCAGTGCGCCTTCGACCTGTTTGAGGGGCGCCGAGGTGGCGGCCAGCAGGTCGGTGCGGGCGGGCTCCCGGAAGAATCCGTCGAGATGCTGCTCTACGTCGCCCAGGTTGGCGAGGATTTCATGGGCAAGCTGGCGACCCAGTTGCTGATCGGCCGTGTCGGGGTCGGCGATGGACAGCGGGGCTGGCTGTTCGCCCCGCAGATAGGCCTGGATGCGCTCGGTGACTGCGGCAATCTGCTTCTTGAGGCGCGGACCCGGGGACGGCATTTCGTGACTGTCCACCAGGCCCTCAACAAGCAGCATGGCCGTCGCCATGTCCATGGACAGGGTGTCGGTGAGGCGCAGGGGATCCTGGCGCAGCCACTGCGCCAGGCGGCCGAGCCCTTCGATGAGCGCGGCGGTATGGGGTTGGCCAATCGCGCGGGCGGTGGCGGGGAGGGGCGCGAGGGCGTCCTGGAAACGGGGCAGGCCGATGGCGCCGCCGCCGGTGAACAGGGTCCAGGCTTCACGCGCATCACCGAGCCCGCTGTGCAGCGCCACCAGCAGGGGCGCCACCGGTGCGTCGCTCACGCTCCGGCCGGGGGCCGGGATCAGGTTGACGAGCCGATAGGCTTCGCGCAGGGTGTTGACGGGGGGCGTGTTGCAGCGGGCGATGGCGACCTGATAGAGCACGTCCCGCATCAGCCGTTCTGCGACGACGGCAGAGCCTTCGAGGAGGCGTCGCATCTGGGCATCGATGCGCCCGCAGAGGCGCTTGAGGGGCGGATCGACGTCGATGGCCTGCTGGCCGAGGGCATCGAAGAAGGCGGCGCTGGCAAGCCAGAATGCGCGCGAGGCGGGTTGGCGCTGAGTACGTTCGATCCCGTTGACGGCATCGCGCATCTCGGCAGGACCGCTGGCGTCGCCAGGATTGCGCAGCCATTTGAGCAAGCCACGCTCAAATCGGCCGCGCAGGGCGCGCAGGGTGCGCGCATCGTCCGTGCCACCCTCGGGGAGCGGTGCGAAGGCCGGACGCAGGGAGAGGTCGGGGTAGAACAGGTCCGACGGGCCCGGTGCCTCATGCCCGCGGGCTTCGACGAGCTGCGCGTAGAGTTCAAAGAGACGCAGCGGCTGGTCGGGCTGGCCGCGGGTCAGTTCGTTGAGGTAATTGCCCAGGGCGGCGAGTCCCCGGGTGGCGAGGCGGGCGATGGCCGGCGTGTAGGTGACCTGTTCGGCGGCCAGCTCGCCCAGCAGACGATCGAGGGCTTCCGAAAACTGGGTGAGGCCATCCAGACCGACGATGGACAGGGCACCGTGGGCCTGGTGCAGGTGGGTCTGGGCGAACTTGATGCGGCCAAGGCGGTCGGAGGCCGTCTCGGCTTCGGCGAGGGCGCCGGCGGCGCGTTCCAGGGCCAGGTCGATTTCGCCTTTGACCCAGGTCAGCGGGCCAAGGTCGAGTTCGTGTGCGGAGCTCATCGATGCATTCCGGTCGGTGTCCGGTCCAGGTGACGGTGCGGGGTCAGACCTTGAAGCCCGAGACCGAACCCTTCAGCTCCACGGCGAGGTCGGCCAGTTCGCCGATGGAGACGGCGGTCTGCTGGGTGCCCGCCGTGGTGCGGTCGGTTACGGCAAGAATGCCCTTCATCTTTTCGGCCACCTGGGTAGCGGATTTGGCCTGGATTTCGGTGCTGACCGAGATGCGTTCGATCAGTTCGGCGGTTTCGGCGGAGATCCGCTCAATCTCGGCAAGTTCGCGACCGGCGGTTTCGGACAGGGTGGCGCCATCCACCACGTCGCGGGTGGCGTTTTCCATGGCGGCCACGGCGTCGGCGGTGTCGGTCTGGATGGTTTTGACGATGGCGCCGATCTGCTTGGTCGCTTCGGCGGAACGTTCGGCGAGGCGCTGCACTTCTTCCGCCACCACCGAGAAGCCGCGGCCCGCTTCACCGGCGGAGGCGGCCTGGATGGCGGCGTTGAGGGCCAGCACGTTGGTCTGTTCGGTAATGTCCGAGATCAGTTCCACGATTTCACCGATCTCCTGGGACGATTCGCCGAGGCGCTTGATGCGCTTGGAGGTGTCCTGGATCTTGTCGCGGATGTCGTTCATGCCCTTGATGGTGTCCTCCACCGCGGTGGCCCCTTTCTGGGCGGCTTCCAGGGCGCGGCGGGCCACCTGGGCGGACTGCAGGGCGCCTTCCGAGGCTTCACTCATGGAGACCGCCATGCTGTGGGCGGTATCGCCGGCGAGGCGGAGTTCCTGGGCCTGCCGTTCGGAGGCGGCGAGCAGTTCGTCGGAGGTGCGCTGGGCGGATTCGGTGGCGCTGGTCACGCGGCTGGCGGCGTCGTTGATGCGGCGCACCAGCACGGAGAGTTCTTCAATGGTGTAGTTCACCGAGTCGGCAATGGCGCCGGTGATGTCTTCGGTGACGGTGGCACGCACGGTGAGGTCGCCGTCGGCGAGGTCGCCCATCTCGTTCATGAGGCGCAGGATGGCCTGCTGGGTGCTGTTGCGCTCGGACTCTGCGCTCTCGCGCAGACGTTCGGCAGAGAAGCGGCGGCGGGCAATGTCATCGTTATAGACCTTGGCCATCAGCAGCAGCAGGACGATGGACAGGACGGCAAACAGCATGATGCCGACGGTGACCCAGGTGAAGAAGCCCGTATATGCGCGGGAGTAGCCTTCGGCGAGGGCCGAGGTCTTTTCCAGCAACGGGCCGCTGTTCTGGAAGATGTTGCTGCCGGACTGCTTGGCCTGGACGAGCAACTGGATGTTGCCGAGGATGGCCTGCACGGCGGCCAGGTTATCCTTGGCCACGCCTTCGAGCTCCACCAGCTTGGACTGGGCGTCTGAGCCGGCGGCAGTCATCTTCATCAGGGCTTCGATCTGCTCGCGGAAGGTGTTGGTGTCCTTGCCAAGGAGGAAGGCCACTTCCGGGTCGATCGCGTTGGCGACGAGCAGGGCGTTGGCGTTCTTGGCGATCCGCTGGGTCAGCATCACGACCTGGTTGGCGGTGGCGATTTCCCGCGCGGAGGCGCCGGTCTGCAGCTTGAGGGCGGCGACCTGTTCGGTGAGTTCGAGGAGGTGGGCGTTTTTGGTGTTGATGGTGGCAACGGCATTGCCCAGGCTCGCCAGGTTCTTTTCCTGGCCGAGGAGCTGGCCGGCGTCCTTGTCGGACTTCTGCCACAGCTCGGTGACCGCGGTCAGCTCGTCGGCGACCGCCGAACTGCCGCCCGGCACGCCCGTGCCGTCCACGTCGCCGCCCTGGGTGACCGCTTCGAGCAGGTGGTTGAACTGTTCTCGACTGCGCTTGAGTTCGGCAAAGGCGCCGGCTTCACCCTGCAGGGCGAGCTGGCTGGCCTTGGCCATCTGCTGGGACAGCGTGCGCATCTGGCCTGCTGCCGTGACGTAGGCGGTACCAAAGCTGCTGACGCGGATCTGGTAGATCACCAGCACCGCAGTCAGGACCGCGAAGGCAATGAAGGGCAGGCGCAGCAGGCGCAACTGCTCGGCCGTACTCTTGCCGGCCAGGAAGGGCAGCACCGCGCTCACCTCGCCGCGCTCGCTGGCTTCGAGGATGGTGTTGTCGCCGGTGTTGGTCGCCATTTTGCTGCCAAAGGACAGCCCAGGTAGCTTGAATCCCATAGTTGCTTTTCAGCGGGTGATGCCCGCTGCTCCTCCCCGATTCGAATTCATGTCAGTGCAGCGTCAAGAAAGCGTGAATGATTCAGCAGACCCTGGACCCGCAGCCGTGTCCAGGTGTGGCCGTGGGCATCCTGCAACTGGGCGCCGATCCACGGGGTGGTGGCGTCCTCGGGCTCGGACAGGGGCTCGAAATCGTCCACCGAGCGCAGGCCGAGGGCGCGCGAGACGAGCAGGGCGCAGTTGAGGTTGAGGCGCGCGCCGACGAGCAGCAGGCGCGCCTGTCCGCCGGTCACCACCGGGGCTTCGCCGTGGAAGGCGGCAAAGTCCACGACGCCGAAAAGGTTGCCCCGTACGCTGGCGAGCCCGCGGAACCAGGGATGAACCAGCGGGACCGGCGCCAGAGGTGGCACGGCGAGGATCTCGCCAGCCTCGGCCAGATCGAGCAGCCAGTTGCGCGAACCGGCCTGAACGGCGAGAAGGGCCGAGGCGCGGGTGTCGCGGGCTTCGGCGAGACGCCGGGCGAGGCCGGCCTGAAATTCCTGAAGGCTGATGCGCTTGGCCATGATCCCGTCAACCGAGGGCCTTGATCTTGTCGAGCAGCATGGCGTGGTCGAGGGGTTTGACCAGGTAGTCGAAGGCGCCCTGACGCATGCCCCAGATCTTGTCGGTTTCAAGGCCCTTGCTGGTGCAGATGATGACCGGGATGTTGCGGGTCTGCTCATCGCGGACGATGGTGCGCGTGGCCTGGTAGCCATTGGTGCCGGGCATTACCACGTCCATCAGGATCAGGTCGGGCTGTTCGGTCTTGCTCTTGATCACTGCCTCGTCGCCGCTGTCGGCGGTCACGACCTGGTAGCCGTGGCGCACGAGCACCTCGGACAGGGCCAGTCTTTCGGTGGGCGAGTCGTCTACGACGAGGATTTTCTTGATCGGCATGGGCGGACGATGGCGTGAGGATCAGTTGGCTGCGCCCGCACGGGGCGGGACATGGCTCGCCACGGAACGCAGCAGGCTTTCCTTGGTGAAGGGCTTGGTGAGGTACTCATCCGACCCGGCCAGACGGCCTCGCGCCCGATCGAACAGTCCGTCCTTGGAGGACAGCATGATCACCGGCGTGGACTTGAGTCGGGCGTTCTTCTTGATCAGGGAGCAGGTCTGGTAGCCATCCAGGCGGGGCATCATGATGTCAACGAAGATCAGGTCCGGGGCGTGGTCGGCGATCTTCGCCAGGGCGTCAAAGCCATCTTCGGCCAGCACCACGTGACAGCCGGCCTGCGCCAGGAAGATTTCGGCGCTGCGACGGATGGTGTTGCTGTCGTCGATGACCATGACCTTGATGCCGTTCAGGTTCACCTTGATTCTCCGGGCTCGGATTGCATGACATTTGGGTATATCATGATGTCATGTTTTGAAGGTTCAGATGGCGACCATTTCAAAGTCGTCCTTGCGCGCCCCGCATTCGGGGCAGGTCCAGTTGGGAGGAATATCCTCCCAGCGCGTTCCGGGGGCAATACCCTCGTTGGGCGCACCGGCCGCCTCGTCGTAGATGTAGCCACAGATCAGACACATCCAGGTTTTGTATTCGGGGGTGAGCATGTGGGAGCGGGGTGAATTGGGCTAGAATCGCTTGGATCGTGAATGGTAGCGCAGTCGTTGTAAAATTTGTGCGTCCTCGCATGCTCCGATGATTTCCACCCGTAGCGATCCCTCTCCTCCACTCGTCATGGTGTTTGCCGCCTCCGATCCCACCGGCGGCGCGGGTATCCAGGCCGACATCATGACCCTCTCCGGGATGGGGTGTCATGCGTTGACGGTCATCACCGCCCTGACGGTCCAGGACACTGCCGGTGTCGAGGCGGTCCTCCCCACCGATGCCGAATTCGTCGACGAGCAGGCCCGGGCGCTGCTCGAGGACATGCCCGTCCAGGCCTTCAAGCTCGGTGTGCTGGGCAGCCTCGACAACATTGAGGTCATCGCCCGCATCCTCGCCGACTATCCCCACGTCCCGGTGGTGGTGGACCCGGTGATCGCCTCCGGGCGGGGAGACGAGCTGGCCTCCGAGTCCATGCTCGAAGGGCTTTGCGAGCTGATCCTGCCCCAGGCCACCGTGGTCACTCCCAATACGCTGGAGGCCCGCCGCCTGGCGGCCCGTCATCGCGACGACGACGACACCCCCACCTTGGCCGAATGTGCCCGCCGAATGGTGGCCATGGGCTGTGAATACGTCTTGATCACGGGTTCCCATGAGCACAGCGTGCAGGTGATCAACACCCTGTACGGGCGCGGAGGGGTGGTGCGCGCCGATACGTGGGAGCGGCTTCCCGGCGCCTATCACGGCTCGGGCTGCACCCTCGCGTCGGCGGTGGCCGCAGCCCTGGCAAGGGGGCTGGAGGTGCCCGTGGCGGTGCGCGACGCTCAGGAATTTACCTGGCAGACCCTGGCCTACGCCTTCCGCCCCGGCATGGGGCAGCACATCCCGGACCGCTTCTTCTGGGCCCGCCCGGTGGACGATGGCGAAGACTGATCCCGTGCTGCGGCGCGGCCTCTACCTGGTCACTCCCGACTGGACCGACACCGGGCGGCTCGTGGCGATGCTCCCTGCCTTGCTCGCCACCCGACCGGCCTTGCTGCAATACCGCAACAAGCTTGCCGATGCGGCCCTGCGGCGCGTCCAGGTGGCTGGCCTGCTGCCCCTGTGTCGCGCCGCCGGCGTGCCCCTCGTGATCAACGACGATCTGGCGCTGGCATTGGAGTGCGGCGCGGACGGCGTCCATCTGGGGCGCGACGACGGCGACCTCGCCGCCGCCCGGGCTGCCCTCGGGCCCCATCGTCTCCTCGGCGTGAGCTGTTACGCAGAATGGCCCCGGGCGGAGGCCGCCGCCGCCGCGGGCGCCGACTATCTGGCCTTCGGCGCCATGTTCCCGTCGTCCACCAAGCCCTCTGCGCCGCCGGCGCCGCTGGCGCTGCTTGGCCGCGCCAAGGCGGCTTTTGGACGGCCGGTGGCTGCCATCGGCGGCATTACCGTCGATAATGCGCCCTTGCTGCGGGCGGCAGGGGCCGATCTTCTCGCCGTCATCAGCGACGTGTTTTCCGCGCCCGACCCGGCCGCCCGCGCGGCGGCCTATGGCCGGCTTTTCGACTGAATTCCAGGATCGTCCGTATGACCAGCCGCAACGAAGCACTCTTTGCCCGCGCCCAGCGCACCATTCCCGGCGGCGTCAATTCGCCCGTCCGGGCCTTCCGCTCGGTGGGCGGCACGCCCCGCTTCCTGCAGCGCGCCCAGGGGGCGCGGGTGTGGGATGCCGACGGCAAGGAATATCTCGACTACGTCGGGTCCTGGGGGCCCGCCATCCTCGGCCACGCGGATCCGGTAGTGGTCGAGGCGGTGCGTGCCGCGGCGCTGGACGGGCTGTCCTTCGGCGCGCCCACCGAGCGTGAGATCGAGATGGCCGAGCGCCTGTGCGAGCTGCTGCCCAGCCTGGAGATGGTGCGGCTGGTTTCCAGCGGCACCGAAGCCACCATGAGCGCCATCCGCCTGGCCCGCGGTTTTACCGGGCGCGACGCCATCGTCAAGTTCGAGGGCTGCTACCACGGCCACGCCGACAGCCTGCTGGTGAAGGCCGGCTCAGGCCTGCTGACCTTCGGCAACCCGTCTTCCGCCGGCGTGCCCGAGGATTTCGCCAAGCACACCGTCGTGCTCGACTACAACGACCCGGCCCAGCTCGAAGAGACTTTCAAGGCGCGGGGCAACGAGATCGCCTGCGTGATCATCGAGCCCATCGCCGGCAACATGAATCTGGTCAAACCCTCGGCCGAGTTCATGCACCTGCTCCGCCGCCTGTGCACCGAGCACGGCGCGGTGCTGATCTTCGACGAGGTGATGACCGGCTTCCGTGTGGGGCCGCGGGGCGTGCAGGGCCTCTTCGGCATCACGCCGGATCTCACCACCCTGGGCAAGGTGATCGGCGGCGGCATGCCGGTGGGCGCCTTTGGCGGCCGTCGCGACATCATGGAGAAGATCGCCCCGCTGGGCGCCGTGTACCAGGCGGGGACGCTGTCCGGCAGTCCGGTGGCGGTGGCGGCAGGGCTCGCCAGCCTCAACCAGATCGCCCGGCCGGGCTTCTACGACGGCCTCACCGCGCGCACCCTGCGCCTCGTTCAGGGTCTCGCCGCGGCGGCGGCGCAGCACGGCGTGCGCTTCACTGCCGACGCGGTGGGGGGCATGTTCGGGCTGTACTTCGCGCCGGCGGTGCCGACGTCCTACGCGGACGTGATGGCCTCCGACCGGGAGACCTTCAACCGCTTCTTCCACGCCATGCTGGACGCCGGTCACTACTTTGCGCCGTCGGCCTTCGAGGCGGGCTTCGTGTCGGCAGCGCACACCGATGCGGACATCGATTCCACCATTGCCACGGCGGCCGCCTGGTTTGCGGCGAACGGCGGCTGAGCACCGTGCCCGGCGCGCGGCCCGGCCTCAGGGCGCGCGCTGTGTCAGCGGCCAGGCGGTGCGGAGCTGTTCGACGCTGCCGTTGAAGACATTCACGTCCATGTCGCTGCGGGTGCCGGGGATCGCCTTCTGGGGCTTGATCTCGCTGGAGAACTGCCACAGCGTGTAGGTGGGCCACAGACCCTTCGGGAAATCCGTAACCTGGGTCTTGAAGCGCGCGTACCACAGGGGCGTGTGGGCAAAGACGCTGTTCTTGTAGGTCTTCGAGATCAGCACCGCGCTGGCGTGGTTGGTGTAGAGCACCGGGTAGCGCCCGCTGCGGGCGTGGATGCGCTCGATGAAGCGGACCGCCTCGGCCGCCGACATGAGGGTCTTGGACGTGGCGTCTTCCAGGTCGAGGGCGATCAGTTCATCGTCGCCCGGCTTGACCGTATCCAGATAGTAGTCTGCCTGCTTTTCCGGATCGCCGGCCACGCCCCAGTGGTAGGAGCCCCACAGGTAACCCCGCTGGCGCGCTTCGGCCTTGCGGGTCCAGTAGGCCTTGTCGAGGCCCTGGGTGCCGATGGTCGCCTTGTGGATGATCGCGACGACCCGTGGTTCGCCGGCCAGGGCGTCCCACTTCAGGCTGTTGGCGGCGTACGGATCGATGACGAGGGCGATCTGGGCATCGTTCCAGGGCGCGTTGAATTCCGCAGCCCCGGCGTTGAAGGACAGCGCCAGGGTGGCGAGGGTGGCAGCGAGCTTCATGGCGTGAACCTTTCCGGGCGGCAACGGGGACGGGCGTTCCTGTCACCGTAGTCGCCGTGGGCCCGCTTTTCCAGCGCGCGTTGCCGCTGGCCCCGGGCCGGTGCTTACATCAGGAAGATCGTCGCCAGCCCGAGGAAGATGAAGAAGCCGCCGGAATCCGTGACGGCGGTGATGATGACGCTGGAGCCCACCGCCGGGTCCTGGCCGAAGCGGTGGCGGATCATCGGGGCCATCACGCCCACGAAGGCGGCGACCAGCAGGTTGAGGGTCATGGCGGCGGTCATCACCGCGCCGAGCTTGCCGCTGCCGTAGAGAATCCACGCCAGCACGCCGAGCAGCCCGCCCCACACCAGGCCGTTGAGCAGCGCCACACCCAGTTCCTTCTTGAGCAGGCGCGGCAGGGCGTCGTGCTGGACCTGACCCATGGCGATGGCGCGTACGATCATGGTGATGGTCTGGTTGCCCGAGTTGCCGCCAATGCCGGCGACGATGGGCATCAGCGCGGCGAGGGCCACCAGCTTTTCGATGGAGTTCTCGAAGGCGCCGATGACGCGGCTGGCGATGAAGGCGGTGACCAGGTTGACGGCCAGCCAGGACCAGCGGTTCTTCACCGAGTCCCACACCGGCGCGAAAATGTCTTCGCCTTCCTTCAGACCGGCTTGACTGAGCAGCTCGTTCTCGGTTTCCTCGCGGATGAAGTCCACCACCGCCGCCACCGTCACGCGGCCCACCAGCTTGCGGTGGTAATCCACGACGGGCGCCGACACCAGGTCGTAGCGCTCGAAGGCCTGGGCTGCGGTTTCGGCTTCGTCGGCTGGCTCCAGGGTGAGGGTGTCGGTGAGCATCACGTCGCTCACCGTCACGTCCGGGTCGTTGAGGAGCAGGCGGTTGAGGGGCAGCACGCCGCGCAGGCGTTCGTCCCGATCCACCACGAAGAGCTGGTCGGTGTGGTCCGGCAGCGCCTCGAAGCGGCGCAGGTAGCGCAGCACGACTTCCAGGGTCACGTCCTCGCGTACCGTGACCATTTCGAAGTCCATCAGCGCACCGACCGAGTCCTCCGGATAGGACATGGCGGCGCGCAGTTGCTCGCGTTCTTCCTGGGCGAGGCCCTGATACACCGCCTCCATGACCTCGTGGGGGAGGTCCGGCGCCAGGTCGGCCAGTTCGTCCGCGTCGAGCTGCTCGGCGGCGGCCTGCAGCGCGGCGGTGTCCATGGACTCGATGAGGGATTCCCGCACCGCGTCCGAGACTTCCAGCAGGATCTCGCCGTCCCGCTCGGCCTTGACCAGATCCCAGACGAAGAGACGTTCATCGAGGGGCAGGGCTTCGAGGATGTGGGCGATGTCCGCCGGGTGGAGGCTGTCGAGCTTGTGAGTGAGCTCGTTGACGTGCTGCTTGTGGACCAGGTTCTCCACCAGATCGTGGCGGGGCATGTCCTGGCGATGGACGAGATCCTCCACCAGCTTGTGCCGGGCGAGCAGATGCTGCACCTCGCGCACGTGGCGGTCGAGGTCGTCGTGGTGCTGCAGGTCGTCGGTTTCGGACATGGCGGTCCACTCGGCACGAGGCCCCCGGATGGGGACGCGGAGGGGCGGATTCTACGGCGTTTGCTGCGCCGCGGGGAGGCGGACGTGCAGGGCGCCGGGCGGGACTTCAGCCCGCCGGGCTCACGGCCAGGCGCGGGCGCCGAACATCATCCGCTTGGCCACGAAATGGCGTGCCGGCGGCAGCAGATCCAGGGCGAACAGGCCGGCGCCGCGGGCGTGACGCAGGGGCGCCAAATCCGTGCTGAACAGGCGCACCAGGGTATCGGTGAAGCGGATCGTGCCGGCCCGGTCGAGGCGGCGTTCGCGGGCGTAGGTGGCGAGGGTCTCCGGGGCGCCGGGATCGCCGCCGCTGCGCAGCAGCACCTGGGCGCAGGCCCATACATCACGCAGGGCCAGGTTGTAGCCCTGGCCGGCGACCGGGTGGAGCGTCTGCGCGGCGTTGCCGAGCCAGACGGTGCGGTGGCCCACCGGGTTCGGCCGGTAGCGCAGGCGCAGCGGATAGCGGGCCCGCGGACCGACGGCGGCAAAACGCAGACGCTGGCCGAAGTGCGCCTGCAGGTGCGCCAGATAGGCCGCGTCGTCGAGGGTCATCAGGGCGTCGGCCGCGTCGGGTGCCGCGGTGTGGACGATGGCGCAGTCGTGACCGCAGGGCAGGACGGCGAGGGGGCCCTGCGGGGTAAAGCGTTCCCAGGCCCGGTGGCCGTGGCTGCCGGCGGGCGTGGCGACCGAGATCACCGCGTGCTGGCCGTAGTCCCGCTCCACCAGGGTGTCGTCCTCGTCGCCCTGGATGGCGCCTTCGGCGCAGGCGGCGAGGCGGGCCGACAGGGTATGGCCGTCGGCGAGGCTGACGAGCACGTCGTCGGCGCCGGCGGCCAGGCCGCTCACGCTGGCGTCGCCGCGCACCGGGATGCGCGCGGCGAGCAGGGCATCGTCGAGGGCCGCGGCCAGATCACCGGCGGCGACCACGTAGCCGAGGGCGGGCTGGTCATAGTCGGTGGCGCGCAGCAGGCTGCGCCCGAAGCCGCCCTGCTGGGAGACGTGGATGGTCTCGATGGGGGTGGCCCGCAATTGTGTCCAGACGCCCAGCCGTTCGAGGGTGAGGCGGGTGCCGTGGGCGAGGGCGAGGACGCGGGGATCGTGCCGGGCCGCGCCGCGGGCGCGCGCGTCCACCAGGAGGATGTCGAGGCCGGCGTCCTTGAGGGCCAGGGCGAGGGCCATGCCCACCGGGCCGGCGCCGACGATGACGAGGTCGTGGCGGTCCATGTCAGCGATCGGCCATCAGGGCTTCGATGTCGGCGACGGACTTGGGGGCCGCGGTGGTGAGGATCTCGCAGCCGTCGGGCGTCACGAGGGCGTCGTCCTCGATGCGGATGCCGATGTTCCAGAAGGCTTCCGGCACGCCGTCGGCGGGACGGATGTAACAGCCGGGCTCGACGGTGAGCACGTTGCCGGCCACCAGCGGGCGCCATTCGCCGGCGAGCTTGTAGTCGCCGGCGTCATGCACGTCGAGGCCCAGCCAGTGGCCGGTGCGGTGCATGTAGAACTGCCGGTAGCTGCCGGTTTCAAGGACGCCGTCGAGGCTGCCGGCGAGCAGGCCCAGGTCGATGAAGCCCTGGGCGAGAACGCGCACGGCGGCGTCGTGGCCGGCGTTCCAGCTGGCGCCGGGACGGATCTCGGCGATGGCGGCGGCCTGGGCGGCGAGGACCAGCTCGTAGGCGGCCTTCTGAGGGCCGCTGAAGCGGCCATTCACGGGAAAGCTGCGGGTGATGTCCGAGGCGTAGCCGTCCAGCTCGCAGCCGGCGTCGATGAGGAGCAGCTCGCCGTTCTGCATGACGCGGTCGTTCTCGACATAGTGCAGCACGCAGGCGTTGGCGCCGCTGGCGACGATGGAGGTGTAGGCCGGGGCCTGGCTGCCGCCGCGGCGGAACTCGTGGAGGAGTTCGGCCTCGACCTCGTATTCCCGGGTGCCGGGTCGGGCGGTGCGCATGGCGCGGCGGTGGGCGGCGCCCGAGATGTCGGCGGCGCGGCGCATGAGCGCCAGTTCGGCATCGTCCTTGACGAGGCGCATCTCGTCGATGAGGCTGCGGATGTCGCGGATCTGCTCCGGCGCGCGGGCGCCGCTGCGGGCCTGGGCGCGGACCCGGTTGAGGGCGGCGGCGATGCGGCTGTCCCAGTCGGGCTCGTAGCCGACGGAGTGGAAGATGGCGGGCTGGTCGGCGAGGAGGCGGGCAAGCTGGTCGTCCAGTTCGCCGATGGCGTAGGCCTCGTCGAAGCCGAAGCTGTCCCGCGCCGCCTCGGGGCCGAAGCGGAAACCGTCCCAGATCTCCCGCTCCACATCCTTGTTGCGGCAGAACAGCAGGCTGCGCGGGGTGTCGCCCGCCACCAGCACCAGTACCGCCTCGGGCTCGCGGAAGCCAGTCAGGTAGTAGAAATAGCTGTCGAAGCGGTAGCCGTAGTGGGCGTCCCGGTTGCGCAGGCGCTCGGGCGCGGTGGGCAGGATGGCGACGCCGCCGCCGCTGGCTTGCAGGGTGGCCAGCAGGCGTTGGCGACGGGCCTGGAAGGGGGTGATGTCGAGGGACATGGGACGGGCCGGGAAGGACGGGGATGAAGGATGGACCGGGGCGCGGGCCGTTGGTTGCGAGCTTACGTCAATCCGGCGTCCCGGTGCGCAAGGCCTGGTCAAGTTCGCGCAGGCGCGCCGGTGTGCCTACGTCCACCCAGCGGCCGTCGAAGCGGGTGCCGCGGACGCGACCGTCGGACATGGCGGTGCGCAGCAGCGGGGCGAGTTTGGCGGGGCGGTCGGGATCGACGCCGGCGAACAGGGCCGGGTGGTACGCGCCGACGCCAGCGAAGGTGAGGCGCGTGCCGCTGCCGTCGTCGCGGATGTGGCCGTCCGCGTGCAGGCCGAAGTCGCCGTCCGGATGGTGGGGCGGGTTGGGCACCAGGAGCAGGTGGGCGAGGGGACCGTCGGCGCGCAGCCCGGCTGCGGCACGGGCCAGGGGCGCGAAATCCGCATCGCAGAAGACGTCGCCGTTGATCACCAGGAAGGGCGCGTCACCCAGCAGGGGCAGGGCTCGGGCGATGCCGCCGGCGGTTTCCAGTGCGCTGCCTTCGGGCGAATAGTGGATCGTGACGCCCAAGCGGCGGCCGTCACCGAGGGCGGCTTCGATCATGGCGCCCAGATGGGCGTGGTTGATGACGAGCTCGGTGATGCCGGCGGTGGCGAGGCGTTCGATGTGCCACACGATCAGCGGCTTGCCCCCCGCCGCCAGGAGCGGCTTGGGGCAGGTGTCGGTGAGGGGGCGCATGCGTTCGCCGCGGCCGGCGGC
>DAOQMM010000042.1:0-27409 GCA_035335645.1 Rhodocyclaceae bacterium | reverse complement strand
GGATGCGGTAGATGGCCGGGTCGCGCAGGTTGATGTTGGGCGAGGCCATGTCGATGCGGGCACGCAGGATGTGGGTGCCGTCGGGGAACTCGCCGGCGCGCATGCGCTGGAAGAGTTCCAGGTTCTCGGCCACGCTGCGGTTTCGATACGGGCTGTCCTGGCCCGGCGCGGAGAGGGTGCCCCGGTAGGCGCGCATCTCTTCGGCGGACAGGGAGTCCACGTAGGCCTTGCCCACGGTGATCAGGTATTCGGCCATGGCGTACATCTTGTCGAAGTAGTCCGACGCGAAGTACAGGTGCTCGCCCCAGTCGAAGCCCAGCCACTGGACGGCCTCGATGATGGCGTCCACGTATTCCTGCTCTTCCTTGGTGGGGTTGGTGTCGTCGAAGCGCAGGTGGCAGGCGCCGCTGTAGCTGAGGGCCAGGCCGAAGTTGAGGCAGATGCTCTTGGCGTGGCCGTAGTGCAGGTAGCCGTTGGGCTCGGGCGGGAAGCGCGTTTCGACACGCCCGCTCCATTTGCCGGTGCGACGGTGCTCGTCAACGATGTTGCGGATGAAGTTGCTGGCGGCGTTGTCTTCGCCGCGGGGGGTCGGTGCGGTCATGGGCTTACCTTGGGTGGGCGCGGCGATGGCCGTCTGGACGCCCTTATTGCATTGTAAATGCTCGATTGTAGCCGAACGTCGGGTTGCCGGCCCGGTTCGGTCGCGATGCGTTCCGCCCTGAATTTCACATTTTTGTGAGGCGGGAAACAGTGTGACAAAATTGGCGTGTGTATTGACGAATTAGTTAACGTTGGCGGATTTGAGAAATATTCGAGGGTCGTATCGACCTTGCATCGGGTGAAATTCCGCTCAAGTTGTCCCGCTTTCCGTCGTCTTGAACGTGTCGCCCGCACTGTCCTCCTTGTCCATGAATCCCACCGTCCTGAGTATTGCCGTTCTGAGTGCCATCCTTGCCCTGCCGGTCCATGCCGGTGAACGCGAGCTCGATGATCTGAGCCTGGAAGAGCTGGTCAAGCTGGAAGTGGCGTCCGTCGCCCGCAAGGCCCAGAAGTTGTCGGACACGCCTGCGGCCGTGACGGTCCTGTCCGCCGACGATATCCGCCGCAGCGGCGCCCGCAGCATCCCCGAGGCCTTGCGCGAGGTGCCCGGCGTCAATGTGGCGCAGATCGGGGCGGCACGCTGGGCGGTGAGCGTGCGCGGCTTCAATGGGCGCTTCTCCAACAAGCTGCTGGTGCAGATCGACGGGCGCAGCGTCTACAGCCCCCTGTTTTCCGGCGTGTTCTGGGAAGCCATCGACGTGCTGCTCGAGGACGTGGAGCGCATCGAGGTGGTCCGCGGCCCCGGCGCGTCCCTGTGGGGCGCCAATGCGGTGAACGGCATCATCAACATCGTCACCCGCAAGGCGACGGCCACCCAGGGCACGCTGGCCTCCGTGACCGTGGACGATCGCGGTGCGCCGGTTGTCGCGGCGCGGCAAGGTTTCACCCTGGCAAACGGCGCGGCCCTGCGGGTCTTCGCCAAGGGCGGCGAGATCTCCTCGACGCGGCGTGAGGACGGCGACGCGGTGGGTGACAAGCTGACAGGCTGGCTGGCCGGATTCCGCATGGATTCGGCCGTGGGGGGCCGCAACACCTGGTCCCTGCAGGGCAACGCCTACCGGCGCAGCGGCGGTGATTCGGCCGTGGGGCTGGTGGCGGAAGCGCCGTCCGGCAATGCCTTCGCCCCGCAGTTCGACGGCGCCAATCTTTTGGGACGTTACAACTGGGGGCTGGCCGGCGGCGAGGCGACGCTGCAGGCCTATCTGGATCGACAGCAGGCCGACGTGGGCAGCTACGGCACCGGCGCGGTCACGACCGCCGATCTGGACCTGCAGCACCGGCTGGCACCCGTAGGCAAACACGCCCTGATGTGGGGGCTGGGTTACCGGGCGTTCCGCGCCGAGATCGAATCCCGCACGCCGATGCTGTGGATGACGCCCAACCGCCGCGACAGCCATATCGCCAGCGCGTTTGCCCAGGACGAGATTACTTTGCTGCCGCGAAGGTTGATGCTGACCCTGGGGGGGCGTTTCGAGTACAGCAGCCTGTCGGGCTTCGAGCCTCAACCCACCGTGCGCCTGATGTGGACGCCGACCACCACCGACAGTGTGTGGGCGGGCTGGTCGCGGGCCGCGCGCACGCCGTCCATCGGCGAGACCGACGCGAATCTGGTCAATCGCATCGTGCCGCTGCCGCCGGGATTCGGCCCGACGTCCGCGGCCATCGTCTCCCAGCCGGCCGCCGACTGGAACCGTCGCGCAGAGCGGGTGGTTGCCGTGGAGACCGGCTATCGGCGCAATCTGGGCAACGGGAGTGTCGAGGCGGTGCTCTTCCACCAGCGCTACAGCGGTCTGATTGGCGGCGCCACGGATCCGGCGGGGCTGATCGTGCCGGGCATTGCCATCGGCGTGCCGCCAGGCTATCTGCCGATCCAGCGCGTGCTGCGCAGCAACAACGTGTCCGGTTGCAGCTCCGGGCTGGAACTGGGCATGGATGTGCCGGTGACAGCCTGGTTCCGTCTGCAGGCCAGCTACACCCTCATGAACACCTCGATCGACCCCGCATCGGACGTGGCGCTGGCCACCTTTGGCGGCAACCTGAAGTACAGCGCCCCCAATCACTGGGCGAGTGTGCACGGGGTGTTCGCCCTGGGCGGCGGGCGCGATGTGGACCTGATGCTGCGCCGCGTGGGGCGCGTGGGTGAGGGCGACATCCCGGCCTACACCGCGGTGGACCTGCGCTATGCGTGGAAGCTGAACCGGACGTTCGAGCTTGCCGTGGTGGGTCAGAACCTGTTCGACCCCCTGCACCTGGAGTACGTCTCCGACGTGTTCCCCGGCGTGCCGGCGTATCTGCCGCGGCGGGGCTTTGTCCAGGGTGTGTGGCGTTACTGAGGCCGCCCCCGTGACGTTCCGCATACTGCGCTTCCTGTTGGTGCTGTGGGCCGCCCTCGGGGCCGGCCTGCCGGCGGTCGCCGTACCGCCCGGCGAGTACCAGATCAAGGCGGCCTACATCCTCAACTTCGCCCGCTACGTGGAGTGGCCGGCGGCGCGCCTGCCCGGCGGGGCGGTGCTGCGCGTCTGCCTGCTCGGGCGGGATCCTTTCGACGGGGCGCTGCACGGCATCGACGGCCGCCTGGTGCAGGGTCATGAGGTGCGGGTCCGCCAGGCGGACAGTCTGGAGCAGGCGGTGGACTGCCACGTGGTGTTCGTCGCCGAGTCGGAAGAGCGCCGCACCGGCCTGATCCTGCGCACCCTGGCCGGGCGTGGCGTGCTGACCGTGAGCGATATCGACGGCTTTGCCGAGGCGGGAGGCGGAATCGGCCTGGTGACCGAGGAGGATCGCGTCCGTTTCGACATCAATCAGGCCGCGCTGACCCGCGACACCCTCAAGGCCAGCTCGCAGCTGCTGCGCCTGGGACGCAACGTCTTCGGGCTGAAGGGGCTGTGAGATGAATCCGCTGAACGCCCTGCGGGATCTGCCCATCGGCCGCAAACTGAGCACCGTCGTACGTCTGGGGGTGCTCATCGCGCTGGGGGTCGGGTTCCTGGCCCTCTTTGTGACCGAGATCCACAACGAGATCCGGCGCGTGAATAACGAGGGGCGCGTGCTCTCGGAGATCATCGCCGACGGTGCCGCGTCGCCGCTCCGCTTCGACGATCCCCGTGTGGCGGACAGCCTGCTTGCCTCCCTGCGTCACCATGAGCGGGTCGCGACGGCCCTGCTGGTACGACCGGACGGCCGTGTCTTCGCCGCCTACCCTGCCGGTGTCGGCGCCGCGCAGGCGCGGGTGGAGGCGCTCAAGGCCGCCGCCGAGCCGGGCCGCTTGGGGTGGGGGCTGACCCATCTGGTGGTCGCCCAGGGCATCGAGAGCGATGGGGAGAACCTGGGCCGGCTGATCATCGAATTCGACCTGCACCCGGTCCTCGGCCAATTCCTGGCCTGGTTCGGTTATGCCCTGTTCGGTCTGGGCGGTGCCTTGCTGGCGGCCTCCCTGCTGACCCGTCGCATGCAGGCGATGATTGTCGAGCCGATCCAGCGCCTGGCGGAGGTCATGCGCGAGGTGGGCCGCTACAAGCGCTATGACCTGCGGGCGCCCGCCGGCTACGCGGATGAGGTGGGTGAGCTGATCGCCGGCTTCAACGGCATGCTGGCCGAGATCGCCACCCGTGACCAGGAACTGACCCTGCATCGGGCGCAGCTGGAATCCGAGGTGGCGGTGCGTACCCGCGAGCTGGTGGCTGCCAAGGAACAGGCCGAAGCGGCCAACCGGGCCAAGTCCCAGTTCCTGGCCAACATGAGCCACGAGATCCGCACGCCCATGAACGGCGTGATGGGCATGATCGGCCTGTTGCGCCAGACCTCCCTGGCGGCGCGCCAGGGCCATTTCGTGGACATGCTGGACGACTCGGCGCGGGCCCTGATGGAGGTCATCAACGATGTGCTGGACGTCTCCAAGATCGAAGCCGGCCGCCTGGAGCTGGAGTCTCTGGCGTTTTCCCTGCGCGACACCGTGGACCAGGTGGCCTCCCTCTTCGCGACCTCTGCCCAGCAGCGCGGCATTCGCCTGCGCCTGAAGGTCGAACAGGATGTGCCGGACATGGTGCGCGGCGACGCCCTGCGGGTCCGTCAGGTGATCAGCAACCTGGTTTCCAACGCCCAGAAATTCACCGAGCACGGCAGCATCGCCATCCAGCTGCGCCGGCTGCCCTGCGCCCACCCCGGTCGGGTGCGCATCCGCGCCACCGTGCGCGACACCGGCATCGGCGTGCCGCGGGGCATGGAATCGCGCCTGTTCCAGTCCTTTTCCCAGGCCGACAATTCCATGGCCCGCCGCTTCGGCGGCACCGGGCTGGGGCTGTCCATCGCCAAGCAGCTGGTGACCCTGATGGATGGTGACATCGGCTACGATTCCGCGCCGGGCGAGGGCGCCACATTCTGGGTGGAGATCGAGCTGGGCGCCGTGACCCAGGGCGACGCCCACGCGGTGCTCGACGGTCGCCGGGCCCTGCTGGCGATGGGCGACCCGGCCTCGCGGGAGGCGCTTGCCGAACAGATCGTCTTCATGGGAGGTGCCGTCGAGATCGCGCCCGACCAGGCGGCCGTGACGGCCCGGCTGGCCTCCGGTGCCGTGTTCCAGTGGATCGTCACCGACGCAGGCTTCGACGGTGGCAAGGGCTTTGCGTTGCTCGAGATGTTGCGGGAGGCGCCGTCTGCGCCGCCGCGTCTGGCTGTGGTAGGAACAGGCCGGGAGGAGGCCGAGCAGGCCCGCATCGCCGGCGCCGCCGAGGTGCTGGCCGGTCCGCTCACCGGGGTGGCGATCCGGCGTGCCCTCCTCGGGCAGGAGCGGGACCCGGACGACACGTCCGTGGTGCCGCTGACCGCCCGCGTGCTGGTGGCCGAAGATCATCCGGTGAACCGGGAAATCGCCGTGGCGGTGCTGGAATCCCTCGGTTGCCGGGTGGCCGTCGCCGAGAACGGCCGCGAGGCCTTCGAGGCCTGCCGCCGCGAGCGCTTCGACCTGGTGCTGATGGACATCCAGATGCCCGAGATGGACGGTCGCCAGGCGACCGTGGCGATCCGCGCGGACGAGGATTTCCGCTGTCTGCCGCGGGTGCCGGTGGTGGCGCTCACCGCCAACGCCCTGCGGGAAGACCGGGACGCCTGCCTGGCGGCGGGCATGGATGACTACCTGGTCAAACCCGTGTCGCGGGAACAACTGGGCGAAACGCTGGCCAAATGGCTCACCACCTTCGTGCCGGTCGAGCCCGCGCCGTCCCTGCTGGCATCGCCGCGACCGGCTCCGTCCGGCCATGTGGAGGCGCCGGCGGCGCTGGACATGGATGTGTTGCTCGGGCTGCCGGGCGTCAACCGCAATCCGTCGTCGCCCATGCTGGTCCGCCTGGTGGACCTCTTCGCCACCGAAACCGAACGGCACGTGGCCAG
The DNA here is from genome assembly GCA_035335645.1 of Rhodocyclaceae bacterium. GTDB lineage: Bacteria > Pseudomonadota > Gammaproteobacteria > Burkholderiales > Rhodocyclaceae > Zoogloea. Next base: position 21,424 of record DAOQMM010000042.1, on the reverse strand, counting down.
CGTGCGCAGTAGTTTCGAGGCAGGCGACTGGAGCGCGATGCGGGCCGTGGCCCACAAGATGAAGTCCGGGTGTCTGGCCCTCGGGGCCGTCCGTCTGGCAGGATGTGCCCGTGCCCTGGATGATCACATCCGCGAAGGCGGCGTGCCGGCGGCCGGCGAGGTCGAGGCCCTGGCGGAAGCCTGGCAGGCCTGCCGGGCGGTGATGGTCGCCCGCGGGCTGCTTGCAGCGGGTGAGGCGGAGCGCGCCGCCGTCCCGCCGTCCCCGGATACACCCCCGAATTCTCCGGCGCCGACCGCGCCCCAAGACCATGACTGAAGCGTCCCGTGCCCGCATCCTGATCGTCGACGACGACCCGCTGACACGCCTGATGGCGGGCGAAGCCCTGCGCGAGGGGGGGTACGCCGTGCAGGAGGCCGAGGACGGGCAGCAGGCGCTTGAGCTTTTCTCCGCGCGGCGGCCCGATCTGGTGTTGCTCGATGTGGTGATGCCGGGACTCGGCGGTTTCGAGGTGTGTGCCCGTCTGCGCGCACTGGATGCCGGCCTGCTGGTCCCCATCATCATGCTGACGGGGCTCGATGACAGCGAGTCCGTGCAGCGCGCCTTCGATGCGGGCGCCACCGACTTCATCTCCAAACCCATCAACTGGACCCTGCTGCGCTTCCGGGTGCGTTACGTGCTCCGCTCCGCCGACGTGATGAAGGAGCTGGTGCGCAACAAGGAAAGCCTCTCCAACGCCCAGCGCGTGGCCCGCCTGGGCAGTTGGGAATGGTGGCCCGAGCAGGGCAGCATCCAGCGCTCCGAACAGTATTTCCGGCTCTTCGGGCAGACCGCGGCGAGCTTCGGCGATGACGCGCAGGCCCTGGTCGATCACGTCTATCTGCCCGACCGGGCCACCGTGGCGGCCGCCCTCGACGAGGCGGCACGGGGGCACGGCTATCAGCTCACCTACCGGGTGGTGTGGCCGGACGGCAGCGTGCGCACTTTGCACGAGACGGCCGAACCGGCGCCTTCCTCCGATCCGGCGCGGGGGCGCTGGGTGATGGAGGGCAGCGTGCAGGACATCACCCAGCAGGTGGAGGCCCAGCGGCGCATCCGCCAGCTGGCCTATTTCGATTCCCTGACCGGCCTGCCGAACCGGGAGTTTTTCCGTGAAAGCCTGCTGGCGGCGGTGAGCCGCTGCCGCCGCAACGAGACCGGCTGCGCAGTGATGGTGCTGGATGTGGACCGGTTTGCGCGCATCAATGACAGCCTCGGGCCGGACCGGGGCGACCAGGTGCTTCAGGTCATCGCCCACCGTCTGCGCGAATGCATGGGCGACCGCGCGCCGGTCGAGCCCGCCGGCGGTGGCGGCTTGCCAGACCTCAAGGTGGCGCGCCTGGCGTCGGACGAGTTCGCGATTCTGGTGCAGGAGGCCGGATCACCCAGCATGCTGCTGGGGGTGGCTGAGGGCTTGCTGGCCACGGTGCGGGCGCCGATCCATGTGCCGGGACAGGAGATCGCCCTGTCGGCGCGGATCGGTGTGGCGATGATGCCCGACCACGCGAGCGACGCCGACGCCTTGCTGAAGGCGGCCGAGACCGCCCTCAACCGGGCCAAGACCCAGGCCGGCGAGCAGGTGGCGCTGTTCTCCGAGGAGATGAAGGTGGCGGCCTTCCTGCGCTTCAGCCTGGAAAGCGACCTGCGCCGCGCCATCGAGAACAACGAACTGACCGTCGTGTATCAGCCCATCGTGGACGTGCGCCGGCGGGCCATCGTCAAGGCCGAGGCCCTGATCCGCTGGAAGCATTCCCTGCGCGGCATGATCCCGCCGCCGGAGTTCATCTCCCTGGCCGAGGAATCCGGCCTGATCCTCCCCCTGAGCCGGCGCCTGATGGACACCGTGTTCGCCGACGTGGCCCGCCTGGAGCCGGTGGCCCCGGAGGGATTCCGGGCCAGCGTAAACCTCTCCGGGGTGAACTTCATGGACGTCCAGCTCATCCCGATGGTGAATGGCCTCCTGGCCGATCGCGGCGTACCCGCGACCCGGCTGGAGTTCGAGCTGACCGAGACGGTGCTGATGCGCGACCTGGACTATGCGACCACCATCCTTGCGCGCCTGCGGGAGATGGGCGTGCGGGTGGCGGTGGACGATTTCGGCACCGGCTATTCCTCGCTGGCCTACCTGCACAGCCTGGCGGTGGACACCCTCAAGATCGACCGCTCCTTCGTGAATGAACTGGACAGCGGTCAGGGCGGGGTGATCGTCGAAGCCGTCATCGGTCTGGCCCAGAGCCTGGGACTCGACGTGGTGGCCGAAGGCGTGGAGACGGCGGCCCAGCTCGGTGCCCTGCGCCAGCGCGGCTGCCACCTCATCCAGGGCTACCTGTTCGCGCGGCCGATGCCGGTGGACGACCTGCAGCGCCTGCTGCGCGACGGGGCCGATTTTTCGTCCATCCTCGCCTGAGCGCGCCGCTCAGATCCGCCAGCGGATGCGTTCCTTCATCATCGCGGCAATGGCCTGGGCGCGCTCCGGCGAGTCCGCCACGATGGCGTAATACCCGTCGCCGCCCGGCTGCGCCAGCGCGGTCATTCCTTTCCATTCGGCCTCCAGCGGCTTACCCTGGGCGCTGCCCTCGCCGGCCTTGCGCGGGATCAGGAGCAGGGTCGCCTGCCCATGCTCGGTGCGGATCACGATGTGCCAGCCGGTCCCGCCGGGGACCGGGCACAGCTTCATGTACAACACCTCGCCCACCGGTGCTTCCAGTTCCGCCCCGAAGCGGGCGAGGGCCAGGCGGAACTGGCTCGGATCCGCCAGGCGGTGGTCGGTGAAGGACTCGGGTTCGTGCAGCGTGTGATCGATGGCGAAGCGCGCGTAGTCGTCCCGCGGGTAGTCGTGCCACAGGTTGAAGCTCAGCCCGACGCTCAGCACCACCGTCGCCGCCAGAGCCAGAAAGCGCCAGGGGCGCGGCCGGCCGTGGTGGACGCGCACCAGGACGCGGTCTGCCAGCCCGTCGGGGAGCGGGATGTCGAGGACCGTGGCGATGCGTTGCTCCTGCGTATCGACGCGGCGGGCGAAGGCCTGGCACAGGGCGCATTCGCGCTGGTGGGCGAGGGCGGCGGCGGACAGGCGATGGGGATCGGCCAGCTTGAGGCGCCGGAATTCGAGGCAGTTCATGGGCGAGGCGAAGACGTCGCGGGCGGGGTTCTGGGCGTTCATGAGGCACTCCCGGTGTGCCGGGGGGCGGCGGCACCGTCCAGCAGCTGGCGCAGGCCCTGGCGGGCGCGGGTGAGGCGGACCATCACGGCGCCTTCGGTGGTGTCCAGCTGGGCGGCGATCTCGCCGCAGGAAAAGCCGCCCAGAGTCTGGAGCAGGAAGGGTTCCCGCAGGGACAGGGGCAGGCGGCCGATCAGGTCTTCCAGTTCGTGCAGGGCGACCGGGTCGTGGTCGGCGGCGATGGCCAGCTCTTCCGGCTGTTCGTCCACGTAGTCGAACTGCTTGCGCTCGTACAGGCGCGCGTGCTCGTTGCGCAGGATGGTGAGCAGCCAGGGCTTGGGGGCGGACTTGTCGCGCAGGCTGTCCCAGTTGCTCCAGGCACGGGCGAAGCTCTCCTGCACCAGGTCTTCGGCGACGAAGCGGTCGCGGCACAGCCAGTAGGCAAAACGGTACAGGTCGGCGCTGTAGGCGCGCACCACCTGTTCGAATTCCCGTTTGCGGGTGAAGGAGAAGATCATGGTCGTCGGAGCGTCCGGCAGGCTGTCTTGCCGGAGATGACCGGACCGGACCGGCAAAGCTTACATCGACGCGGTCGTCTTGCGTTCGGCGCGGATCGGGATCGCCAGGCGGCGGCCCTCGGAGGCCTCCAGTTCGCGCAGCTGGCGGATCAGGCCGTCGTCGAGGACGAAGTCGGCAGCGAGAAGCATGACGCCTTCCGGCGTCACCAGATCGCGGGCGAGCACCATGCCGGGCTTGAGCGCCGCCGTGCTGACGATGTTGCCCACCGCCGGGGCACTCTCGGTCGAGCCGAGGACCGCCGCGAGGGCGTCCACCGATTGCGGGCAGTAACGCTTGCCGCGATTCTGCTGGATGAAGGCGAGGGCCTCCTCCTGACGCAGCTTGCGGGGCGTGAGGGTGCCGATCTGCAGGCCGTCGAAGTCGTTGGCCACTGCCAGCAGGCGGGCGCCGATGGGGATGGCCAGGCCGGAGAGGCCGTCCGGATAGCCCTGGCCGTCCCAGCGTTCGTGGTGGGCGCGGATCAGGGTGCCCGCCTTGCGCAGGTTTTCCAGGGCCATCAGGGCGGACTGGCCGGCCACCGGGTGGCGGCGCAGCTGGCCCAGCTCGTCGCCGGTCATGTGGGACACGGGCTTGGACAGCAGCTCGTCGCGCAGGCCGATCTTGCCCACGTCGTGGAGCAGGCCGGCGAGCATCACGTCCTGGGCGTCGGTGGCGTTGAAGCCCAGGTGGATCGCCATCTTGCGGGCCAGGTCGGCGACCCGCCGGGAGTGGCCGGACATGGCGCCCTCGCGCAGCTCGATGAGGTTGGAGAACACCCGGATCGAGGTGAGGAAGTTCTGCTTGAGCTTGTCGTGGGCGATGCGCAGCTCGGCGGTGCGGGCCTCCACCTTCTGTTCCAGGCTGGCGTTGAGGGACTTGAGCTCGTCGTTCTGGCTGCGGGTGAGGGCTTCGAGGCGGGCCTTCTCCTTTTCGAGCTGCTTGCGTTCCAGGGCTTCGCGGACGGTGAGGAGCACGTCCTGGTCGTTCCACGGCTTGGAAATGTAGCGGCTGATCTGGCCCGCGTTGATGGCCTCGATGGTGGATTCCATGTCGGCGTAGCCGGTGAGGAGCAGGCGCACCGTGTCCGGGTGGCGCTTGCGCGCTTCGCCCAGGAAGCGGGCGCCGTCCATGACCGGCATGCGCATGTCGGAGATGATCAGGTCCACCGGCTCGCGGGCGAGGATTTCGAGCCCTTCCTCGCCGCCGCCGGCGGTGAGCACGGTGTAGCCGTGGGGGCGGAAGAGGCGGCGCAGGGCCGACAGGATGTTGGCTTCGTCATCCACGCACAGCAGGGTGAAGGCGGGGGCGGCGGCTTCGCTCATGGGGTGGCTCCGTCGGTGAGGGCGCGGTGCACGGGCAGGACGATGCGGAAGGTGGTGCCGGCGCCCGGCGTGCTGGTGACGCCGATGTGGCCGTGGTGCTTCTGGATGATGCCGTAGGACAGGGACAGGCCCAGGCCGGTGCCCTTGCCCACCGGCTTGGTGGTGAAGAAGGGGTCGAAGATGCGCGCCATCACATCGGCGGGCATGCCGCTGCCGTTGTCGGCTACTTCGATCCACACGGCCTCGCCGGTTGGTTCGGTACCGGTGCGCACGGTGATGAGGCCGCGGTGGCCCTCGGGCATGGCCTGGGCGGCGTTCACGAAGAGGTTCATGAAGACCTGGTTGAGCTGGGACGGCAGGCATTCCACGAGGGGCATCTCGCCGTAGTCACGCACGACTTCGGCGCGGTACTTGATCTCGTTGCTGGCGATGTTGAGGGTGCTGTCGAGGCCACGGCGCAGATCCACCGACTGCCAGTCCTGGGTGGCCTCGGTGCGGGAGAAGTCGCGCAGGTCCTGGACGATCTTGCGCACCCGCTCCGTGCCTTCTTCGGATTCGGCGAGGAGCTGGGTGACGTCCTCCCGCAGAAAGTCGAAGTCGGCGGCCTTGCGCGCCGCAGCGAGGGCGGCGCGGTCAGGTTCCGGCAGGGCCGCCTCGCGGGCCTGGTAGGCGTCCACCACGCCCAGCAACTGGGCGATGTAGCTTTTGAGGCTGCGGATGTTGGAATTGACGTAGCCGATGGGGTTGTTGATCTCGTGGGCGACGCCGGCGGCGAGCTGGCCGATGGAGGCCATCTTTTCGGACTGCACGAGCTGCTGCTGGGTGTCGGAGAGGCGGCTGTTGAGGTCTTTCAGCTCGGAGTAGCGGGCGCGCAACTCGGCCTCGGCGGTCTCGCGGCGGGCAATGTCCCGCTCCAGGGTGGCCTTGGCGTCCTGCAGTTCGACGGTGCGCTGGGCCACCTTGGCTTCCAGGCTGGTGTGCATCTGGCGCAGTTCGTCCTCGGCCTTGCGCCGCTCGGTGATGTCCTGCAGCGTTTCGATGGCACCGATGGTGGCCCCGGCGGCATTGCGCAGCGGCGCGGCGGTGAAGTACAGCCAGCGGCCGTTCTCGCCGAAATGGGGGAAGAAGTCTTCGGCCTCGTAGGCGCTGGCCACCACTGGCGAGCGGCGCAGCTTCTTCTGGCCGTAGTGCCGGGTGATGGTCTCGATCTCGCCGGAGACGATGAGGTCGGCCATGATGGGCCGCTCGTGGTCATAGAAGGCCGTCCAGTGCTTACGGGTGCCCACGATGTCGGCGGCGCGGATGCCGGTGATCTGCTCGCAGGCCTGGTTCCAGTGGGTGACGATGTGGCGGGCGTTGATGACCAGGGTCGGTACCGGGTCGCCGTCGATGATCTGGGCCAGGAGCTGACGCGACTGGGCCTGGGCCGCTTCGGCGCGCTTGCGGTCGGTGATGTCCAGGTAGCTGCACAGCACGGTGCGGGCGCCGTCGATGGCCTCGCAGGAGAGGGTCAGTTCGACCCAGCGCTCCTCGCCGCTCTTGATGACGATGAGGGTCTCGTAGCGGGCCGGCGGATGCTCGCCCTGCAGGCGCATGCGTCCCCATTCCTGCACCTTGCCCTGGGCCGCCTTGGGAAAGAAGGCCCAGAAGTCCATCTGCGCGAGCTCGTCCGCCGTGTAACCGGTGAGCCGCGACATGGCCCGGTTGGCGAAGAGGATGCGGTCGCTGCGGTGCAGGACCAGACCCGAGGGCAGGGAGTCGGCGAGCGGGAAGAGGCTGACCGGCAAGGCGTAGGGACGTGGATTCATCGGCTCACCCCAGCAGGAGGCAGTAACTGTCGAAACGCGCCCGGGTGCCGGCGAGCACGCCATGAAGGTCGTCCCGCCCCAGGCCCAGGGCGTCGACGGTGGCGGCGTGCAGGCGGGGGATCTGGCTGTCGGTCTCGCCGTCCAGGTCGAGGGCCTGGGCGATGGCGTCGGCGTAGTGGAGGACGCCGGCCAGTCCGCCGGGCTGGCTGCGCTCCGGTGCGTGGTGGCAGGCCAGGGCATCGGCGATCTCGTCCGGAAAGTTCCAGCGGCGGGCGAGGGCGGCGCCGGCCTCGGCGTGGTCGAAGCCGAAGATCTCCAGCTCCACGTCGATGAGCTGTGCGTCCCGTTCGCCGGCCCGGCGCAGCACCTCGGCGTAGTCGGCCGGGTAGAGGGTGACCAGGGCGAGGCGGCCGATGTCGTGGATCAGGCCGGCCAGGAAGAGGTGCCCGGGTGAGCGCCTGAGGGCCTTGCCCATGGCTTCGGCGGCGGCAGCCGTGCCGATCACGTGGTGCCAGAAGCGCCGTTCATCGAAACCCGGGCAGTGTCCGGCGGGCAGGGCAGTGACCACGGCCGCCGCCAGGACCAGGGAGCGTACGGCAGAGAGGCCCAGCACCATGATCGCGTCGTGGATGCTGGCCACCCGCCCGGCCATGCCATAGAACGGAGAGTTGGCCACCCGCAGCACCCGCGCGGCGATGGCCTGGTCCTGGGCGATGCGGCGGGCCAGCGCGTCCACGTCCAGGTCGGCGCCGTTGAGGGACTGGAGGACTTCCATCGCGACGGCCGACATCACCGGCAGGCGCTGGATGCGGGCGAGGGTGTCGGTCAGGGTCGGGGCGGCAGTCATCGGATTCATTTCAGCTGCTCTTGACGAAAGGCGAGGACCGCGTGCAACAGCGCCTGGGCGCCGGGATCGTCGGCCTGATGGCGGAACAGATGCATCACGCGGGCACGGATCGCTTCGCGGCGGCGTTCCAGCTCGGCGGCCCGCTCAGCCTCCTCGGCTGCCCCATCGGGGGGGGTGTCGACATGTTCGGTGGCTTCGCTCATGCGCCACTCCTGTCCGTGAAGCTCAAGAGGGTGCCGCGGCAGGTGCCCACGGCATGGAGGGGATGAGCCACCACGTGAAAGTGGCGGGCGCCGTCCCGGTAGTCCGTTGCCCCTTCGCCGCGCAGGGCAAGATCGCGCAGGTCGGGCGGCAGGGCTTCGTCCACGCCCAGCCCGATGAGGGGCGCGTGGGCGGGAAAGAGTTTGTCAGCTGCCGCGTTGGCAAAGGCGATCATGCCGCCCGGATCGGTGCCGAGCACCGGCGCGGGCAGCGCCGCGAGGGCCGCCTGGGTGAGGTGCAGGGCCGACTCGTCCACGTCCAGCTGACGCTCCCGTTCGGCGAGCAGGGCGGCCAGGCGTTCGTTGATGCGCGCCAGCTCCGCGTTGGCCCGGTGCAGCTCCGCGTCCAGGCGCAGGTTCTCGTCCACCAGGGCCTTGCGGTGGAAGGCCTCGTCGATGTTGGCGCGCAGCATCGCGTCGTCCCAGGGCTTGGTCAGGAACTTGTAGATGCTGCCCTCGTTGATCGCGTCGGTGACGGACTGCAGTTCGGTGTAGCCGGACAACACCATGCGCACGGTGTCCGGCACCATGTCCTTGGCCTTGCGCAGGAACTCGACGCCGGTCATGCCGGGCATGCGCTGGTCGGAGACGATCACGTCCACCGGGTGGGTGGCGAGGAGGTCGAGCGCCTGCTGGCCGCTGCTGGCGGTGAGCAGGGTGTAGCCGTCCCGCCGCAGCAGTCGGCGCAGCGCGTTAAGGATGTTCTCCTCGTCGTCCACCAGCAGCAGCGTGCGGTCCGGGCGGGGACCACGGATCAGTTCCGGGTTGAGGCGTTCACCGGCGGCCAGCAGGGCTCCGAAGGCCTCCGCCGTCATCGGGCCGCCCAGCAGCGGCCCCTGCACGAAGTCGCAGTCGCTGGCCACCAGCACGCCGGCGGTGTGGCGGTCGGCGATGCCCTTGGCGCTGACCCGCTGCCCCATCTTGTGGGCGCGGGTCACCAGGGCGCGGATGATGGCGACGCCTTCAGGATCGGCGGTCACGTCCTGCACCAGCGCGGCGGGGACTTCCAGGCAATCCACCGGCAGACGGCGCAGCCAGGCGAGGCGGGCGTTGGCGGGGCTGGCGGCACTGATGGCAAAGCGCACGCCGCAGCGTTTGAGGTGGTGCAGGGCGGCGGCCTGCTCGTCGGGAATCTCGCCGGTGCGGGTGATGATGTTGAGCTCGAGGCTGTGGGCGTCGAGGCGGGCGTCGAGGATCAGACCGTTGAGGGCCTGGCGGAAGGTGGGGGTGGCGAGGACCTCGAGGGTCGCGCCGAGGGTCAGGATCAGGTCGAGTCCGTGGTGGGCGTTCCAGTCCGCCACCTGCCGGCAGGCGCTGTGCAGGCGGGCGAGGCAGGCGTCGTCGAGGGCGGTGAGCACGACATTGTCGCTGCGCTCCGGGCGGGCCACGTACAGCTTGGCGCCCACCAGCGCGCCGTCACGGCAGTCGTAACGGGGCTGATAGTGCAGGGCGGGCGGGATGGCAAGGCTGTCCATGGCGTCTCCGGTTGCAGCGTGGCACACTCGGGTGTGCTCCGATCGTTCTGTCGCCAGTAACGACCGGTCATATTCGAACTTTAGGGTCGTATTTTACGTTTTTAGTGATTTTATTGTTTGAGTTTGTTTTTATCAGATTGTTCCGACGGGCGGAAGTCTCCGTGTGTACTCTGCAGCCTAAAGTGAGGGCGTGACTGTCCGCCGGTCCCGAGGAGGTCTCCATGTCGCCCGGATCCCCCGCCACCATGCGCGCCATGGTGCTGCACCAGCCTCGTACGCCCCTGCAGCTCGAACGCCTGCCCGTCCCCGCGCCACCGCCCGGTACGGTGCGCCTGAAGGTGGAGGCCTGCGGCGTGTGCCGGACCGATCTGCACCTGATGGAGGGCGAGCTGCCGGACCCGGTGTGGCCCATGATCCCCGGCCACGAGATTGTCGGCCGGGTGGATGTGGTCGGCGCCGGCGTGAGTGGCTTCGCGCCTGGTCAGCGGGTCGGCGTGCCCTGGCTGGGGTGGACCTGCGGCACCTGTGGCTTCTGCCGGAGCGGCCGCGAGAACCTGTGCGCTCAGGCGCGCTTCACGGGTTACCAGATTCCCGGCGGTTACGCCGAATACACCGTGGCCGACGCCCGCTACTGCTTTCCGCTGCCCGATGGGGGCGAGGCGGCCGCGCTGGCGCCGCTGCTGTGCGCCGGGCTGATCGGCTACCGTGCCCTGCGCATGGCCGACGACGCGCAGAAGGTGGGGCTGTACGGCTTCGGTGCGGCGGCCCATCTCGTCGCCCAGGTGCTGCGTCACCAGCAGCGACCCTTCTACGCGTTCACCCGTCCCGGCGACATCGAAAGCCAGGCCTTCGCCCGTCAGCTCGGCGCCACCTGGGTGGGCGATGCCGCGACGCCGCCGCCCGAGCGCCTCGACGCCGCGCTGCTCTTTGCGCCGGCCGGCGCCCTCGTGCCGGCGGCGCTGCGGCATGTGGACAAGGGCGGCTGCGTCATCTGTGCAGGCATCCACATGAGCGACATCCCGTCCTTTCCTTACGCCGACCTGTGGGGCGAGCGCACGATCCGCTCGGTGGCCAACCTGACCCGCCGGGACGGGCTGGAATTCCTCGCACTGGCGCCCCAGGTGCCGGTCCGCGCAGAGATCACCCCCTTCCCGCTGGCGCGGGCCAACGAGGCCCTCGATGCCCTGCGTCGCGGCGCCCTGCAGGGGGCGGCCGTATTGACGATGGACTGACCCCTCCGCGGCGGGGCCCAGGCCGATCCCGCCCGGTCCGACCTCCGGCAGGGTAGAATCCGGCCCCATGCCCGACCACAGTCATTCCTTCCCGACCCTTGCCCTCGTCGCCATCGGTGTGGGCGCCGCGCTGGGCGCGTGGCTGCGCTGGTGGCTGGGGCTGAGGCTCAATCCGGTGCTGGCCCAGATGCCCTTGGGTACGCTGGCGGCCAATCTCCTCGGGGGCTATCTGGTGGGGGTGGCGGTGGCCTTCTTCGCCCTGCGCCCGGACATCCCGCCGGAAGCCCGCCTGCTCGTGGTGACCGGTTTTCTGGGTGGGCTCACCACTTTCTCGTCCTTCTCCGCCGAGGTCGTGCACCTGATCTCCACAGCCCGCTATGCCTGGGCGGCGGGGGCCGCGGCGGTGCACCTCTTTGGCTCCCTGACCATGACCGCCCTGGGCATGTGGACCGTCCACGCCGTCCGGGGCTGATCCGCTCCGTTTCACCCTCGAACACCCATGGCTGCACCCCACGACCGGCCCGACGCCGTCCGGCAAGATCCGTACTCCCTGCTCGAACACTGCCTGACGGCCGACCGGCCCGCCCTGCGCCGCGACCTGCGCCGCCTGCCGCGACGCCCCCGCACGCTGGAGGATCTGCCCGAGGCCCTGCGCCTGCGCATCGCCGATTCCGCCGCCCGCCGCATCGCCCGCGAGCAGGCCCGTCCGCGCCCGGACTTTCCCGACGAGCTGCCCGTCAACCAGCGCCGCGACGAGATCGCCGCCGCCATCCGCGACCACCAGGTGGTCATCGTCTGCGGCGAGACCGGCTCCGGCAAGACCACCCAACTGCCCAAGATCTGTCTTGAGCTGGGCCGCGGCGTCGCCGGGCTGATCGGCCACACCCAGCCGCGCCGCATCGCCGCCCGCGCCACCGCCAGCCGCATCGCCCAGGAACTCAGGACCGAGCTGGGCAGCGCCGTCGGCTACAAGATCCGCTTCACCGACCGCATCGGCCCCCAGAGCTACATCAAGCTCATGACCGACGGCATCCTGCTGGCCGAAACCCAGGGCGACCCGCTGCTCTCCGCCTACGACACGCTGATCATCGACGAGGCCCACGAGCGCAGCCTCAACATCGACTTCCTCCTCGGCTACCTGCGCCAGCTCCTCGCCAAGCGGCCCGACCTCAAGCTCATCGTCACCTCCGCCACCCTCGACGCGGAGCGCTTCGCCCGCCACTTCGGCACGCCGGAGCGGCCTGCGCCGGTCATCGAGGTGTCCGGCCGCCTCTACCCCATCGAGCTGCGCTATCGCCCGGTGGAGCGGGACGCCCCCAAGCCGCTGCGCCCCGGCGAGGCGCCACGCCCCGAGCCCCGCGGCCCCGACCGGGACCTCTACGACGCCCTGGTCGATGCGGTGGACGAAGCCCAGCGCAGCGGCCCCGGCGACGTGCTGGTCTTCCTGCCTGGCGAGCGGGAGATCCGCGAGGCGGCCGAAGCCCTGCGCAAGGCCCACCACGCCGCCGGCACCGAGATCCTGCCCCTCTTCGCGCGCCAGTCCGCCGCCGACCAGGCCCGTGTCTTCGCCCCCAGCAAGGGGCGGCGGGTTGTGCTCGCCACCAATGTGGCCGAAACGTCCCTCACCGTGCCGGGCATCCGCTACGTGGTGGATACCGGCCTCGCGCGGGTCAAGCGCTATGCCCACCGCAACAAGGTGGAACAGCTCCAGATCGAGAAGATCGCCCAGTCCGCCGCCCGTCAGCGGGCCGGCCGCTGCGGCCGGGTGAGCGACGGCATCTGCTTCCGCCTCTACGACGAGGACGACTTCAACAAGCGCCCCGCCCACACCGATCCGGAGATCCTGCGCTCCTCCCTGGCCGGCGTGATCCTGCGCATGAAGGCCCTCAAGCTGGGCGAGGTGGCGGACTTCCCCTTCATCGACGCGCCCCTGCCGCGCATGGTGGCCGACGGTTACCAGCTCCTCGCCGAGCTGGGCGCGGTGGAGGAGGGCGGTGCCGACGAGGCCGGCAGCGCCCGCATGGCGCTCACCCCCATCGGCCGCGAACTGGCCCGCCTGCCCCTGGATCCCAAGATCGGCCGCATGATCCTGGCCGCCCGCGACCGGGGCTGCCTTGCCGAGGTGCTGGTCATCGCCGCCGCCCTGTCCACCCAGGACCCGCGGGAGCGCCCGCCCGAACGCCAGGCTGCCGCCGACCAGGCCCACGCCCGCTTCCGCGGCCCCGAGCACGAGCAGAAGTCCGAATTCCTGTGGTTCTGGAACCTGTGGAAAGCCTGGGACGAAGTTCTGCGCCACGAAAGCGCCAGCAAGCAGAAAGCCTGGTGCAAGCAGCACTTCCTGTCCTGGCTGCGCCTGCGCGAATGGCGCGACGTGCATGGCCAGCTCCACGCCCTGTGCGCCGAGCACGGCTGGAAGGAGAACACCGAACCCGCCGCCTACGAGGCCCTCCACAAGGCCCTGCTCGCCGGCCTGCTCGGCCACGTGGGCTGCAAGATCGAGGACGCCACCGGCCCCGCCGCCGGCAGCTACCTGGGCGCCCGCGGCATCAAGTTCTGGCCCCATCCCGGCTCCAGCCTGGCCAAGAAGGCCGGCAAGTGGATCATGGTGGCCGAGCTGGTGGATACCTCGCGCCTCTTCGGCCGCTGCCTCGCCCGCATGGAACCCGAGTGGCTGGAGGAGGTCGGCGCCCACCTCCTCAAGCGCCAGATCTCCGAACCCCACTGGTCCAAGAGCCACGGCGCCGTGCGCGCCTGGGAGCGCGCCACCCTCTACGGCCTCACCGTCTACGCCCGCCGCGGCGTGAGCTACCGGGACATCGACCCGGCCTTGTGCCGTGAGCTTTTCATCCGCGAAGGCCTGGTGCAGGGCGAAATCGCCGAAGGCCCCGCGCGGGGCATGGCCTTCCTGGCCCACAACCGCCGCCTCGTGGCCGAGATCGAACGCCTCGAACACAAGTCCCGGCGTCCCGACGTACTGGTGGACGAAGCGCTCATCCACGCCTTCTATGACGCCAAGCTCCCAGCCGACGTGGTGGATCTGGCCAGCTTCGAAGCCTGGCGCAAGGACGCCGAGCGCAAGGCGCCCAAGGTCCTGCAGCTCACCCGCGACCAGCTCATGCGCCACGACGCGGAGGGCATCACCACCGACCGCTTCCCCGCCCACCTGGACGTGCTGGGCCAGAAGCTCAAGCTCACCTATCTGCACGCCCCCGGCGAGGCCGACGACGGCGTCACCCTCACCGTGCCCCTGGCCATGCTCAACCAGGTGCCCGCCCACCGCTGCGAATGGCTGGTCCCCGGCCTGCTCGAAGAAAAGGTCACCGCCCTGCTGCGCACCGTGCCGCAGAAGCACCGCCACCGCCTGCAGCCCATGGCCGACAGCGCGGCGGCCTTCATGGAGCGCTTCGAAGCCGGCGAATTCGATCTGGATGAGCCCTTCCTCAAGGCCCTGCAAGGTTTCGTGGAGGAGCGGGTGTCCCTCAAGCTGCCCATGGAAAGCTTCCGGCCCGAGAACCTCAACCCCCACTGCTTCATGCATTTCCGGGTGCAGGACGAACACGGCCGCGTCCTCGGCCAGTCCCGCAACCTGGCCGAGCTGCGCAGCCGCTTCCGCGATCAGGTGGCCGCCCGCTTCCAGTCCGCCCGCATCGTCCCTGCCGCCGACGTACCGGCTACGGTCGCCCCGGTCGGCAAGGCGCCGGCCGCGGTCGACGCCACGTCGCCCGTCGCGGGCGGTGCTCTGGCGGGCCTCACCGGGTGGACCTTCGGCCCGCTGCCCGAGTTATTGGAGGTGAAGGTCGCCGGCCGCGAGATCGTCGGCTTTCCGGCCCTCCACGACGACGGCGCCAGCGTCTCCCTGCGTCCCTACGACACGCCGGAGGAGGCCGCCAAGGTCCATCGCGGCGGACTGGCACGCCTGTTCGCCCTGGCCCTCGCCGCCCAGGTCAAGGCCATCGAAAAGCTGCCGGGCCTGCGCGAGCTGGCCTTGCAGTTCCTGCCCTACGGCACCGAGGCCGAACTCAAGGCCCAGCTCGTCGCCGCCACCCTCGAACGCTGCTGCCTGATGGCACCGCTCCCTGCCGACGCCGATGCCTTTGCCCGCTGCTGCCAGGACGCCAAGCCGCGCATCACCCTGGTGGCCCAGGAGCTCATGCGCCTCGCCGGCCAGCTGATCGCCGAGCACGCCACCCTGGGCAAACGCCTCGCCGGCCTCAAGACCTTTCCCGAGGTGGTCGCCGACATCACCGCCCAGGCCGCCCGCCTGATGCCCAAGGACTTCATCGTCGCGCTGCCCTACGAGCGCCTCGCCCAGGTGCCGCGCTACCTCAAGGGGGCCAGCGTGCGCATCGACAAGCTGCGCAACAACGCGGCCCGCGACGCCCAGCTCCAGGCCGACTGGAAGCGCCTCGCCCAGCCCTTCGAGCGGGAATGGCTTGCCAAGGCCCGCGCCGGCGTCACCGATCCGCAGCTCGAAGAGTTCCGCTGGCTGCTGGAAGAGCTCCGCGTCGGCCTCTTCGCCCAGGAGCTCAAGACGCCCATGCCCGTCTCGGTCAAGCGCCTGCAAAAGATCTGGGACAGCCGGCCGCGCTGACCGCGGGCGTCACGTCATCAAATTTGACGATGTCCGCCCCTCTGTCTATAAAAGAATTGACCCGCAATGGGCACAGCCTCCACATCGGTGGAGAACACGGAAGGCCGCCAATGAGCGGCCTTCTGTCTTTGTGGGGGCGATGCAGGGGGAGATGGCGGCGGGCCGATCTGGCGCCCGCGCGGGCGCGGATCGCCCTCCGGTCCCGCCGCGGGGCAGCGCGCCTGCTTCAGGACGCGTACTCGCCTTCCAGCACCCGCAGCACCTCCCCATACAAGGCCTCCGGATGGATTGGTTTGGCAATGAAGGCGTTCATGCCGGCCTGGCGGCAGCGGGCTTCGTCCTCGGCAAAGGCGTTGGCGGTGAGGGCGAGGATGGGGGTGCGGGCGTGGCGGGGGAGCTGGCGGATCTGGCGGGTGGCGTCCAGGCCGTCGAGGCGGGGCATCTGCATGTCCATGAGGATGACGGCGTAGTCGTTGTCGCGGGCCTTGGCGACGGCGGCTTCGCCATTTTCGGCGATGTCGGCGACGAGGCGCGCTTCTTCCAGGAGGAGCTGGGTGATCTCCTGGTTGATGGGTTCGTCCTCGGCGAGGAGCACGCGGGCGCCGGCGTGGCGGGTACTGAGGGCGAGCAGGGTGGCGGCCGGGTCGGGCCGGGCGGCCTCCGCCGCGGTCGGACCCTTGCGCAGCCGCGCCGTGAACCAGAAACGGCTGCCACGGCCGGGCTGGCTGTCGGCACCGGCTTCGCCGCCCATGATCTGGGCGAGCTTGCGGGTGATGGCGAGACCCAGACCGGTGCCACCGTAGCGCCGGGTGGTGCTGTTGTCGGCCTGCTCGAAGGCGTTGAAGAGGCGCGGCAGCGCGTCGGCGGTGATGCCGATGCCCGTGTCCTCCACGTCGAAGCGGACCAGGACGTCGGCCGGTCCATCTTCCACGATGCCGGCGCGCAGGACGATCTCGCCCCGCTCGGTGAATTTGACCGCGTTGGCGGTGTAGTTGAGGAGGGCCTGCTGCAGACGCGTGGCGTCGCCCAGCAGGTTCGCGGGCAGCGGACCGACTTCGCTGCGCAGGACAACGCCCTTGCCGGCAGAGCGCCACTGCAGCAGGGCGACCACGTCGGCCACCACCTGGGCGAGGCGGACCGGCTGTTCTTCGAGGGCGAACTTGCCGGCTTCGATCTTGGAGAGCTCAAGCACGGCGTTGAGGATCTCGAGCAGGTGCTGACCGGCGGTCTCGAGCTTGGCGAGGCGCTCGGCCTGCTGGGGGCTGAGGGGCTCCTTGCGGATCAGGTGGGCCATGCCCGTAATGGCGTTGAGGGGCGTGCGGATCTCGTGGCTCATGTTGGCCAGGAAGGCGCTCTTGGCGAGGCTCGCGGCTTCGGCGGCGTTCTTGGCGTCCTGGAGTTCGCGGGTACGTTCGTCGACCCGCTGTTCCAGGTGGGCGCGGTAGTCGGCGAGCTCCTCGTCCAGCAGGCGGCGGGCGGTGATGTCCTGGATGGTGCCGAACATGTGCGTCGGGTGGCCGGTGGCATCGAGCTCGAGTTGCCCACAGCCGAGCACCCAGCGCAGGCTGCCGTCGCAGCGCCGCAGGATGCGGTACTCCCGATTGAAGGGCTGGCGCTGGGTGAGGACGTGGTCCAGCAGGTAGCGGTGCATCCCGTCCCGGTCGTCCGGGTGGATGAGATCCAGCCAGTCCTGGAGTTGGCGATCGGGCGCGGGGGCGAGGCCGAAGATGTCGTCGAGGACTTCGGACGCGGTCCAGCGGCCGCTGCCCACGTCGAATTTGTAGGACCCGATGTGGGCGGCGCGCTGGGATTCGCGGAAGAAGTATTCGCTTTCCCGCAGGGCGGCTTCGGCGAGCACCTTGTCGGTGATGTCCCGGGCAATTCCGAACAGGCCGATGATCCGCCCATCGGCGTCGAGTACGGGGTATTTGCGGTTGTCCACCCAGCCGCGGGTGACACCGTCCCGATGGAGGTAGGGCTGCACTTCATGGGCCACCTGGGCGCCGGCGAAGACCTGCTTTTCCAGGCGGTAGTAGACGTCGGCGTAGGCTTCGGGGAAGACGTCGTAGTCGGTCTGACCGAGAAAGTCGGTCCAGTGACCCACCGGCTCGCACAGGCTCACGAGGGTCTGGCTGGCGGCGGCAAAGACGTGGTGGCGATCCTTGAAGTAGATGTAGTCGTCGGTGTTCTCGAGCATGGCCCGCACGCTGAGGGTGGCGACGTCGTCGAGGGTCCGGGGCAGGTCGCGGCTGTCGCTCAGGTGCAGCTCGAAATGCTGGCCGTCGGCGCTGGCGTGATGGGTGCAGGTGGCGCAGGTGACGACGATGCGTCCATCCGCCCGGCGCAGACGCAGGTGGAGGGGGCCGTCGGCGGCGGGGGCGTGGGGGTCGAAGAGGCGGGCGGCCACGTCCTGGTCGTCGGGATGGATGCGCTCGGCCAGGCAGACGCGGCCGTCGGTGAGGGCGGCGGCCGACTCGCCCAGCAGGCGCAGCGGATCGCCGGAGACCGTGCGCACATCCGGCGCGGGGGTGAGCATGCCGCGGAGCCACACGCCGGGTGGCGCTTGATTGACCGTGTCCATCGTCGGTGCCTGCCTGTTCGATTCACGGAATGGTAGCGACACGTGGCAGGAAAGTCTTGAGCCCGGACAAGGTGCCGGTATCCCGCCGCCCGGGGGCGGACGCGAGGACATCCGTGACGGGCCTTTCGCCATCCAGTCCGGTTATCTATGATGGATTTCGGGCTGACCGGCTGCGGGGCTTGCGCCGGACGGCAGCACTCAAACCCCAACAGGAGCACTCAGAACATGTACGACATCCTGACTCTGGAACCCGAAGACGACGTGGTGATGCGGGCGATCAAGGCGGTCATCGCGGGGCGGGCAACCATCGGCGGCCCTGAGGGTGACTACCGTCTGCTGACACCGGGCGATACCTGGGTGGAGGGCGACGGTGGCACCGGCGTGGAAGTCCTGGTGATCGTCGGGCACGGTAACGCCAACAAGCTCAGTGGCTGCGGCAAGTGGACGCTCTTCCGGGAACACTTCGACGGCCGGGTGGACTGGAACCACAAGACGGAGGTGTATCTCGCGGCCTGTTCGACCGCAGGTGAAGGCGGCTCCGCCTTCGTCCATGGCCATTTCGCCGGCGGGGTGCGGGCGGCCTTCCCGACCCGGGTCCGCGTGTGGGCGTCGACCACCGCGGTTCGCGGGCGGGATCTCTCCGGCGACTGGGTGCAGCTCTAGTACGCGCGGACACGGTGCGTGCCCCGGCCGGCCCGGTCGGGCACGGGAGCGCAGGGCCCGTGCCGCGACAGACCGCCTCCTGGTCTGCGACGCAGGGCGACCGCTTCAGGCCGGGTGCGAGGCGCCGACCTGCGATCCGCGGCGCTGCGCCGGGCGAAAGGCCGCTGTCCGCGACCGGGAACGGACGCACGCGGCGGCCAAACTCTGCTACCGTCTGCAGCCACTTCCCCTTGCCGGAGGACACCCCGTGCGCCTGAACCTCAGCCTGTCGATCCTCGCCCTCGCCGTCGTGGCGGGATGTTCGTCCCCCTCCCATGCCTCCACCCACGAGCGTGCCCTCGTGACGGCCGAACTGGTCGCGTCGCGGCCGGCCTGCGCCGGCTTCATCCGCCAGTTGCGGGAGACCGTGGCGACCGATCAGGCGCTCGCCGAAACCTACGCCGCAATGCGGGCGGCCGGCTGCCTGCGGCCCGATGTCTGATCCGGCGGGACGTTGATCGCGTGCGTCGGCACAGCGGCCGCCCCGACGGCGACCGACCGGGATTGACCGATCCAGGTGCCCCTCCATGAAGGCGCTGCATCGCAGTGCGCCGGTGCGGGCGGTGACTGCGCGCCCCCGGCTCATCTTCAGCACGATCTGTGGCGTGCTCGCGCTCGTGGCGTTACCCGATACCTGGGCACATCAGCCGGTACCCCGCGGCATCCTTGCCTGGAACATCGGCTGCTGGCTGTATCTGGCCCTGTCCCTGACGATGATGTTCCGCTCAACGCACGAACGCATGCAGCGCCGGGCGTTGGACCAGGACGCCGGGCAGCGTACCGTGCTCGCGCTGGTGCTCCTGGCGGCGGTGATGAGCCTGGGCGCCATCGTGGCCGAACTGGCGGTGGCGAAGGATCTGACCGGTCCATCCAGGCTCCTGCACATCGCCTTTGCCGCCGTGACCATCCTGTCGTCCTGGTTGCTCACCCAGGTCATGTTCGCCCAGCATTACGCCCATGACTTCTATCTGGCCGAAGCCCGACAGGGCAGCGGCGGCCTCGCGTTTCCGGGTGGGCACGCGCCGGATTACGGTGACTTCCTGTATTTCGCCTGCGTCATCGGCACCTCCGGGCAGACCGCCGACGTGAGTTTCACGACCCGCGCCATGCGCCGCACCGGTCTTTTCCACTGTGTGCTGTCCTACTTCTTCAACGCCACCGTGCTGGCCTTGACCATCAACATCGCGTCCGGCCTGGTGTAGCGCGGGCGTCCGCCATGCACCGCCGTCATCGTCATGCAATGCGGATCTTGAAGCATGCGTCGCGCAGCATGTCCTTCCGCGTGCGCGCAGACCGCGCGGCCCGATACACTTCCCTTCCTTTCAGATGGAGACTCTGTCATGCCCATGGATGTCGTCGATTACGAAATTTTTGGCCACGAGATGCAGTACGTGGAGGTGGAGCTCGATCCGGGCGAGGCGGCCATCGGCGAGGCCGGGGTGATGATGTACATGCAGGACGGCATCGCCATGGACACGGTCTTCGGTGATGGTTCGGCCCAGCAGAGCGGGCTGTTCGGCAAGCTGTTGGGGGCCGGCAAGCGTCTGCTCACCGGCGAGAGCCTGTTCACCACGGTGTTCCACAACGAAGGCACGGGCAAGCGCCGGGTGGCGTTTGCGGCGCCCTATCCCGGCAAGATCGTGGCGGTGGATCTGTCCACGGTGGGCGGCACCCTGATCTGCCAGAAGGACGCCTTCCTGGCGGCCGCCAAGGGCGTGGCTCTGGGCATCGCCTTCCAGCGCAAGATCGGCGTAGGCCTGTTCGGTGGCGAAGGTTTCGTGATGCAGAAGCTGGACGGTGATGGCATGGCCTTCATCCACGCGGGCGGCACGCTGCTGGAGAAGACCCTTGCGCCGGGCGAGCGCCTGCGCGTGGACACCGGCTGCGTGGTGGCCTTCCAGCCCAGTGTGGATTTCGACATCCAGTACGCGGGCAAGATCAAGACGGCCCTGTTCGGCGGCGAAGGCCTGTTCTTCGCCACCCTCACCGGGCCCGGCAAGGTATGGCTGCAGTCCCTGCCCCTGTCGCGCATGGCCGACCGCATCGTATTGGCGTCCCGCGCCGTGCCGGGCGGCGGCGGTAAGGAAGGCGGCTCGCTGCTGAGCGGGGTGGGCCTGGGCTCCCTGCTCGGCGACGACGAGTGAGCACGCCCGTCGCGGCGCGTCATTACCCGCCCGGCGGCGACGCCCACGGCCGCGCCGTGACCCTGAAGGCCGCCGCCGGGCAGCTCGTCGTCGCTCCGGTCGAAGGCGCCGCGCTGCATGTGCCCGCGGCGCGCCTGCAGGCCTCGCCGCGGGGCTTCAACCACAGCCAGTGGGCCCTCGCGTGGGCCGGCGCAGACGGCGATCACCTGCTCATCGTGGACGACGCGGCGGTCGGCCCCCTGCGCAATGGGCTGCCGGGGCTGTTCGCGACGGGCGATCAGGCGCGGCAGCGGGCCGGTCTGCACCGTGTCTTCGCCTACGGGGTCCTGATCCTCGCGTGCCTGGCCCTGGTGGTCGGTGGCGTGTGGGGCTTCGACGGGCTGGTGGATCGGGTCGTGGCGCACATCCCCGCGTCCGTCGAGGCGCAGATCGGCGAGGCTGTGCTGGCCCGGACGCGCCAGGACGGGCCCTTCATCGAAACGGGCGCGGCGGCGGAGGCCGTGCAGGCCATCGGCCGGCGCCTCACGCGGCCCGGCGAAACCCTGCAATTCCACCTGGTGCAGAGTCCCCAGGTGAATGCCTTCGCGGCGCCGGGCGGGGTGGTCGTGGTGTACTCGGCGCTGCTGCGCCAGGCTGGCTCGGCGGACGAGGTGGCCGGCGTGCTGGCCCACGAGATCGCCCACGTGGAGCTGCGCCACAGCCTGCGCCAG
>DAOQMM010000041.1:0-28415 GCA_035335645.1 Rhodocyclaceae bacterium | reverse complement strand
CCGCGCCGCCTTTGCTGCACCGCGTGAAGAAGAGGTGCGCATTATAAAGAACTATCGGGCCCCGTCAACACGTTAGTGAAAAATAAATTTCACCCGCGTGTAGCAATCAATACTCCGCCACGGCGGCGCCGCCCACGTAGTTCTCGAAACGCGTGTACTCGCCGATGAAGGTCATGCGGATGGTGCCCGTGGAGCCGTTCCGGTGCTTGGCCACGATCAGTTCAGCAGTGCCCTTGTCCTGGGAGTCCGGGTTATAGATTTCATCCCGGTAGATGAACATGATGATGTCCGCGTCCTGCTCGATGGCACCGGACTCCCGCAGGTCCGACATGACCGGACGCTTGTTGGGGCGCTGCTCCAGGCTCCGGTTGAGCTGGGACAGGGCAATGATGGGGACGTGCAACTCCTTTGCCAGGGATTTTACGGAGCGGGAAATCTCCGACAGCTCTGCGGCCCGGTTGTCGGACTCCTTGAGCGACGTCATCAGCTGCAGATAGTCGATGACGATCAGCCCCAAGCGTCCGCACTGCCGGTGCAGGCGTCGGCAGCGGGCGCGCAGGTCCGTCGGGTTCAGCCCCGGCGTCTCGTCAATGTAGATGGGCGCCTCATGGAGCTTACCCAAGGCGAAGGTGAGACGCTGCCATTCCTCATCGGTGAGCTTGCCCGTCCGCACCCGATGCTGGTCCAGACGCCCGACCGAAGACAGAAAACGCGTCGCCAGCTGGGTACCTGGCATTTCCATGGAAAACACGGCCACCGGCAGCCCACATTCAACCGCCACGTTCTCTGCGATATTGAGGGCGAACGAGGTCTTGCCCATACCAGGGCGCCCCGCGACGACGATCATGTCTGAGGGCTGCAGGCCGGAGGTCTTTTCATCCAGATCGGTCAACCCAGTGGCGACGCCAGTGATTCCGCTCGGGGAATCCCGGTCGTAGAGTTCCTGGATGCGATCCACGACCTGCCCGAGCAGCGGCTGGATGGGAACGAAGCCGGTCGTGGTCCGCGCGCCGGCTTCGGCGATCTCGAAGACCTTGGCCTCAGCCTCGTCGAGCAGCGTCTTCGCATCCTTGCCAGATGGCGCCAGCGCACTGGCCGCGATCTGATCACCGACCGCAACCAGCTTGCGCAGGATCGCGCGCTCGCGGACGATCTCGCCATAACGGCGCACGTTGGCAGCTGAAGGCGTGCTGTTGGCAATCTCTCCCAGATACGCAAGCCCGCCGACGTGCTCGGCCTCGCCGGCCTTTTCGAGGGCCTCGTAGACCGTCACCACGTCCGCCGGCTTGCCGAGTTCGATGAGTTTGGCGATCTGCCGGAAGATGCGACGATGATCGTCCCGGTAGAAGTCGACCTCACTGACGATGTCGCCCACCCGATCCCACACCGTATTGTCGATGAGCAGCCCGCCCAGCAACGACTGCTCAGCCTCAAGCGAATGGGGTGGCAGTCGAAGCGAAGCGAGGGCGGGATCTTCGGAAAGGGAAGCGTTGCGCATGGAAGTCACCACAATAAACCGGGGCCGCGACCCTCGGCCGCGCACCCAAGAAAAAAGGGCTGCACCGGGCAGCCCTTTTCCACAGCAGCGAGCCGAAGCCCGAACCGATCAGTTCTCGCCGACCACCGTCACGGTGATCGTGGCCGTCACGTCAGTATGCAGGGACACGACGATCTGGGCTTCACAGACGGTCTTCAGCGGGCCTTCCGGCATCCGCACAGCAGACTTCTCGACGGCAAAGCCCTGCGCCTTCAGCGCGTCGGCGATGTCGGCATTGGTCACGGAACCGAACAGACGGCCATCCACACCCGCCTTGCGGGCGATGGTGACGGATTGACCTTCCAGCTTGGCGCCTTCGGCCTGGGCGGCAGCGAATTGCTCGGCCGCCTGGCGCTCCAGTTCGGCGCGACGGGCCTCGAATTCAGCCAGGTTGGTGGCCGTGGCACGCTTGGCCTTGCCCTGGGGGATCAGGTAGTTACGCGCGTAACCATCCTTGACCTTGACCACATCACCAAGACCACCGAGGTTCACAACCTTGTCCAGCAGAATGATTTGCATGCTTGTTCTCCCGGATTACTGGTGCAGATCGGTGTAGGGCAGCAGCGCCAGGAAGCGCGCACGCTTGATCGCGGTGGACAGCTGACGCTGGTAACCGGACTTGGTCCCGGTAATGCGGGCCGGCATGATCTTGGCGTTTTCGGTGATGAAATCCTTCAGGATGTCCACATCCTTGTAGTCGATTTCCTCGATCTTCTCTGCGCTGAAGCGGCAGAACTTACGACGCTTGAAGAGGCCGCGGCCACCGCGGTCATCCTTGCGCTTCATTGCGGGCTTGAATGCCATGTCTGTTTCCTTCCAAAAATTCGATCGTATCGATATGCAGTATCGGTGCCCTGCTACGCAGACTTTTCGCCGCGAGGAAGCCGGTGACGTGCAGCAGGCTTCCCAGGGGCGCCGCAGCCAGGAGGGACGTCTTGTCCCCTACCACGACCGCCTGCAATTCGACCCCGACATCGCGGAGCCGCCCTGCTTCCATCTGCCTCGACCGGTGTTCGATGCGACATGCCAGCACGGGGATCCCCGCAGGCGTACGACGCAGCGCACCGATTTCGGTCAGGACACCTTCCAGCTCAAGACTGTTGCGCCCTGCTTCCTGCAAAATCAGGCGGCGGGCTGCTCGGCCGGCTTGGCTTCGTCGGCCGCGGGCGTCAGGGAGCGGGCCTTCTCTTCCTTCATCATGGGCGACGGGGCAGTCACGGCGCGCTTCATGCGGATGGAGAGATGACGCAGCACGGCGTCGTTGAACTTGAAGCCATGCTCCAGTTCGGCGATGGTGGGCTGGTCGCACTCGATGTTCATCAGAACATAGTGGGCCTTGTGGATCTTCTGGATCGGGTAGGCCAGCTGACGACGGCCCCAGTCTTCCAGACGATGCACCTGACCACCCTGACTGGTCACGAGCGTCGTGTAACGTTCGATCATCGCGGGCACCTGCTCGCTCTGATCAGGATGCACGATGAAGACGATTTCGTAATGCCGCATGGGATCTCCTTATGGATAATAGCCCGCCGACCATGCGGGGCGGTCGGGCAAGGTGAAACACCCCCGGATGCGGCCGCCTATAAACGGAAAGCGTGCGCACTTGCATGCGCACGCCGCGAACATCCGGGTAAATTCTTGGCGGAGAGGGCGGGATTCGAACCCGCGTCAGGGTATTACCCTGAACACGCTTTCCAGGCGTGCGACTTAAACCACTCATCCACCTCTCCAAGTGGAGGCGGGATCATACATTAACTTCCGCCCGCGTCAAACACCTTTTCGTCGCGATCCGGAAAATCCTCGATGCCGTCGGGCATGCGGATGAAATCCACGAGGCGCTGCGTTGCGGCGTCGGGCGGCGGGGTCAGCAGACTGACCACCACGATGGTCACGAATCCTACCGGCACGCCAAAGATCCCGCAGGAGATCGGATGAATATCGAACCAGGCCTCGGACAGGCTGCCGCCAAAGAACGGATGGGTGCGCACGATGTAATACAAGGTGATGCCGAGCCCCGCTGCCATGCCGGAGACGGCCCCCCAGCGATTGGCACGCTTCCAGAAGATGCCCAGCACCAGCGCCGGAAAGAAGGCCGACGCGGCAATCGAAAAGGCCAGGCCCACCATGAACAGGATGCCATCCGGTCGCAGGGAGGCGACCCAGGCCGCGCACACCGCGACGATCAGCAATTGTGACTTGGTGATGATGAGGCGACGCTGCGTCGAGGCCTCGGGATTGATCATCTTGTAATACAGGTCGTGGGACAGGGCGTGGGAGATGGTCAGGAGCAGGCCGTCCGCCGTGGATAACGCCGCAGCCAGCCCGCCTGCCGCCACCAGACCGGAGACCACGTAGGGCAGGCCGGCAATTTCCGGCACCAGCAGCAGGATCGCGTCGCTGTTGAGGGAGAGTTCGGCCAGTTGCAGGATGCCGTCACCGTTGATGTCGTCGATCTTCACCAGACCGACCCGGCCCCACGCCGCCACCCACGCCGGCAAGGACGCGATGGGCGTACCGACGAGACCGCTATACACCTCCCATTTGGCGAATACCGCGTAGGCTGGAGCGGTCACGTACAGCAAAAAGATGAAGAACAGGGACCAGAACACGGAGTTGCGCGCCTGCCGCACCGAGGGCGTTGTGTAGTAGCGCATCAGGATGTGAGGCAATGCGGCCGTCCCGACCATGAGCACAAAAGCCAGCGCGATGAAGTTGTTGCGGGCGCTGTCGCGCGCCGCCCGGTCGGGACCTGGGTGGGCCTGGGCGTGCGGCACCGGCGGAGCCGCGCGGACCAGACTTTCCTGACGTGCCCGTTCCCACTTCACCCGAGCCTCATCCGGCGTACGCGGCATGTCGCGCAAGGCCCGCTCCGCTGCGGCCAGTTCGCGGGCGGAGGCGCCCTGAGTACGCAGTTCCTCGACCCGTTGCAGCTGCCCCGTCCGCTCGGCGGCGAGGGAATCGGGCAGATCGATGATCTTCCGGGCGTAGTCATCCGCCCGGTAGCGGTACTGGGTGCGGACTTCATTCTCCCGCGGCTCGGAGAACAGCTCCAGCTCCTTGTTGCCGAGGTCCTTCAGGACGCCGCCGTAGGTCAGCTGTGGCAGGGGAACCCCCGTCACCTTGTAGGACAGGATGGTCACCGGCACCAGATAGGCGACGATCAGAATGAGGTACTGGGCCACCTGGGTCCACGTCACCGCCCGCATGCCCCCCAGGAAGGAGCACACCAGAATGCCGGCCAGGCCCACAAAGACACCGATCTCGAACTCGATCCCGATGAAGCGGCTGGTGATGAGACCTACGCCGTAAATCTGCGCCACCACGTACACAAAGCTCGCCAGCACCGCAGCCACCACACCCACAATGCGTGCCGCATGGCCGCCATAGCGGGCGCCGAGAAAATCCGGCACGGTGAATTGCCCGAACTTGCGCAGGTACGGCGCGAGCAGCAGCGCCACCAGCACGTACCCCCCCGTCCAGCCGGTGACGAAGGCCAGTCCTTCGAAGCCGGTGTAATACAGGGTGCCGGCCAGCCCGATGAATGACGCGGCACTCATCCAGTCCGCCGCCGTAGCCATGCCATTGAACACCGCAGGCACGCGGCGCCCGGCCACGTAATATTCGGAAACGTCGGACGTGCGGCTCATCACGCCGATCGCCGCATAGAGGGCAATGGTGGCCAGCAGGAAGATCTGCCCGATCCAGCGCGGGGTCATTCCGAGCTGCTCGGCGATCGCGAGCAGTCCGATCAGCACGAAGAACCCCGCCGAATACCAGCCGTAATAACGACCCAGGCGAACGAAATAGCTGTGCGATGACTTCATGGCAGACGCTTCAGTCGCGCTCGTCGGGCACCCCGAGGCGACGCTCGAGACGACGCATGCACCGGTCGTACAGCCACACGATGACGAGAAATACGATCAGTGACCCCTGGGCCGCCATGTAGAAATCGAGCGGCCAGCCGAACACGGAATAGGCCTCCAGATCTTCCGCATACCAGCCCGGCACAAAACTGACCGCGGCCCAGATCACAAGCAATACGGCAGTCAAAGCCAGATTGGCCCGCCAGTAGGCGCGACGCCCTGCACTGTCTACCGCCACGCACATTCCTCCTTGGCCCGATCGGCACTGGGCAGAGTATAGCCGGGCTCTCGACTTACAACTGATAGCGGATCTGAAGCCGCGCCTGCAGCTTGCGGGCCTGACGGAAGGCCTCCTTGAGCGTGGCCCGCTCCAGCTCGTTCAACTCTTCGGGTGCAATCAGGTTTGCCGGTCCCTGGCCGCGCTGCTGCCGATCCAGACGCAGTCGCTGGATGCAGTGGAAGGCTTCCACGACGGCATCGATCTCGCGACGGGACCAGTTCAGCAAGCGCCCCGCGCCCCGCAGTCGGTCGGCCGTGGCCGTCTCCCGCAACCCCAGGGCCAGGGCATAGATGCGCGCCACGTCCACAAAGGGCCGGCTGCCGTCGCGCTTGAGATCCAGCCGGCCGGTCTTCCGATCCACCGCGAAGTCGCGGATCCGCCCGAGGGGCGGACCGCCCCGCAGCGCATTCCCCGCCATGTGCCGCAGGAACAGCTCGCTCTCCGCCGTCCGCGCCAGAAGCCATTCCTGCAAGCGTCCGGCCAACTCCCAATCCCCTGCCAGCGGGCGAAAGTCGAAAAAGATGGTTGCATTCAGCAGCGCCTCGGGGTCCGCCGACAACATCCAGCTCAGGAAGCGCTCCCGCCATTCCCCCACCGACAGACACCAGGTCGGGTTGCCGGCCATGATCCCCCCCGCACAGCGGGCGAATCCGCAAGTGTCGAGCACATCATTGACCCGTTGCGCCCAGGGCAGGAAACGCTCCCGCATGGCATCAGCATCCACATCGTCCGGCACTTCGAAGATCAGGCCGTTGTCCTGATCCGTCTCGAAGGTCTGTTCCAGACGGCCTTCTGAGCCGAACGCCAGCCAGCACCATCGCACCAGCGGCAGTTCGACATCCCGTAGAGCCAGGTCCAGGGCCGCCTGCGCCACGAGATCATTGAGAAGGGCAATCCATTCGGCAACCGGACCGGCCCCGGCGCCGTCATCCAGCCATCTGGCCGCTGCATCGCGGACACCACGGGCAGCGTCGCGCAGCGCCTCGACATGGTCGGCAGCCCGGATCCGGCTCACCAGATCGTCGGCGCACGGCTGCCGCTGGGCATACAGATCCCCGCGCGACACCACTCCGGCCAGACGGCCGTCCGCATCGACCACCACGACCCGGCGCAGACGACGCTGCGCCAGCAGCAGACGAGCCAGGTGGACATTCGCACCGAGCGGCAGACTCATTACGCCGCCGGTCATCACGCTGGCAACCGGCACGTCCAGATCGCCTGCTGCGAGCACCACCCGCTCCAGCACATCGCGATGCGTCAGAACGCCCAGCGGGAAGCCCGTGTCCACGTCGGCCACCACCACCGAACCGACGCGGGCGGCCAGCATCCGCTTGAGCACGTCACGCACAGGCGATTCGGGCGGCACCGACACAGGAGCGCGCCGCAGCAGGGACGCAAGCGCCTGACCATCGCCAGATAAAGGACGGGATTCCCGCGACGAACTCATGCGCCCCTCCTGGCCGGCGGCAACATCACCGGATTGCGGTCGGAGAGCACCTGCGCCCTCATCAACCGCTCAGTACTTCACCCGTGCGTAATAGGTCTTCTCCGACGCACGGCGAGCGTCGCCCAGCGTCCGGATGCCCGCCTCGGCCAGCAGCGGGATCATCTTCAGGAATACCTCTCCCGTGACGATGGCATCCCCCATGGCCGTGTGACGCCCCATCACATTGACCCCCATGCGCTCGCAGATGGCCTCCAGACGGTGGGACTCCTGGGCCGGGTGGATCACCGCCGACAACAGTAGCGTATCCAGCACCGGCTGGGTGAAGCGCACGCCCAGGCTCTCTTCCTTGATCTGCAGGAAACGCATGTCGAACGCCGCGTTGTGGGCCACCAGCACCGTATCCTGGGAAAACGCGTGGAATGCCGGCAATACCTTGTCGAGGGCGGGCTGCCCTTCGAGCATCTCGGGCGTGATGCCGTGGATCTTGGTGGAGGCCTCCGGCAGGTCGCGCAAGGGATCCACCAGTTGCTCGAAGGATTCGGACTTGAGCAGCTTGCCATTGACGATGCGCGTGGCACCGATCTGGATGATCTCATCGCCCTCGGAGGGGTTGAGACCGGTCGTTTCCGTATCGAAGACTGTAAAGGTCAGCTCGGAGAGCAGGCGGTCGTCGAGGGCATCGCTCGCTTCGGAATGTTTGAAGAGGTCGAAATCGTAATATTCCGGCCGGCTGTCACCTTTCAGATAGGCGGACGACTCCACCTGCTCCTGGGGCGCGGCCGACGGGATCAGCACGCGGAAGAAGGCGCGATGACGAGTCTTTTCCCGTTGCAGCCAGATCTCGCCATCATGACGTTCGATGACATCGCGCACCGTGAGCGGCGAACTCTCGCCGGCAAAGCTCATGGGCTCGAGTTCCCAGGCCATCACCGTCTCCGTGCTCATGGCCTGACCGGACCAGATCAGATCCAGATGCACCAGCCGCCCGGCCGAGGTCAGGCGCAGACGCACCTCGCGCACCTCGAACTCGTCGGACAGACGGCTTGCCAGGTAGCCAACGGCCTGCAGCAGGGAGAAGCTGTCCACCTTGACCCACACGCTGTCGTCCACATCTTCCAGCTTGGTCGGCAGGCCGATCTTTTTCTCGATGCGGCGTTGAGCTGCCGCCACCAGGTCTGCGCCCAGCATTTCATCCAGCGGCCAGCGGGTCTTGAGTGAGTCCGCAAACTCGCTGGCGGTCTTGTCCAGACGTTCACTCATCCCCCGCACTTCGTCGCGGATGACCGTCAGGAAACGTTCGCGCAGATCGGCATCGAGATCGGGAAATTCCAGCATCTCCACGGCAGCGCGCACGTTGGCGAGCGCCGAGCGACTGCCTTCGGTCAAGGTGTGCAGGACCTGATCCCGTCGCGTCTCGGACTCGAAATTCCGGGTGATGTTGTCGAGCATCAGCACAAAGCCCGTCACCGCCGGCTCCGCGCTGCCCTCACCCACCGACAGCACCGGCGCCATCTGCACGCGCAAGAGCTGCCCGGCGCGGGTCGTCGTGACGAAGTTGGCCACCGGCTGGGCGCTCTGACGCCGCAGACGTTCCTGGATGCTCTCCAGCGCATGGGCGATGAGATTGCGCTCGAAGACCGCATAGATGGAACGCCCCAGGCCGATGATCTCGCCGCCACCGGCCGCCGCGGGCGCATCTGACAAGGCCTTGAACTGCAGCCGGGCGCGGTTGTTGTAGAGCAGGACACGGCCATCGAGGTTGCACACCACGACGCTCTGGGTCAGTTCCGACATCAGTGCGGCGAGGCGGTTGCGCTCCTCCTCCACGGACAGGCGGGCTTCGCGAATGCGCGCTTCCACGTCGTCCTGAAGACTGCGGCGCTGGTCCGCGAGCGCATTCACGGCATCCGCAATGCTGTTCAGGTCGGGATCGGCCTGCGCCTTGAGGCGCCGCGCCGGATCTGTCCCGACGATCAGGCCGATCTCGTCGGCGAGCAATGCAGGCGCAGCCACATGGGCCTGGACGAAGGACTTCATCGCCACGGCGACGGCACCGCAGCCCGCCAGACCGATCATGATCAGCAGACCGAGCCGGGGATTGAGGATGGGCTCCAGAACGGCCTGTTCATCGACGCCCAGATCGCGCCACAGGGCCACGGCCGCAGAAATGAGGATGGCAGCCACCATCCCGCAGGCGGCCAGAATCGGCCACGCCTGCCGGGCCTTGGGGCTCACGCGGGCAATTCCAGCAGGGATTTGACCCGCGCCACCAGTTCCTTGGTAGAGAACGGCTTGGTCATATAGGCGTCGGCCCCCATGGCCAGCCCCTTGCTCACTTCGGTCTCACGGCCCTTGGCAGTGAGCATCAGAATGCGCACGCCTTGCAGCGCGCCGTCGGCACGGATCTCCTGACAGACTTCGAAACCATTCTTGCGCGGCATCATCACGTCCAGCAGCACCAGATCGGGCGATTCGCTGCGTACCTTGTCGAGGGCCTCCTGACCGTCGTTGGCGATACAGACGGCAAAACCCTCGCGTTTCATCAGGAATTCCAGAGAGATGACGATGTTTTGCTCGTCATCGGCGATCAGTATTTTTTTGGTCATTCAGTCCCCCCTCCTTATGTCTCCGCAGGTCCGATCCGCGCACACGCGAACCTCTGCCCCGGTTGGCTCGATTGTATAGTTTATCCCGCTCTCTCTTGCGCTTCTGTTGATCTGCCGCAAGGCAAGAAAAAGGAGAACCGCGCGCCCTCACCCGGAGCACTCTCCACCCACAGACGCCCGCCATAATGCTCCACGATCTGCCGGCTGATCGGCAGGCCGAGACCGGTGCCCTGCGGCTTGGCGGTCATCGTGTTTCCCCCCTGACGGAATTTTTCAAAGACGACCGTCTGTTCGGCCAACGTCAGCCCGGGGCCATTGTCGCTGACGTCCACCTGCACGCCGTCCGACGTTTCCGCCAGCTTCACGCGGACCTGACCGCCGTCCCGCTCCACGAACTTCACGGCGTTGGACAAGAGGTTGAGCATCACCTGAATGAGCCGATCCCGGTCCGCCAGCAGGACCGGCAGCGACGCGGGCAGATCGAGCTCGAGGCTCACACCCCGGTCCTTGAACAACTGGCTTGTGGACGCCACGGCCTGTTCCACCACCTCCACCAGATTCACCTCGCCGTTGTGCCATTCCGCGTGACCGGACTCGATCTTGGCCATGTCGAGCACCTGATTGACGAGGCGGGTCAGCCGTTCGGTCTCGGCCACGATGATGCCCAGAAAGCGTTTGCGATCGGCCAGATCGATGCGCGGGTCTTCCAGCAGCATCTCGGAAAAGGCACGGATCGAGGTGAGGGGCGTGCGCAGCTCATGGGTCACGGACGACATGAAATCGTCCTTGAGGCGGTCGAGTTCCTTGAGGCGGTCGTTGGCATGGCGCAACTCTGCCGTGGCGGCTTCCAGCTCCCGGGATTTCTGCTCAAGGCGCTGGGAATAGGCACGGACCTGGGAGGCCTCGTCCAGAATGTGCATCACCTCGTCCAGCCCGAGCGGCTCTTCCTTGACGGCCGACGCCACCATCACGCGAGCCGACGCACCGCCGATGGCACCCGCCAGGGTCGTTTCCGCAAAGTGAACCAGGCCGGCGTCCGCCTCCAGGTCTGCAACGCGCTCGACGCCGCGCTCGCGGGCGTAGGAGGAGAACAGGGCCTGGGCGCGCTCCAGTCCCACGAAACGGGCAATCAGGGGAAGCAGGTCGCCGACCCGCGCGCTGCCGCGCCAGAAAGCCCCCCCGCTGGGCCGTCCCTGGCGGAAGACATCCACGAACAAGGTCGCCTGCCCGGCTTCCACCGCGTTGGGCGGCCTCAACAGGGACACCCACGTATACGCGCCCACATTCGCAAACAGGCTCCAGAACAAGCTGTGGGCCATGGGATCCAGTCCGCGCAGACCAAACAGTTCCTGCGGTCGCAGGAACTCGAGTCCGAACAGCCCCCCCTGCAGGAAATCGCCGGGCAGCCAGCCTGATTTGGCGAATGACGGCAGCAGGAGCGTGTAGCCCCATACGAGGAAGCCGGCACTGAGTCCCGCCAGCGCCCCCGCCCGGGACCCTCCGCGCCAGTACATCCCACCCAGCATGGCCGGCGCAAACTGGGCGACCGCGGCAAAGCTGATGAGACCGATCGACACCAGCGCATGCGCCTCGCCCGCCAACCTGAAATACAGGTAGGCCAGCAGCAGGATCAACACGATGGCGCCCCGCCGGATCGCCAGCAGGAGGCCAGAAAGATCGTTGTGCCCGCGCAGCGCCCCCCGGCTGAATCGGAGCAGCGCCGGCATCACCAGATCATTGCAGACCATCGTGGACAGGGCGATCGTTTCCACGATCACCATCCCGGTCGCCGCCGACAATCCCCCGATGAAGACCAGCAGCGCCAGCAGGGGATGACCCGATGCCAGCGGCAGGGTCAGGACGAAGGTGTCCGCATCCACCGCCTGCCCACGGAAGTAAATCAGTCCGCCGAGGGCGATGGGCAACACGAACACGTTGATCAGCATCATGTACAGGGGGAACAGCCAGATCGCCCGACGCAGGTGCTTCTCGTTGACGTTCTCGACCACCGCGACCTGGAACTGACGCGGCAGGAACATCACCGCCAGCATCGACAGCACGGTCAGCGCAAACCAGTTTCCGTAACTGTTGCCGCCCGTTTCGACGACCATCAATGCCCGGAGGGCGGGATCCTCGGCAGCCTGGGAAAACAGATCGCCGAAACCGTCGAACAGTCCGAACGTGACGAAGCCACCCACTACCAGGAAGATCACCAGCTTCACCAGCGACTCGAACGCGACCGCTGCCACCAGCCCCTCGTGGCGCTCCGTGGCATCGAGATGACGGGTGCCGAACAGGATCGTGAATGCGGCCATCATCAGCGCGACATAGAACGTGGTGTCCGTCATCCATGGCAGGGCGCCGGTCCGGATCGGCGTCAGAAGGCCCTGAGGATGGATGAGGATCGAAAAACTGCCGGAGACCGCCTTCAGCTGCAGCGCGATATACGGAATCACGCCCAGCACCGCGATCACCGTGACCAGCCCGCCGAGCAGATGGCTCTTGCCGTAACGCGATGCGATGAAGTCCGCGATGGAGGTGATCCGGTTCGACTTGCCGATGCGGATCATCTTCAGCATCACGAACCACCACAATCCCACCACCAGCGTCGGCCCGAGAAAAACCGGCACGAAACCTATCCCCGACGATGCCGCCCGGCCAACCGAACCGTAATACGTCCAGGTTGTGCAATACACCGCCAGGGACAGCGCGTAGATCGTGGGGTTGGCGATCACCGAGCGCCCGGCATCTGCCCGCTTGTCACCGTAATAGGCAACTCCGAACAGGGCCGCCAGATAAAGGAAGGACACCGCGACAACGGTTGTGCCGGACAGCATCGCCTATCCTCTTTCAGGTACGGGAATGCGGCAGGTGTGCATCATCGCTCGACGATCCACGCCATCAGCACGATTACCGCCGCCCACAGCCCGAACACATAAAGATAGAGCAGCGGGATTCCCTGCCAGGCGCCATCGTCATTGAAGATCGACAGCACCGGAAAATTGGCCAGCACACATCCCAGCACGAATACCGCGACCAGCCGCTGCCCCATCAGGGTCGCCTTGATCATCCCTGCTCCTCCGTTTTCTTTTTATGTCCGGCATCGAGCGCGTCCGCCGGTGCCAGATTTATAAACCGAATCGGCGGGCTTGGCGAGAACCTTCGGCATCGCCCGGGCGGAGGACCCACTTCCCGGCGTAGACGAGAAAAAGGCGCGAAATTCGCGCCCTTTTCTCCCCCTCTTGCCCGGCTCATTAGGCCGGGTTCCTCCCCATCGTTCCTCTCACGTCCCGCACTGGATTTTTATGCCGGCGACTCGGGGTGAATCGCCGGTAGCAGGACGTGCCCGGCCTGACCGGCCGGCACACAATGCTTACTTGAGCTGATCCAGAATATGCGGGTTTTCCAGCGTCGAGGTGTCCTGGGTGATCTCCTCGCCCTTGGCCAGCTGACGGAGCAGGCGGCGCATGATCTTGCCGGAACGGGTCTTCGGCAGGTTTTCACCGAAGCGGATGTCCTTGGGCTTGGCGATCGGGCCGATTTCCTGACCCACCCAGTTCTGCAGCTCCTTGACCACCTTGGCGGCTTCGTCGCCGGACGGGCGGGCACCCTTGAGCACCACGAAGGCCACGATGGCTTCGCCGGTCAGGTCGTCCGGACGACCAACCACGGCGGCTTCGGCCACCTTCTCGTGGGCCACCAGGGCGGATTCGATTTCCATCGTGCCCATACGGTGACCGGAGACGTTCAGCACGTCATCGATACGGCCGGTGATGGTGAAGTAGCCGGTGTCCTTGTCGCGGATCGCACCGTCGCCCGCCAGGTACAGCTTGCCCTGGAAGTCGGCCGGGTAGTAGGACTTCACGAACCGCTCCGGATCGCCCCAGATGGTGCGGATCATGGACGGCCACGGACGCTTCACGACCAGGATGCCACCCTGGCCCCAGGGCACGTCGGTGCCGGTCTCATCGACCACCGCCGCCTGGATGCCCGGGAAGGGCAGCGTGCAGGAGCCGGGAACCAGCGGCGTGGCGCCGGGCATCGGAGTGATCATGTGGCCGCCGGTCTCGGTCTGCCAGAAGGTATCGACGATCGGGCAGCGGCTGCCGCCAACGTTCTCGTAATACCACTCCCACGCGGCGGGGTTGATGGGCTCGCCCACGGAACCCAGGATGCGCAGCGAGGTGAGATCGTAGTTCTTCGGGTGCACCGCCGGGGTGGTGTCGGAGGCCTTGATCAGGGAACGGATCGCGGTCGGGGCGGTGTAGAACACGGAGACCTTGTGGTCCTGGATCATCTTCCAGAAACGGCCGGCATCCGGGTAAGTCGGCACACCTTCAAAGACGATCTCGGTGGCACCGCAGGCCAGGGGGCCGTAAGTGATGTAGGTATGACCGGTGACCCAGCCGATGTCGGCGGTACACCAGAAGATGTCGTTCGGCTTGATGTCGAACGTGTACTTCATGGTCAGGATGGCGTGCAGCAGGTAGCCGCCGGTGGAGTGCTGGACACCCTTCGGCTTGCCGGTGGAGCCGGAGGTGTAGAGCAGGAACAGGGGATGCTCGGCCTCGACCCATTCCGGTTCGCAGACATCGGACTGCTGGGCGACGATGTCGTCGGCCCACACGTCACGACCTTCGACCATGGCAGTTTCGCCGCCCGTGCGCTTGACCACCAGCACCTTCTGGATGGACGGGCAGCCGCTGGCGAGGGCTTCGTCGGCGATGGCCTTGAGGGGCAGCGCCTTGCCACCGCGGTTCTGGCCGTCGGAGGTGATCAGCACCACGGCGCCGGCGTCATTGACGCGGTCGGCCAGGGACTGGGCGGAGAAGCCGCCGAACACGATGGAGTGCGTCGCACCGATACGGGCACAGGCCTGCATGGCGACCACGCCTTCGATGGACATGGGCAGATAGATGACGACCCGGTCACCCTTCTTGACGCCCAGGCTCTTCAGCGCATTGGCGAACTTGCTGACGCGGGTCAGCAGATCGCCATACGTCACCTTGGTGACATCGCCCTTGTCGCCTTCGAAGATCATGGCGACCTTGTCGCCCAGGCCATTCTTGACCTGGCGATCCAGGCAGTTGTAGGAGACGTTCAGCTTGCCATCGGCAAACCACTTGAAGAACGGCGTATTGCTCTCATCCAGCACCTGGGTGAAAGGGGTCTGCCATTCGATCAGTTCCTTGGCGCGCTTGCCCCAGTAGCCTTCGTAATCGGCTTCCGCTTCGGCGCACAGCGCCTTGTACGCTTCCATGCCCGACACGGCAGCGTTTTTGACCACCTCTTCAGACGGATAGTAAAGTTTCTGGGTGGTTTCGCTCGTCATTTTTCACCTCTCCTCGTGTTGTGAGTGTGCAACGTAGTGGATTTGAAACCTTGTTGGGCGGATGCAGGACCAGACGCGCCGTCCACTGACCGGATTGAGTTCTGTTTTTCTTGTACTGCGTATTTCCGATCGAGTCCGCCCGAGATTAAAGGCGCTTAATCTTACACAGGACTTACACCCTCTCCACGAGATTTTTTCATTTCCGCAGACCGCCACCCGACACGCCGTCACCGCGCCGCCCGGAGGCCACGTCGCGCCGCAATTATTGCGGCAACGCAGCAATTTTCAGTCATCGACCGGGAATTCAGAAAGCATCGACAAAGCCCGGAAACTGTCATATTTTATACGCATACACCCCGGATTCCTGTTGATGCGTATACGTCTCTCTGCCTGCGCAATCCTGCTCCTGAGCACCAGCGCCTGTGCGCCAATGCTGTCCACCCGAGCCCCCGCGCCATCCGAAAGCCATATCCAGGACAGGAATGCGGCATTTCCCGCAGGAACGATTCCGCCCCTTGCCGGGCCGAGCCTGATCCTGCCCCGCCCGCAAGCCACGCCGCGCCCCGAGACATTCTCCGTCGTGGTGCACAATGTGCGGCTCCAGGATCTCCTGTTCGCGCTCGCCCGCGACGCCCGCCTGAACGTGGACATCCACCCGGGCCTGAACGGCACGGTCACCCTCAACGCCATCGACCAAACCCTGCCCCAGATCCTGACGCGCCTCGCCCGACAGGCCGACCTGCGCTTCGAACTCGACGGCACCCACCTGGCGGTGATGCCCGACAGCCCCTACCTGCGCACGTACCGCGTCGATTACGTCAATCTCAGCCGCAGCGTCACCGGCACGGTCTCCACCAACACCCAGATCGCCACCAGCGGCAGCGGCTCGGCCGTCAGCGGCAGCACCACACTCCAGACGGCCGCCCTCCCCAACGGCGGCAACGTTTCGGCCACCCGCATCGAAAACGCCTCCCGCAACCAGTTCTGGGAATCCATCGAGCGCAACATCCGCGACCTGCTGCGGGAAACCGACAAGCTCCTCCCCGAAGGCTCCAGCGACACCGTCATCGAAAACCTCGAGACCACCAGCACCAGCGGCACCGGCGTACAGCCCTCCGCCACGGCCGCCCGGAGCCGGACGCGCACCACCTCCGCGTCACCGCAAGCCGGCATCGCGGCGAGTCCCAATCCCGCCCTGTTACAGAACAGCGCCACCACGGTGGTCCACAAGGCCACCTTCCGCGAAGCCGCTTCCGTCATCGTCAACCGGGAAACCGGCGTCCTCACTGTGCGCGCCACCGGCCGCCAGCACGAAAAGGTGCAGGAATTCCTCGATCAGGTGGTGGCGGCCGCCCGCCGTCAGGTGCTCATCGAAGCCACCATCCTCGAAGTCGGCCTGTCCGACACCTATCGTCAGGGCATCGACTGGAACCGCGTGCTCTCGAGCGGCACCCGTTTCGGCATCACCGGACCGACCCTCGGCAGCAGCGCCGGCAATGCCGTCAATCCCTTCAGCGTCGCCTACAAGAGCGCCGACGGCATCGACTCCACGATCCGCCTGCTCGAAGGCTTCGGCACCGTGAAGGTCCTCTCCAGCCCCAAACTGTCGGTCCTCAACAACCAGACGGCGGTGATCAAGGTGGTCGAGGAATACGTCTATTTCAACGTCAAGGCCGACACCACCCAGACCACCAACGCGGGCGCCCTCACCACCGTCACCACCACGCCCCAGGCCGTCTCAGTGGGCCTCGTCATGACCGTCACGCCCCAGGTCAGCGAGGCTGACGAGATCATCCTCAACGTGCGCCCCACCATTTCCAGCATCGCCGACTTCCGCCGCGACCCCAACCCCAACATTCCCGCCACGATTCCCAACCTCGTCCCCCAGATCCGCACCCGCGAGATCGAATCCGTGCTGCGTATCGAAAACGGCGAAACCGCCGTCCTCGGCGGGCTCATGGAAGACCGGGTCGACTTCAAGACCGGCCGCGTCCCCGGCGTCGGCGCCGTGCCGCTGCTGGGTGAGGTCTTCACCACCCGCGACAACCTGGTCCAGAAGACCGAGCTGGTCATCTTCCTGCGCCCGGTGGTGGTCCGCGACGGCAATCTCCTGGCCGCCAGCCCCCTGCGCAACAGCCTCCCCCGCGACGACTTCTTCCGCCGCGGTCCGCTACCCGGCACCCGCAACTTTCCTGACACCACCCCATGAGCCTGCTCCTGGAAGTCCTGCGCAAGCACGAGGCCGAACGGCGCGGCGAAACGACACCGCCCGGCGCCTCCGCGCCGCCACCCGCCCCCGCCCCCGCCCCAGCGGACGACATCCATACGGAGCAGGCCAGCCAGACGCCCGCCGCTGACGCCCGCAGCCCTGTCATGTGCCCCTCGCCCCTGAGCCTCGAACCCCTCAACGCCCCCCCAACTGGCAACAGCCAGCCCCCTGCGCCGCCGCCCTTCACGACCGCACCTCAGCCCATCCACCCGCCGCCCCCGGGGATGGCCCCCACGACACCCGCCACCACGCCACACTCCCACGCCCGGTGGGCCTGGATCGCCGGCCTGACGGTCGCCGGACTGGCGGGGCTTGCCGGATGGGTGTGGTCGGAAACCCGCCCGACCGGCCTGTCCCCCATCCAGCTTGCCCAGGCACGCGGCGCCGAAGCCTCGACCGAAGTGCAGCCCCCTGTGTCCGCCCCGCCACCGGAAACACCCCCGGAAACCCTGCCTGCGGCACCACCCGCCGTGGCCCGGTCTCGCACCACGTCGCCGGCCGCGCGGCCACCCTCCCCCGCCCGCACCGACCCGCCCGATTCGGACGCGCACGCCGCACTGCGCTTCGAGCCCCGCCCGATGCCGGTGGCCTCGCCACAGCCCGACCTTCTCCGCGCCCACGACGCCTACACACGCGGCGATCTCACCGCAGCGCACCAGCACTACCAAGCCGCCCTGTCCCTCGATCCCACCAACCCGGACGCCCATGACGGGCTTGGCGCCCTCGCCCTGCACAGCGGTCTGCACGTCGAGGCCGCCCGCCACTTCCGCCTGGCCCTCGCCGCCCGCCCCACGGACAGCGCAGCCCTCGCCGGGCTTGCCAGTCTGCCCGGCAACGACAGCCGCCAGGCCGAAAGCCGCCTGCGCAGCAGCCTCGACGCGGACGCCGGCGACGCCACCGCCCAGTTCGCCCTTGGCACGGTGCTGGCCCGCCAGCAGCGCTGGGCCGAGGCCCAGCACGCCTTCTTCCGTGCCCGCAGCCTCGCGCCCGAAGATCCGGACATTGCCTACAACCTGGCGGTCAGCCTCGATCACCTTCGCCAGCCCGGTCCCGCCGCAGCGCATTACCGCCTCGCGCTGCAACTGGCCGAACGGCACCTGGCGGGATTCGACCGGGCCGCCTGCGCCGCACGCATCGACGCCCTGGCAGCCCCGGACAACGCACCGTGAACGGACAACCCCTCGGCCAGGCGCTCCTGCAACGGGGCCTGATCAGTGCCGATCAACTCGCCATCGCCCTGCGGGAGCAGGAGCGCAGCCACGAAGCGATCGGTCGCGTGCTGGTCCGCCTGGGATTCCTGTCGGAAGCCACGCTGAGGGACGCCCTGTCCCATGCCCTGGGCCGGCGCAGCGTGGATCTCGACACCCTGGTGCCCGACCCTGCCGCCCTCACCCTGCTGCCCCGCGACCTGGCCTGTCGCCTGAACGTCCTCCCCGTGAGCCTGGACAGCACGAGCCGGGTGCTCACCGTGGCCGCTGCGCGCATCGGCGACCCGATCCTGCTGGACAGCTTGCAGGCCCAGCTCCCCGCCGGCCTGCACATCGAGCCCGTGCTGGCGGCCGAATCGCAAATCGCCCGGGCCATTGACCAGCTCTACGGCCACGCGCTGTCCATCGACGGCATCCTCCACGAGATCGAGGCCGGCGCGGCGGGCCCGGTGGAGCAGGCCCAGCCGGTCGTCCGCCTGGTGGACGCGCTGCTTGTGGACGCGGTCAAGTCCGACGCCTCCGACATCCACTTCGAACCCGAACCCGGCTTCCTGCGCATCCGCTACCGCATCGACGGCCTGCTGCGCCAGATCCGTGCCCTGCACACGTCCTACTGGCCCGCCATGGCCGTCCGCATCAAGGTCATGGCGGGCCTCAACATCGCCGAGACCCGCATGCCCCAGGACGGCCGCATCTCCCTGCACGTCAACGGCCGTCCCGTCGATTTCCGCGTCTCCACCCACCCCACGCTGCACGGCGAGAACATCGTCCTGCGCGTCCTCGACCGCCAGAAGGGCATCGTCCCCCTCGACCGTCTCGGCCTGGCCGACACCCAGCTCGACACCCTCAAGCTGATGATCGCCCGTCCCGAGGGCCTCATCCTCGTCACCGGCCCCACCGGCAGCGGCAAGACCACCACGCTGTATTCCATCCTCAATCACATCAACGCCGAGGGCATCCACATCATGACCCTCGAGGATCCGGTGGAGTACCCCATGCCCCTGATCCGCCAGACCGCCGTCGCCGAGGCCGCCCACCTGGATTTCGGCAACGGCATCCGCGCCATGCTGCGCCAGGATCCGGACGTGATCCTGGTCGGCGAGATCCGCGATACCGACACCGCCCGCATGGCCCTGCAGGCCGCCATGACCGGCCACCAGGTGTACTCCACGCTGCATACCCACTCCGCCGTCGGCGCCCTGCCGCGCCTGCTTGACCTGGGCGTCGCGGCCGACATCCTGGCCGGCCACCTCGTCGGCATCGTCGCCCAGCGCCTGCTGCGCCGCCTGTGCCCCCACTGCCGCGAAGCCCGTCCGGCAGAAGACTACGAACTGCACCTGCTCGCCCAGCCCGCCGACGCCCCCCGCCCCCGGCTCCACCACCCCCGCGGCTGCCCCCAATGCCAGTTCCAGGGCTACCGCGGGCGCATGGCCATCATGGAACTGCTGCGCATCGACCACCGCCTCGACGAACTCGTCGCACGACGCGCCAGCCCACGCGAGCTCCTCGCCGCGGCCCGCGACCAGGGCTTCCGGAGCCTCGCCGAAGACGGCAGCCGGCGGGTCCTGGAAGGCCACACCAGTCTCGAGGAGCTCGCCCGCGTGGTGGACCTCACCGACCGCATGCGCCCATGACCCGCTTCCGCTACCGCGCCGCGGACGCCCACGGCCAACTCCGCGAAGGCGAACTGGAAGCCCACCATGTGGACGATCTGGACCTGCGCCTGCGCCGCCTCGGCCTCGACCTGATCCGCGCCACCCCGGCCAGCCGGACGCCCCGGGGAGGGCGCCGAGGCGTGCCGCGGCGCGAACTCATCAACTTCTGCTTCCACCTGGAGCAGTGTCAGCGCGCGGGCGTCCCCATCCTCGAAAGCCTCGCCGACATGCGCGACAGCACGCCCCACCCGGTGCTGCGCGACACCCTCGGCGCCCTTGTCGACGGCATCCAGGGCGGCCTCAGCCTGTCCCGCGCCCTCGAACGCCACCCCGCGCTCTTCGACGGCGTCTTTGTCAGCCTGGTCC
Organism: Rhodocyclaceae bacterium; assembly: GCA_035335645.1. Lineage (GTDB taxonomy): Bacteria > Pseudomonadota > Gammaproteobacteria > Burkholderiales > Rhodocyclaceae > Zoogloea. Next base: position 7,852 of record DAOQMM010000041.1, on the reverse strand, counting down.
GCGCCGGCGAACAGGCCGGACAACTGCCCACCGTCCTTCACGCCCTCGCCGAGGGGCTCAAGCGTGACGACGAACTCGCCGCCTTCGCGCGCCGGATCGCCATCTACCCCGCCATCGTCGGCACTGTCATCGCCGCCGCCCTCGTCGTCGCCCTGCTTTACGTCGTGCCGGAACTCGCCCGCCTGTTCCATGCCACCGGCCAGCCCCTGCCCCTGCAGACACGCCTGCTCATCGGCCTGTCGAACCTCCTGATCGATCACGGCCGCCTGCTGGCAGTGCTGGCGCTCGCCGCCGTCGCCGCCCTGCGCTTCGCCCTCGCCACCCGCCCCGACTTCCGCCGCTGGTACGACGGCGCCCAACTGGCGCTGCCGGTCCTTGGCGAGATCCGGCGCAAGATCATCCTCGCCCGCTTCACCGCCCTCTTCGCCATGATGTACGGCGCCGGCATCACCATCGTGGACGCCCTCGCCGCGGCCGAGGGCGTGGTCGGCAACACCGCCCTGCGCGCGGCCCTGCAGCGCATCGCCGACGCCATCGGTGACGGCCGGCGGGTCTCGGACGCCTTCGCCGACACGCCCGCCTTTCCGCCCCTCGTCGCCCGCATGCTGCGTGTCGGCGAGCACACCGGCGCCCTCGACACGGCCCTCGCCAACGTAGGCTATTTCTACGAACGGGACGTGCGCGAAGCCATCGCCCGCGTGCAGGCCAGCCTCGAGCCCGCCCTCACCCTGCTCCTCGGCGGCCTCCTCCTGTGGGTCATGAGCGCCGTGCTGCTACCGGTCTACGATCTCGCGACCCGCATGAAGCTCTGATCATGGCGCTCTGCCTCCTCCACCTGTGCGCGGATGGCGCCACCGCCTATCTCCGGACGACCGGTGCATACCGGGCCAGCGCCCGTTTCGGGCAGGCCGACGCCGCGTTCTCGGCCTGGCTCGGCGCCCACCCACGCATGACACTGCGGGTGATGGCCGATCTGCCGGACGAGCAGTTTCTCATCGACGCACTGCCCATCCTGCGGGGTCAGGAGCGCCACCAGCTCATCGAACGGCGGCGCAGCCGGCTCTTTGCCTCGACGCCCTTTGTCGGCATCCGCCCGCTTGGCCGCGCGGACGGGCGGGAAACCCTGCTGTTCCACGCACTCACCCGCCCCGCCGCATTGCAGCCCTGGCTGGATGCCCTGCGCCACGCCGGCGCCCGGCTCGATGGTCTGCACAGCGTCGCCGACGCAATGGCCGCGCTGCGGCCCCACCTGCCGTCCGGCGCCCCGACCTGTGCCATTGCGGGTCTGACGCACACCGGTTTGCGCCTCACGGCCCTCGTCGACAAACATCCGCAGTGGAGCCGCCTGGTGCCAGCCACCGCAGTCACCGATTTGTCCACCGATCTCCCGAACATCTGCAATGCCGCCCGCGACCATCTCGTGGCCCGTCGGCTGCTCCACCCCGAACATCCCCTCCCGGTCGTGCTGCTGCCCGGCCTGGAGACCTTCGCGGGTGCGCTGGGAGCCGGCCTGCAGGCCATCGCGCCGTCGGCCACCGAGCTCGCCCGCCGCTGCCGCCTGCCGCCCCCCGGCCCGCACACCGACGCCCTTCCCTACATCCTCTACGGTGCAGGCCGCCGCGGGCTCCCCCAATTCGTCCCGCCAGACCGGCTGACCGCCCGCCCCCTGCGCGCCGTCGACCAGGCCATCCTGCTGGCCGGCGCCACCGCCGCCGCCATCGGCGCGGCCGTCGCCATCAAGTTCATGGCCGACACCCGGGCGCTCAGCGACACCGACGCCCGCCTGACGGCCGAGGTCGTCGCGACCGAAGATCGCCTCAGCCGCGTGAACGCCGCGTTGCCTCCGCCCCCAGCCGGCGACCCCCTCGCCGCCACGCAAAGCCTGAGCCGCCTTCAGGACGCCCGGAACTGGCCGACAAGGCTGCTCGACCGGCTGTCCGACCTGCTTGAGGCCGAGCCCGACAGCGAACTGAAGTCCGTGGAGTGGCAGCTCCCGCCCGACGGCCCCCCCGTGGCGGTGGCGGAGATTGCCCTGCCGGCGGCCCTGGCCGACACGCCCCCCGCGCTTGCCGCGAGGCTGGACCGCCTCCGCGCTGCGGTGATCTCGGCCGGCTACGTCCAGGCCAGCCTCGAACGCGTGCCCGACGAACTGGACACCACCCGGAGCGTTCGGCTCCGACCGGCGCCGGAAGCACAACCGCGGGTCGTGGTCCGCTTCAGCCCCGCGCCGCCGCCATGAGTCACCTTCCCCTGATCCGGCCCGGCCCCGCCCACCGCAGCGTGGCAGCGGCCCTGGCCCTCGCCCTCCTCGGCGGGGGCGCGGCCTACAGCACGGCCAGCCGCCACGCGGACGCGGAGGCCCGCCTCCTGCAGACGCAGCACGCGCTCACCGACGTCCGCACGCGCCTCCAGGTCGCCGAAGACACCCTCGCAGCCCGACAGAAGCAGCTCGCCGCCGCCGCCCAACTGCGCGCACAGGGGCTGTCCGCCGGGCCGGACCGGCCCGCCTGGCTCAAGGCCGTGCGTGCGGAACTGCAAGCCCAGCACCTCGCCTCCCTGGACGTCGAACTGGGGCCCCACCGCCCGCTCGACGGCGCGGCGGATTTCGATGCCTCGCCGCTGACCTTGCGGGGCCCCCTTGCCCACGAAGGCCAGCTCCTCAGGCTGCTCGACGTCCTCGACCGACAGCCGGGCACCCTGCTCCTGCCCCGCCGCTGTCGCGTCAGCCGTCTCGACACCACCGACGCACCCGACGAACGCCTCCACGCCGACTGCCAGCTCGAATTCGTCACCTTGCGGCCGGATCCGGCCCGCGCGCCCTGAACAGCGGTCGGCTGGACATTCCCGACCACCACCGGGACAATTCCCGCCGCCGCCCAACGGAGTCCACCGTCATGTCCCGCAAGAAGATCCTCCTGATGGCCCATGACGTCACCCTGGCCCATGTGGGGCGTCCGCTGAAGCTGGGTGAACTGCTCCACGCCGACGGGCACGACGTGGTGCTCGCCACGTCGGCCGACTCTGCCCGCTTCCTTGCCGGCTTTCCCGGCCGCACGCGAACCCTCGCACCGACCGGCAAGGCCCGCTTCATCGACAACCTGGCCAAAGGCCGGCCGGTCTTCGACTACGCCACCCTCAAACGCTACGCCGAGGAGGACGAAGCCGTCCTCAGCGCCGAAAAACCCGATCTGGTGATCGGCGACTTCCGCATCACCCTGTCCATCACGGCACGCCGGCTGAGCATCCCCTACGCCACGCTCACCAATGCCTACTGGAGCCCGGCCTTCACGCCCCGCTTCATCGTGCCGGACCTGCCCATGGTCCGTTTCCTCGGCGTCCGGTTGTCCCAGGCGATCTTTGACGCCGTGCGCCCCCTCGCCTTCGCACTTCACTGCCGGCCCATGGACGCCTTGCGTCGACACTACGGCCTGCCACCCCTGGGACCGGACCTGCGGCGCATCTACACCGATGCAGACCTGGCCCTCTTCAGCGACATCCCGGAAGTGTACGGACTGTACGGGGACATTCCCGGTGGCCACTTCCTCGGACCCGTGCGCTGGTCACCCGAAGTCCCGCTGCCGGACTGGTGGGCAGCCCTCGATCCGAACAAGCCCCTGATCTACGTGACCCTTGGCAGCTCCGGCGACGGACGCCTGCTGCCCCGCCTGCTGGATCGCCTGGCCCGCCCCGGGTTGCAGTTGGCCGTCGCCACGGCCGGCGCGACGGTCGGCGTGACCGCACCGGACGTGTTCTGCGCCGACTACCTGCCCGGCGATGCAGTCGCCGCCCGCGCCGCCCTGGTGATCTGCAACGGTGGCAGTCCAACCTGTGCCCAGGCCTTGGCCGCAGGCGTGCCGGTGCTCGGCGTACCCGGCAATCTGGACCAATATCTGAACATGCACTATCTGGAGGGCCAGGGCGTCGGCCTGACCCTGCGCAACCGGGAACTCGACGGTCCGAACCTGAAGCGCACCGTCGACCGCTTGCTGGGGGAGCCCTCATTCAGGCGCGCTGCGCAGTCCCTCGCCGCCACCCTGTCCCGCTACGACCTGGCCGAGCGCCTGCGCGAAGCGCTACGCCGCCTCACCGCCTGATCAACGCTGGTGGCGCAGGGCATCCACGATCACCATGCGCGACGCCTTCCAGGCCGGAAAGGCGCTGGCCAGCAAGGTGGTCACGACCGCCAGCAGCACAGCCTCCACGACCATCGCAAAGTTCACCGTGATCTGTCCGGTAAAGCCCGTGGTCATGCCCGGCGGCGGCGGCATCGGAATGCCGACGGCGGAGATCACGACCGACAGCAGCCAGCCGATCAGGGCGCCCACCGAGCCCCCCAGAGCGCCGAGCACCAGGCCCTCCATCAGGAAGAGGCGCAGGATGCTGTGCCGGCGCACGCCCAATGCCATCGCGGTGCCGATCTCGCCGGTCCGTTCCACCACCGCCATCGACAGGGTGTTGGAGATGCTCAGGACAATGATCATGCCGATCAGGAACTTCACCACCATCACCTGGCGGCTGAACAGCTGCACGGTCTTCTTGTAGAAATCCGCCAGATCGTACCAGGGCACCAGTTCAAAGGTCTTCGGGTCGAGCTTCGCGCGCAGGCTGCCCAGCACCGTGTCGGTGTCCTCCGTGTCGTGGAGCACCACCAGCCACGAGGTGGCCCCCTTGACCTTCACCAGCTTGCGCGCCAGCGTGATGGGCATCTGGATGGCGCTGTCGTCGTACATCTTCTCGGCCGTGAAGAAGATGCCGCGGATATGGGCGTCGGTCGCCCCCAGTCCGCCCTTGGCCGTACTCACCATCAGCACGATCCGGTCTCCGGTCTTCACCCCCAGGTTGGTCGCCAGCCCCTGCCCGACGATCACGCCGGTCGGATCCGCGTCGTCGAGGCGTTCGCCATCCTCCACGAACACGTAGTCGGCAAACTCCTTCTCCGCCGCAGGATCGACACCGTCGCCGACGAAAGACAGGGTTGCGTCGCCAAAGGCCAGCAGCCCGACGAAGTTCAGGCGCGGCGCCAGCGCATCCACCTCTTTGTGCCCGCGGATCACCTCCTCCGCCGGATGATTCTGGGGCAGCAGGTAGGCAAAGGGATTGGAAATGCCCTTACCGAAATAATCGGGCCGCACCACCTCGATGTGACCGAGCTGGGAGCGGATCGTCGATTCACGCTGGATGTCGAGCACCCACTGGATGAATCCACTCGCCAACAGCAATGCAATGACCCCGCCACCGATGATGATCAGCGCAAACGCCGCCCGCTGCCGATGGCGGATCACGTTGCGGAACGCCAGGGACAGATCGAGCAGTGCCCGGGTCAGTTGCGGATGCATGGAAAAGCCGTCGGATGGAAACGACGGAATCATACTGCCTATTCCCCTGCCACGGCACCCGCCGGTCGCCGCACCTTCGCACACGCGTCAGGGCCTGGCCCTGCGCCGCAAGGACCTGACGCCCTGTAAACTGCCCGGCATGTCCGGTCGTCCCGGCCCGCCCGCAAAGAAGGATTGTCCATGAACCCCACCGCTCCGGAGTCCCACCCGGCCCCCACCCACGGCGGCGTCGCCCTCCCCGGCCTGACCGGCCTGCGTGCCTACCTTGCCTTCTGGGTGATCGCCTTCCACATCATTGCGGGCCTCGTCATCGACAAGTTTCCGGTAGACAGCCTGCTCCCGCCTGCAGCCCTCGGCTTCGCCAACGCCGGCATGTGGGGGGTGGACGGCTTCTTCATCCTGAGCGGATTCGTCCTCTCCCATGCCTACGGCCGGAGCATGTCCACGGGCTTCGATCTGCACGGCACCCTGGATTTTCTCGGCAACCGCCTGGCGCGCATCTACCCGGCCCATTTCGCCGTCCTGGCCGGATACGGGCTGGTCAAGCTCGCCGGGCTGTCCTTCCTGTATGAATCCTGTGGCAGTCCATACCAGCCCGTGGCGTGCGAACGCTTCGGCATCGAGGCCCTGTTCCGGCACCTGACGCTGATCTCGTCCTGGGGCTGGAACCCGCCCCTCACATGGAATCCGCCGGCCTGGTCGATCAGCAGCGAATGGTTCGCCTACCTGTGCTTTCCGCTGCTGATCATCGCAGCCCGTCGGCTCCATACCGCCGGGGCGGCCCTCGCCCTCGCCACGGTGGCCCTGTTGGCCATGCTCGGGACGCTGTATCTGCACGGATTTCACCCTTTCGGCGAAGAGCCCGAAGCCGGCCTGATCCGCATCTGCGGAGAATTCGTGTGCGGCGTCAGCCTGTACCGCTTCTACCACACGCCCCTGTACGCCCGCCTCCCGTGGCACTGGATCGGCAGCATCGCCGCCGTCCTGGTCCTCAGCAATGTCCTCGGCCAAGTCCAGTGGCTGCTGCCCTTCGTGATGGCCCTGATCGTCCTGTCCGCCGCCCAGCCACGCGGCCCCCTGTCGCGTCTGCTGTCCACGCGCCCAATGGTGTGGCTGGGAAACGTGTCCTATTCCCTCTACATGGTCCATCTCCTCGTGCTGGAACTGCTGGGCATCCTCTTTCCGGAACCGCCCACGCCCCCCGAGCAAATGGGTCCCCTCGACGTACTCGGGACGATCATTTTCATGGTCACCCTGTGCGTGGTCGGCGCCACCGCGCTCTACTATCTCGTGGAAGAACCTGCCCGCGTGCGAGTCAAGTCGCTGGTTACACGCGCCCTCGGGCAACGCAGCTGAATGTCACCTTCCGTAACGGAAAGCACGACCGTGACAAATTACCGGTTTTCGCCGGACCATCCTGTCGACATTTTTTACAGTCCACCTCGCAGGCGCCAGCGTGCTGGCAAAAAACATTTGCATTTCAGCCAATTAAGAAACTGGCACGGCAGCTGCTTAATAGTTCCCGTGAGATAACTTCGATGATCTCAAACCTTCAACCCAGGAGCCTCTAATGAAAAAACTCGCTATCGTTGCAGCCCTCGCTGCCCTTGGCGCTGCCTCCCAGGCCAACGCGGCCTTCACCTCCATCTCGGTTGACCCGGATGGCGCTGGCGGTGCTTACGGCACGATCTCCATCACCTCCCTGAACTGGCTGGCCGGCAACGCCGTGGCCATCGGTGCAGGCGGTCTGGCCGGCCAATCCCTGGCTGACTACAACACCGCCCTGGCCACCACCGGTGAGACCATCCACACCTACTACCAGGCTCAGCTGAACACCTTCGTCAGCAACTCCGGTGGTTCCTCCACCACCTACACCCCGGTGGGTCAATGGACCGTCGTCGCTGACATCGTTGAAAACCAGATGGCTTCCGGCGCAGCTTCCGTCAGCCTGACCCCGGTCGGCGGCACCGTGTCGATCTACTACAACGCCACCAAGACGGCCAATGACATCACTGGCACCGGCTTCACCGATGGCACCAAGATCCTGCAAGGTTCCATCGTTGGCGGTTCCGGCAGCTTCCAGAACACCACCGCCCTGAACGACCTGCTGGTGTCCCTGGGCCTCATCCCGTCCAACCCGACCCCGATCACCCAGCTGGACAACTTCGGCGCGGACAACAAGCCGGGCGTGACCTCCATCCAAGGTAACGGCCAGAGCACCCTGAAGGTCGATATCGGCGCCACCGCTGGCGATTTCGTCGATGCCAACTTCTTCAAGACGAACATCACCACCTTCGACTTCCTGACCACCGGCCTCGAAGACGCGAACGACACCGGCCAGCTGGTTGACCCGTTCAACCAAGCCAACCCGTCCGCAATGGTCAACGGCTACACCCCGGTGTACGGCGCTGGCAATGTGAACGGCGTTCTGGCCCCGGTTTCCGGCGGCGTGTTCACCCAGAACTCCGACTTCCAGTTCCAGACCACCAACGTGACCTCGTTCAACGCCATCCCCG
>DAOQMM010000040.1:23574-28968 GCA_035335645.1 Rhodocyclaceae bacterium | reverse complement strand
GCTGCGCCGGGGCGCGCGGGCGGGTTGAGGGGATCGTGGCGCATATCCTGCACGTGGTGGAATCCTTCGGTGCCGGCACCCTGTCCATGGTGTCGGCCATCGCCAACCGCCAGGCGGCGGACGGGCACCGGGTGTCGCTGGTGTATTCGACGCGGGAAGAGACGCCGGCGAACTGGCGGGCGCTCTTCGATCCGCGCATCGCGACCCGTCATGTGCCCATGACCCGGGCGATCCGCCCGGCGACGGACTGGGCGTCGGCGGTGGCCCTGCGGCGCATCCTGCGGGACTGGCGGCCCGACGTGGTGCATCTGCACTCGTCCAAGGCCGGTGCGCTGGGGCGCCTGCTGAGCCTGGTCTGTCCGGGGCCGCGCTGGTTTTTTTCGCCCCATGGGCTGTCCTTCCTGCAGAAGGCGGCGGGGCGCATCAAGAACGCGGTGTTCCTGACCCTCGAGAAGCTGCTGGCGCGCATTCCGGTGACCTTCATCGCCTGTTCGCCCTCGGAGGCGGAGCAGATCCGCACCCATCTGAGCCGGCGCGTGGTGGTGGTGCCCAATGCGGTGGACCTGGCGATTCTGCCCCAGGCGCGGGGCGGGACAGGCGTCGTGCGCATCGGCACGGTGGGGCGCGTCACCACGGCGCGCCATCCGGAGCTCTTCGCCGAAGTGGCCCGCCGCAGCGGACGTGACGGCGTGGAGTTCGTCTGGATCGGCGGCGGCGAGGCGTCCGGCGAGGCGGCGCTGCGGGCGGCAGGCGTGCACATCACCGGCTGGGTGGACCGGGCCCGTGCGCTGGAGGAGCTCGGCCGGCTCGACATCTATCTGCAGACGTCCCGCTGGGAAGGGTTGCCGGTGGCGGTGATCGAAGCCATGGGCGCGGGCCTGCCGGTGATCGCCACGCGGGTGGTGGGCAACCGGGATCTGGTGCAGGACGGGGACACGGGCTGGCTGGTGCCGGAGGACGCGGCGGCCTTCGTCGCGCGGCTCGGCCCGCTGGTGAACGATCCGGCCCTGCGCCAGGCGACCGGGGCACGGGCCCAGGCCTTCGTGCGCGCGCATTTCGCCTTCGACCGGATGATGGAGGCACTGTACCGGGCCTATGGACTCCAGAACTGACATGAGGCGCCCGCAGCGGCCCGCCGGGGAAGTGCGCGGCTGGCTGGTGCTGGCCGATGCGCTGGCCTTGGGGGTGGCCTTCGGCTTGGCGCTGCTCCTGCTGCTGTGGTTGCGCGGGCATCGCATCGGACCGAGTTTTGCGCAGTGGTGGGCGGCGGAAGGGGTGAACCAGGCGCTGGCCTTCCTGTTGCTGCTGGTGCTGGCGCTCGTCACCTTCGCGTGGCGTGGGCATTACCACCGGCGACAACCCTTCTGGGACGAGTTGCTGGAGATCATCCGCAGCCTGCTGCTGGCGGCGCTGCTCAACGGCATGGTGGTGCTGCTGGCCAAGTGGCCGGTGTCGCGCTTCCTGTGGCCGGTATCGTGGGGCCTGGCGCTGGTGCTGCTGCCCCTGTTCCGTAACGGCATGAAGTCCGCGCTGATGCGGGCCGGCTCCTGGCAACTGCCGACCGTCATCGTGGGCGTCGGTGAGAACGCCGTGGCCGCCTGGCAGGCCCTGCGCAGCGAGCATCTGCTGGGCTTCGAGGTGCACGCCTTCGTCGCCGTGGGGCCCGAGGCGCCGGCCGAGCTGGTCGTGGCGCCTGGCGTCACGGTACCGGTGGCGCGCCCGGACAAGCTCCTGCCCTGGCTGGCGGATCAGGGACATCCCCATGTGACGGTGGCGGTGAGCGAGCCGGAACTGCAGGAAATCGCCGGGCAGGTGGAGCTGCTGACCCTGCATTACAAGGATCTGCACATCATCCCGCCGATTGCCGGGCTGCCTTTGTTCGGGCTGAGCGCCAACCACTTCTTCAGCCACGAGGTGCTGATGCTGCGGGTGCGCAACAACCTGGCGTCCCGCCCGCTGCGCTGGCTCAAGCGGATGTTCGACATCGCCGGGTCGGCCTGCGGACTGGCGCTCCTGTCGCCGCTGCTGGCCTATATCGCGGTGCAGGTGAAGCGTCAGGGCGGGCCGGGTTCGGTGTTCTTCGGCCACGAGCGCATTGGCCTGGACGGGGTGCCCTTCAAGTGCTGGAAGTTCCGTACCATGACCCACGATTCGGCCGAGGTGCTGGCGCGCCTGCTGGCGTCCGATCCCCAGGCGCGGGAGGAGTGGAACCGGGATTTCAAGCTGAAGAACGATCCGCGCATCACCCCCATCGGGGCCTTTCTGCGGCGCTCCAGCCTGGACGAGATCCCGCAGCTGTGGAACGTGCTGAAGGGCGAGATGAGCCTGGTGGGGCCGCGGCCGGTGGTCGAGGCCGAACTGGAACGCTACGGCGAGCGCGTGGCCTTCTATCTCGAGGCGCGGCCGGGCCTCACCGGCCTGTGGCAGGTCTCGGGCCGCAACGAGACGACCTACGACGAGCGCGTCGCGCTGGATGCGTGGTACGTGAAGAACTGGAACCTGTGGTACGACATCGCCATCCTGTGCAAGACGATCCGCACGGTGGTGAGCGGCCACGGGGCGTATTGACGAGTTCGCCAGGGCGAAGCCGCCCGCGGGGCGCAAGGAGAGAACCATGAGTGTGGATGCGATCATCGTCGGGGCCGGGTTTTCCGGCGCCGTGCTGGCGGAGCGCTTCGCGTCGCAACTGGGCTGGAAGGTCCTCGTGCTGGAGCAGCGCCCCCACATCGGCGGCAACTGTTACGACGAGCCGGACGCCCACGGTGTGCTGGTGCATCGCTACGGCCCCCACCTGTTCCACACGGACAATCCCCGCGTGTGGGATTACCTGTCCGCCTTTACCGAATGGCGGCCCTACGAGCACAAGGTGCTGTCCAGCATTGACGGACAGCTGGTGCCGATCCCCTTCAACCTCAACAGCATCGACCGGCTCTTCGACGCCGACACCGCGACGTGCATGCGTGAGGCGCTGGTGTCCCGCTTCGGCCTGGGCGCTCGGGTGCCCATCCTGCGCCTCAAGGAAGAGGACGAGCCGCTGCTGCGGGAGCTGGCCGACTTCGTCTATCGCAAGGCCTTCCTCAACTACACCACCAAGCAGTGGGGCGTGAAGCCCGAGGAGATCTCGCCGGAAGTGACCGGGCGGGTGCCGGTGGTGGTGGATCGGGACGACCGCTACTTCACCGATCCGTACCAGGCCGTGCCGGCGGAGGGCTATACCAAGCTCTTCGAGAAGCTGCTGGCCCATCCCCACATCACGGTGCGCCTCGATACGCCGTTCAACGCGGTGGGGTCCTTCGATCCGGACACCGGCGCGGTGCAGTTCGAGGGCGCACCCTTTGGCGGCCTGCTGGTGTTCACCGGCATGGTGGACGAACTCTTCGGCCGCGACCGGGGCGCTCTGCCTTATCGCTCCATCCGCTTCGACTTCCAGCACCATGCGGTGCCGGTCTTCCAGCCCGCCACCACGGTGAATTACCCCAACGAGCACCGCTACACCCGCATCACCGAGTTCAAGCACCTCACCGGGCAACAGTGCGCGGGCACCAGCATCGTGTACGAATATCCCCAGGCCTACGATCCCGCCGATCCGGAGGCGAATGTGCCCTACTACCCGATCTTCGACGAGCGCAGCAAGGCGGCCTACACCGCCTACGCCGACCGCCTTGGCGGTCATGCCCGGGTGGTGGCGGTGGGGCGTCTGGCCCAGTACCGTTACTTCGACATGGATGACGCGGTGGCCAACGCCCTGCAGGTGTTCGACCGCATCGCCGCGGCCCAGGGTTGATCGGCGCCGATGGCTTCCCTGCGGCGCACCCTCGTGTCCCTGTACGTCATCCAGGCCGCGAACTTCGCGGTGCCGCTGCTCACCCAGCCCTGGCTCACCCGGGCGCTGGGCGTTGACGGCTACGGCCGCCTCAATTTTGCGCTGGCGGTCGTCGCCTATTTCGTGCTGCTGGCGGACTACGGCTTCAACCTGAGCGCCACCCGCCAGATCGCCGTGCAACGGGACGACAAGGCCGCGCGCTCGCGGACCTTCTGGGCAACGCTGGGCGTGAAGGCGCTGCTCGCCTTTGTCGGCGGGCTGATGCTGCTCGTCCTGGCGGCCCTGAGCTCAACGCTGGGTGAAATCTCCGGCCTGCTGGCGCTGGGCTATCTGGCGGTGATCGGCAGCGTGCTGACGCCCACCTGGTACTTCCAGGGCGTGGAGCGGGCCGATTTTGCCGCGCTGGCGACCCTGCTGCCCAAGGCGCTGGCGATTCCGCTGATTGTCGCCGGCGTGCGCGGGCCGGCGGATCTGCCTGCGGCCATGCTGCTGACGGCCGCGCCGGGCCTGCTGTCGGGACTGTGGTGCCTGGCGGAGCTGGCCCGCTCGCGGGCCGTGGCGATGCAGCGGCCGGCCCTCGCCGACCTGCGGGCCGCACTGGCGGACGGCTGGCACGTTTTCGTCTCGACGGCGGCCATCAGCCTGTACACCACCTCCAACACGGTGTTGCTGGGCTGGCTCTCGGGGACGGCGGCGGTGGGCCATTTCGCTGCCGCCGACAAGCTGCTGAAGGCTGCCCAGGCCGCCACGGCGCCGGTGTCCCAGGCGCTCTTCCCGCGGGTGAGCCACCTCATGCATCATGACCGCGCCGCGGCCTTGGGCACGCTGCGGCGTCTGCTCAAGTGGCAGGGCGCGTTCACCTTCGCGGTGTCGGTGGGGCTCTTCGTCCTCGCGCCGGTCCTCGTCCGGCTGCTGTATGGCGAGGCCTTCGAGGCGGCGGTCGAGGTGGTGCGCTGGATGGCGCCCTTGCCCTGCCTGATCGGCCTGTCAAACGTGTTCGGCATCCAGACCCTGCTGCCGCTCGGGCGGGAGAAGCTGTTCTCGCGCATCCTGCTGGTTTCGGGCGTCGTCAACCTGGGCCTGCTGGCGCTGCTGGCGCCGGTCTACGGCGCGCCCGGCGCGGCCATCGCGGTCACCATCACCGAAGCGGGGGTGACGGCCCTGATGGGCTGGGCGGTGCGCGCCCACTTTGCGCACCGCGCGCCGGTGGATGCGGCACGCCCCTGAATTGTCCCCGACCTGAACTGAAACCGGACTTCCGACCATGACCCAACGCATCGCCGCCGTGGTGGTGACTTTCAACCGTAAGGCGCTCCTGCTGGAATGCCTGGCCGGCCTGTTGGCCCAGAGCCGGCCCGTGGACCGCATTTTCCTGATCGACAACGCCAGCACCGACGGCACGCGGGAAGCCCTCGAGGGCGCCGGCTTTCTGTCCCATCCCCTCATCGAATACGTGCCGATGGCGACCAATACCGGCGGCGCCGGCGGCTTCCATCACGGTCTGAAGGTGGCCTTCGAGGCGGGCTACGACTGGTTCTGGCTGATGGACGACGACGTGGAGCCGCTGCCCG
>DAOQMM010000040.1:0-23474 GCA_035335645.1 Rhodocyclaceae bacterium | reverse complement strand
GCCACGGTGCTGCGGGGCGTGCGGGACGGACTCAGGCTGTATTTCGGCGCCGCGGCCTGAAGGCCCGGTGCGTCACGTTTTAATCGGAAAGGTCGAACATGAAAGTCGGATTCATCGGTCTGGGCATCATGGGGCGTCCCATGGCGCTGAATCTCCTCAAGGGCGGACATGCCGTCACCGTGTGGGCGCGGCGGGCCGATTCCATGGCGCCGCTCCTGGACGCCGGCGCCACCGGCGCGGCCGACGCGGCGGCGGTGGCGGGTGACGTGGATGTGGTGTTCAGCATGGTGGCGGACGCCGCCGATGTGGAGCAGGTGGCGCTGGGCCCCCGCGGTGTGGCGGACGGCGCCCGGCCCGGCCTGATCTATGTGGACATGAGCACCATCGCCCCGGCGGCGGCCCAGTCGATTGCAGCGCGACTGGCGGAGCGGGGCGTGAGCATGCTCGACGCGCCCGTCTCCGGCGGCGAGGTGGGCGCCATCAACGGTGCGCTGACCATCATGGTGGGCGGCGACGAGGCGGCCTTCGGCACCGTCGCGCCGCTCTTCGCGTGCATGGGCAAAGCCGCCACGCTGATCGGCGCCTCGGGGGCCGGGCAGGTGGCCAAGGCCTGCAACCAGATCCTTACGGGGGTGGGCGTGATGGCGGTGGCGGAAGCCTTCAACTTCGCCCGCAAGAGCGGCGTGGACGCGGCCCGCGTGCGGGAGGCGCTGCTGGGCGGCTTTGCCTACAGCCGCATCCTGGAGAACCACGGCCAGCGCATGCTGGACCGCAACTTCAAGCCTGGTTTCAAGGCCTGGATGCACCAGAAGGACATGAACATCGTGATGCAGGAAGCCCACCGCCTGGGCCTGATGCTGCCCAGCAGCGCGGCGACGGCCCAGCTCTTCAACGCGATGGTGGGCAGCGGGCTGGGTGAGGAGGACTCCATCGCGGCCCTCAAGCTGCTGGAACAGCTGTCCGGAGCCTGAGCATGCGGGTCGGATTCGTCGGACTGGGGGTGATGGGGCGGCCGATGGCCCAGCATCTGCTGGCGGCCGGTCACGATCTGGCCGTGTGGGCGCGACGCCCGGCCTCGGCCGAGGCCTTGAGGGCGGCCGGAGCGGCCTGGTGTGAATCACCGGCCGCCCTGGCGGCGCGCAGCGAGGTGGTGATCTCCATCGTCACCGCCTGCGCGGATGTGGAGGCGCTGGCCCTGGGGGCGGACGGGCTGCTGGCCGGCTTTGCCCCCGGCAGCGTGCACGTGGACATGAGTACCATCGCGCCCGCCACCGCGCGGCAGTTGGCTGGGTGCTACGCCGAGCGCGGCGTGGGCTGGCTGGATGCGCCGGTGTCCGGGGGTGAGGTGGGCGCGCGGGATGCGACCCTGGCCATCATGGCGGGCGGCGAGGCCGCCGTACTGGCGCAGGTACGGCCGCTGCTGGACTGTCTGGGGCGTACGGTGGTCCATATCGGTCCTGCCGGGGCTGGGCAGGTCGCCAAGGCCTGCAACCAGATGGTGATGGTCAACGCGATCCAGGCCTGTGCGGAGGCGATGTGCCTGGCCAACGCCCACGGGGTCGACCCGGAGCGGCTGTGGACGGCGCTGATGGGCGGTTCGGCGGCGTCGCGGGTGCTGGAGGTGATGGGCGGGCGCATGGCGCGGCGGGACTTTGCGGCAGGCATCCAGTCGCGCCTGCACCACAAGGATTTTGCGATCCTGATGGCGGCGGCGCGGCAAGGGGGCGTACCCTTGCCGGTGGCGGCCCAGACCTGGCAGCAGCTCAATGCGCTGATGGCAGCGGGTGGAGGTCATGACGATACGGCGAGCCTGCTGAAGATGCTGGAGCCGGCGGGCAGACACGGAGCGTAAAGATGGAACGGGGCAGACGGCGATTTTTGACGGTCGCGGCGGCGGCGCTGACGGCCTTGGGCGGGTGCGCGGTGATGCGCCTCGGGCTGGACGCGCCAGAGGTCCGCGTGGCCGGCATTCAGCCCGTGGATGCCACGCTGCTGGAGCAGCGCTTCCTGATCACCCTGCGGGTGCTCAACCCCAACAACGTGGAGATCGACGTGGAAGGGCTGACTTTCGCGGTGGAGCTGAACGGTCATGCCTTTGCCCGTGGCGTGAGCAACCAGGCGACCGTGATTCCGCGCCTGGGCGAGGCGACGCTGGAGGTGACGGCCACCACCGGGCTGATGGACGTCCTCAACCAATTGCGCCAGTTCCAGAAGGCGCCCGAGGCGGTGCCCTACCGCCTGAAAGGCCGGCTGGTGACCGGGCGTTTCGGTTCCATCGACTTTGACCGCAGCGGCGAGGTGTCCCTGACCCGTCTGCAGCCCCGCTGAGCGCGGTCGTGTTCAGAGGGCGGTGAGGGACACCAGGCGTGAGGCGCGCAGGTTGCGCAGCATCTGCGTCATAGCCGCGGCGTTGATGGGTCGGCTGCACAGGTAGCCCTGGTAAGCATCGCAGCGCCAGCGGCGCAACAGGGCGAGCTGGGCTTCGGTTTCGACGCCTTCGGCGATCACCTCCAGGCGCAGGGTGTGGGCCATGGCCACGATGGTCTGGGCGATGGTGGCGTCGTCGGGTTCGGACGCGATGTCCTTGATGAAGCTGCGGTCGATCTTGAGACGGTCGATCGGGAAGCGCTTCAGGTTGGCCAGACTGGAATAGCCGGTACCGAAGTCATCCACCGACAGTTGCAGGCCCAGCCGCTTGCATTCCACCAGCAGGTTGCGGGTGTGTTCCGGATTGCGCATGACCAGGCTCTCGGTGAGTTCCAGATCCAGGTAGGCGGGGGCGAGCCCGGCGGTGTCGAGTGCAGACTTGATGGTGTCGAGCAGGTCCTTGTCGTCGAACTGCCGCGCCGAGAGGTTGACGCCCACTGGTACGCGGGCGATTCCCTCCCGGATCCACGCCTGATTCTGGCGGCAGGCTTCCTCCAGCACCCAGGCGCCGATGGGCACGATGAGGCCGCACTCTTCGGCGATGGGGATGAACTTGTCCGGCGGGATGAGGCTGCCGTCGGGCTGAGGCCAGCGGATCAGGGCCTCCATGCCGATGATCTCGCCCGACAGGGTGTCCACCTGCGGCTGATAGTAGAGCTCGAATTCCCGTGCCTGCAGCGCCTGGCGCAGGCGTGCCTCCAGTTCGAGGCGTTCGGAATAGCGTTCCGACAGCCCGTGGTCGAAGAACTGGAAGTTGTTGCGCCCGCGTTCCTTGGCCAGGTACATGGCGGCGTCCGCGTTCTTGATGAGGGCTTCGCCGTCCAGGCCGTCGTTGGGGTACAGGGCGATGCCGATACTGGGCGTGACGGTGAATTGCTGGCCACACAGCTCGAAGGGACGGGCGAGGGCCGTGAGGATGCGCCCGGCGGCCTCCTCGGCGCCCCCGGCATGTTCCAGCCGGCTCAGCACGACGACGAACTCGTCCCCCCCGGTGCGCGCCACCAGATCGCCGTCGCGCACGCAGCCGCGCAGGCGCTGGGCGACGGAGAGCAGGAGCTGGTCGCCGGCCTGATGACCGAGGGTATCGTTCACGTACTTGAAGCGGTCCAGGTCGGTAAACAGTACGGCTACCCGGCGCTGATCCACGGCGGCCTGTTCGATCACCTCCGTGAGGTGCTGGTTGAGCAGGGTGCGATTGGGCAGGGAGGTGAGGTTGTCGTAATGGGCCAGATGGCGGATGCGGCTTTCGGCCGCGCGCCGTTGGGTGATGTCGGCGACGATGCCCAGGTAGCCGCGGACGTTGCGGCTGGCATCGCGTACCGTGGAGACCACGATGTTGGCGGGAAAGGTCTCCCCGTCGCGCCGGCGCAGGGTGACTTCGCGGGGGTCGGCGGCGCCGGTTGGCGTGTCGGCGGCGCCGTTCAGGGGCTCGACGGCGAGGGCCGCGAAGCCTGAGGGCTTGCCGGCGAGGGTCAGACCTGCGATGTCTTCCGCCGTGTAGAAGATCAGCGGTGTGTCGCGCCCGATGACGTCCTCGGCCCGGTAGCCGAAGAGGCGTTCGGCGGCGGGATTGAGGACCCGGATGATGCCGGCGGTGTCGGTGTAGATGATGGCGTACTCGGCGCAGTCGAGGATGGCCCGTTGCAGGGAGGTCGTCTCCCGCAAGAGGGCTTCCGCGCGGGCATGCTTGTCTACCTCGTTTTCGAGGAGGCGGTTGGTTTCGCCCAGGGCGTTGACGTATTGTCCGAGGGCATCATTGGCCTCGGCGAGGGCAACCGTCTGTTCGGCCACGCGGTGCCGGATGGCTTCGGTGCGGCTCTGGAGCACGTACACCATGAAGGCGATCAGGGCCGCCAGACTGAAGCCGGCGAAGAGCTGCCCGCCGGCGTCCGCACTGGGGCTCAACGAGTAGTGGGGACCGTCGGGCACGATGATCACCAGCCAGCGGCGATTGCCCATGGGTACGGCGTCGGCGTAGGTGAGCTCTGCCGGGCGAAAGCCCGGTGACGAAAGCAGGGTGCGGGCCTCGTCGGTAGCATCAAGGACCTCCACGCCGATGCTCTGATTGACGTCCCGGTTGATGGCGGGCTGGAAGGCCGCGTCAATGAGGCGGCTCAGACGGATCTCCAGAAAGGCGGCATCCTGTTGGTTGCCCGGGGGGGCGTCCGGGTCTTCGCGGACCGGTGCGAAGATCAGGAAGGTATCCGCCGGTGTGCCGCCGATGTCGCGGGTGGCCACTGGAAGCGTTGCCGTCCCGGTAGCCGTGTGGGGCGCATTGCGGAGTGCCTCGAGGAGGATGCGGCGGTCGTCGGCGTCGGGGTAGGCTTCGCTGTTTGGGAAGTCGGCGCCCCGTGTGAGGCGCGTGGCGCCGGTGACCTGGAGGACCTCCACGGGGGCGCCGTCGGCATGGCGGCGCAGGATGCCGGCCGACGCAATCTCCGGATTGTGTGCAACCATGGGCATCAGCAGTCGTGCAAAACGCTGGGGGTCCAGGGATCCGCCTTGACCGGCATAGTGCTGGAGGACGTCCGCGTGGGAAAACAGCTCGTCGGTCCGCTCGCGCAGACGGGCGATCTGCTCCTGGGCCATGAGCTGGAAGCGCGTGTGGGTGGTCGCCTGCTCTTGCTGGACGGTCGAGTGGTAACGCTCGAAGCTCACGAGCAGCACCAGGGCAAACGCGAGCAGCGCCAGCCCGTAGCGCCGTACGGTATCGACGACCTGACGGGAGGTCGTGCTGGAAATCATCCGGACTCCTGGGGAATGGGGTGCCTCGGGCGGGCGCCTCCGTTATCCTCAGATAACGACCCTGGGGCGGTGGACTTGAATCGGCTCCGCGGCGGACAGGCGGCAGCTCAGTCGCCGAACACCTGGCGGAGGCGTTCGATCTCGCGGGCGTGATCCTGCTCCAGGTCGGCAAAACGCAGGGCGATGGCGTGGAATTCGTCCAGCAGGGCGAGGAAGGCGTCGAGGATGTCGGGGTCGAAGTGGGTCCCGCGTCCGGCACGCATGATGTCCGCGGCGTCGGCGTGGCTCATGGGCGGTTTGTACACACGCCGGCAGATGAGCGCGTCGTAGACGTCGGCTACCGCCATGAGGCGCGCGGAAAGGGGAATCCGGTCACCGGAGAGTCCCTGCGGATAGCCGCTGCCGTCCCATTTTTCCTGGTGGGAGTAGGCGATTTCCTTGGCGTAGCGCAGAAAGCGCGCCGAGACGCCGAAGAGGGATTCGGCGGCGCTGATCGCATCCCGACCCAGGGTGGTGTGGGTCTTCATGATCTCGAACTCGTCCGCCGTGAGGCGGCCGGGTTTGAGCAGGATGCGGTCGGGAATGCCCACCTTGCCGATGTCGTGCAGGGGGGCGGACTTGTACATCAGGTCGATGTTCTCGTCGGAGAGCTCGGCGGCGAAGCGGGGGTGGTGCTGCAGGTGCCGCGCCAGGGCGCGCAGGTACATCTGGGTGCGGCGGATGTGATTACCGGTCTCGTTGTCGCGGGTCTCGGCGAGGGAGGCCATGGCGACGATGGTGGCGTCCTGGATGAGGCTCAGTTCACGCGTGCGGCGCAGGACTTCCTGCTCCAGATAGGTGTTGCGGTCGCGCAGAAAATCGCTGGCCGATTTGAGTACGAGGTGGTTGCGGACGCGGCTGAGGACCGTGGGCGGGCTGATCGGCTTGGTGATGTAGTCCACTGCACCGGCGTCGAATCCGGCCTGCTCGTCCACCACGTCGTTGCGCGCGGTCAGGAAGATGACCGGGATGTTGGCCGTGACGGGATCGGCCATCAGGCGACGGCAGACCTCATAGCCGTCGAGCCCGGGCATGATGACGTCGAGGAGGATCAGCGCGGGGAGGGGCTCGACCCGCGCGAGGGCGAGGCCCCGCTCGCCCGTGGTGGCGATGCGGGTCCGGAAGTCGGCCCGATGCAGGCAGTCGACAATGGGCTCGATGGCGGCGGGCGCGTCGTCCACTACCAGGATGATGGCGCGGTGATCGTCCTGGTCGGATGTGGGGTCGGTCTGTTCCACGGGGAAGTGTGATCTCCGGGGCGCGGCGCGGTTCACGGCGCCGGGGCGCGGTTCATGACATTAGCGAGGTGTATCAACGCTTTATCATAATCGTAACGGGCGATGGCGTCTGCAAGAGTTTCCACGGCGGCAGGCGCGTGGCGACGTGAAAGATCGTTACGGATGCGCAGGAACAGCGCGGGCGCGCGTCCGTCGGCATGCCGCAGGAGGGCGTCGAGCTCGCGACACGCGGCGTCCAGGGATTCGGCGTCGAGTTCGGGCGCACCGGGCCGCGGGGTTTCTTCCGGCGGCAGTGCCCGGTCCAGAGCGGCCAGGAGGCGGGTCATCTCCTCATGCAGGCCGTGCAGCGGTGTGTCGATGCCGGCGCCCTTGCGCAGCCCGAGTTCGATCTGTGCCGCCAGATCGGCGATGCCGTCTGCGCCCAGACCGGCCGCACTGCTGCGCAGGGTGTGGGCGATGCGCTCGGCGTCGTCACGCTGGCCGGCGGCGAGGGCGGCTTCGATGCGGGCGGGGGCGTCGCCGTGGTGGGGCGCGAAGCGGCGCAGGATGCGCAGGTACATATCGACGTTGTGGTTGAAGCGCGGCAGGGCGCCAGGCACGTCGATGCCGGCGATGTGTGGCAGGTCCGAGGGGTGTGAGACGGCGGCGGGTTGCGGCCCCGCGGCCGGAGCCGGCTGGGGGGCGCGCATGGTGTGCCGGATCAGAACGTCGATGAGGCGTTCTGGCGCGATGGGTTTGGCCACGTGGTCGGTCATGCCGGCCTGCAGGCAGCGGTCCCGGTCGTCCGCCATGGCATGGGCCGTCATGGCGATCACCGGGAGGTGGGCGAAGCGGCTGTCGGCGCGCAGTTGCCGCGTGGCGCTCAGTCCGTCCAGAACGGGCATCTGGATGTCCATGAGGACGGCGTCGAAGGCCTGGGCGCCCATGGTCTGGAGCAGCCGCAGGGCCTCGTCGCCGTCATTGGCGAGGGTGACGCGGGCGCCCGCGTTCTCGAGGAAGTTCTGGGTGATCGTGCGATTGATCTCCACGTCCTCGGCCACCAGGATGGAGCGTCCGGCGAGGGCGCGCGGCGGGGGGGCGGGTAGCTCATGGGGCTCTGGTCTGGTCGGCGCGAGGGCCTCGACGACGGCGTCGCGCAGGCGGCTGCGGGTTGCGGGAATTCGCAGGTGGCCGGCTGGCAGGCCGGCGTGGTCGCGATGCGCAGGAAACGGCCCCATGATCACCAGTGCGGGCAGCGGACCGTGGCCTGCAAGGGTGTGCAGGGCGGCGGTCAGGGAAGGGCCGCTCTCGCCCCGCGGGGCCGCGGCCAGGACCAGGCGGATGCTGCGGTCGGGATCGTGGGCCCACGCGAGGGCGGCGTCCGGGGTGTCGCAGCCCTCGGTGGGCACGCCGAGCGCATTCAACTGGGCCACCAGCAGATCGCGGGCCGCTGTGTGGGGGTCGATGACCAGGGTGTGTGCGCCCCGCAGCGCGCTCGGCAATTCGACCGCCGCCGGGGCGGGGGCGACGCCCAGACGCACTGTGAACCCGAAGCGGCTGCCGTCACCGGGGGCGCTGCGGACCTCGATGCGTCCCCCCATGAGCGTCACCAGGTGATTCGAGATGGCGAGTCCGAGACCCGTGCCGCCGAACCGCCGGGTCACCGAATCGTCGGCCTGGGAGAAGGCCTCGAAGAGGTGCTCGACTTCACCGGGCGGCAGCCCGATTCCGGTGTCCTCCACCTCGAAGTGCAGGCTTGCGGACGTTTCATCGCGCGCTGCCACCACGACATTCAGCCGGACGAAGCCTCTTTCGGTGAACTTGACGGCATTTGCGAGGAGGTTGGTGAGCACCTGCCCGAGACGCAGTGCGTCGCCCACGGGGCGGAGCGGGACGTCCGGCGCGATGGCCAGCAGCAGGGCGAGGTGCCGGGCGTGGGCCGCAGGTGCGACCAGGGTGATGACCCGGTCGATCATCTCGTCGAGACTGAAGGGCGCCTGCTCCAGCGAGAGGCGGCCGGCGTCGATCTTGGAGAGGTCGAGCACGTCATTGATGACCGCCAGCAGGGTGTCTGCGGCGGACTGGATGCGGGTGAGGTGATCCAGTTGGGCCGGCGGCAACCCGCTGTCCAGGGCCAGGTGGGTGAGTCCGACGATGGCGTTGGCGGGGGTGCGGATCTCGTGGCTCATGTCGGCGAGGAAGCGTGCCCGCGACGCGGCGGCCTCCTCCGCGAGGCGCTTGGCCTGATCGAGGGCCTCCATGGCGTCCCGATGCAGGCTGAGGTCTTCCAGGACCCAGATGCAATGGCGGATCGTGGCGTCCTCGATGAGGGGGCTCACCATGACGCGCACCCATTGCGTGCGTGGGTGTGCCGTGCGCAGGCGGCATTCCTGCAGCCATACGCCGCCGTCCTTGAGTTCGGGGTGACGGGGGGCGGAGAAACGCAGGGGCGCGTCCGTCAGATCGACGAGGTCCGGGGGCTGGCCAACCAGTTCGGCCGCAGTCAGGCCGGCGGTCCGGCAGTAGCAAGGATTGGCGTACTGGATGCGGCCATCCGGATCGGTGACGAGCAGCATCGACGGACTCTGCTCAACGGCGAGGGACAGCTTGCGCAGTTCCTGCTCGGCGGTCTTGCGGGCGGTGATGTCGTAGCTCCAGCTGATGATGGCCGGCCTGCCGTCCAGGTCCAGGGATTCCATGGAGGTCAGGGTCCAGAAAGAATCGCCGCGGACGGTCTGGAACTCCACCTCCATGTCGTGAAGGCGTTCGCCGGCGCGCAGCCGCTCGAGGGCGGCCTGGGGAAAATCCGGATCGCCGAACCAGCTCATCACCGGGCGGGCCATGAAGCCGGCGGCGTCGGTTCCGGCCAGATCGTGGGCGCGCGTGTTGGCGAACAGCGGGGTGCCGTCGGGGCGATTGATGACCACGGCGATCGGACTGGACTCCAGCAGGCGCCACGCCTGCCGCGCGGTGTCGGCCGGTCTGCCGAGGAACCCCAGGCAGGCGAGGACCGGGGCCGCCATCAGGAAGGCCAGTACCGGCAGGAAGAATGCGGGGTGGTCGCCGAGGAGGTGCCAGGCCAGCACCGCGGCAATAAAGCTTGCGCCGGCGATGCCGAGCAGGACGCTGCGGCTGTGGGGATGCATGGGCGCGAACGTTCAGCCGTCGGAGAGTCCGCTGGCGGCGGGCCCCGCGGCGGGCAGCGCGTCGGCGAGCAGGGCCGCCTGGGCGGGCTGTCCGTAGTGGCGGAATTTGGCGAGGACGTCGGCCATTTCGGCGTCCGACAGCAGGGTCGGCGTGCCGATCTGGCATGCGCGCCAGAACTGGGCGCAGAGGGATTCGAATTCGACTGCGAGGGCCAGGGCGCGGCGCAGGTCGCTGCCGATGACGAGCATGCCGTGGTTGGCGAGGAGACAGGCGCTGCGACCCTCCAGCGCGGCGAGCGCACCATCCGACAGGGCCTGGGTGCCGAAGGTGGCGTAGGGCGCACAGCGGATGTCGGTCCCGCCGAAGCGGGCGATCATGTAATGGAAGGCGGGAATGCCGCGGCGGTGGCAGGCGAGGGCGGTGGCGAAGGGGGAATGGGCATGGAGCACGGCGCCGGCTTCCGGGCGGGCGGCGAGGATGTCCCGATGGATGCGCCACTCGCTGGACGGCGCACAGTGGCCCTGCCAGGTTCCGTCCATGGCCATCAGCACCATGTCCGACGGCGTGCAGCTGGCGTAATCGCAGCCGGTAGGCGTGATGAGCAGGTTGTCGTGACAGCGGACACTGGCATTGCCGGCCGTGCCGGTGTTGAGGCCGAGGCTGCCCATGGACTGGGCGGTGGCGAGGAGGGCTTCGCGCAGGACATTCTCGATCATGGGGAGTCTCCACTCAGGCTGCCGGCGAGCCGGCCGATGTCGTGGGCGGCACACACGCCGACCGGGGTGACGATGCCGTCGATCAGGGCCGCCGGGGTGACGTCGAAGGCCGGGTTGCAGACCGGGCTGTCCGGTGGGGCGATGTGCACGAAGGCGGGCCGTCCGTTGTCGTCCAGTCCACCGATCCGCCGGATCTCGTCCCCGTCCCGTGCTTCGATGGGGATGGCACGGCCGTTGGGGCAACTGCGGTCCACGGTGCTCAGAGGGGCCGCCACATAGAAGGGCAGAGCGTGGGCGCGGGCGGCGAGGGCCTTGAGGCAGGTCCCCACCTTGTTGGCGGTGTCGCCATTGGCGGCGATGCGGTCGGCGCCGACGATGACGCAATCGACGCGTCCTTCGGCCATCAGCCAGGCGGCCGCGTTGTCGGCGATGAGGGTGTGGGGAATGCCGTCGCGGCGCAGCTCCCAGGCAGTGAGCAGGCCCTGATTGCGGGGACGGGTCTCGCTGACCCACACATGGACCGGCAGGCCCGCGGCGTGGGCCGCATAGACCGGTGCGAGGGCTGTGCCATGGCCGCAGGTGGCGAGCCAGCCGGCGTTGCAGTGGGTCAGGACGTGGACCGGTCGTCCTGGCTCGGCGGCCAGGGCGTTCAGCAGGGCAAGGCCGTGTTGTCCGATGGCCGCGTTGGCGTCGGCGTCCTCGCGCCGGATGGCGTCGGCCTCGCCCCAGGCGGCCTCGCGGCGGTCGGCCGGCGCCACGGACGCCAGCTTCCGGCCCATGCGGTCGAGGGCCCAGTGCAGGTTGACGGCCGTGGGGCGGGTGGTGCGCAGGCAGGCGTCGGCATCGGCGAGGGCTGCGTCGGAGGCGTCGGATGCCAGCGCCAGGGCGACGCCATAGGCGGCCGTGGCGCCGATCAGCGGTGCTCCGCGGACCTGCATGCTGCGGATCGCCAAGGCTGCATCCGCCAGTGTGGCGAGGCGGACGAAGGCCTCCTCGTGAGGCAGGCGGGTCTGGTCGAGGATCAGGACGCTGTCACCCTCCCGGCGCAGGGTGGGGCAGGTGTCGGTCACGGGGGCGTTCGATGGGGTCTGCATGCAGGAATTGTAGCCGCCGGGCACCTCGGACGGACACGCGGCATGGCGTTAAAATGGACCGACACCTTTTCGGGCCTTGTCACTGATGCCGGTCTTTTCCGCGCCGCTGGTCTCGCGATTGCCGACCGTCGGCACCACCATCTTCACCCGCATGAGCCAGCTGGCGCAGACCTGCGGAGCGATCAACCTGTCCCAGGGCTTTCCCGATTTCAGCGCCGAGGACGTGCTCTTCGAACGCGTGGCCCACTGGATGCGGGCGGGGTTCAACCAGTACGCGCCGATGGCGGGCATGCCCGCGCTGCGCGACGCCATCGCCACCAAGGTGCATGCGCTCTATGGTGCGCACTACGATCCGGGAGCGGAGATCACGGTCACGGCGGGCGCCACCCAGGCCTTGTTCACCGCGGTGGCGGCGCTGGTGCATCCCGGCGATGAGGTGATCGTCTTCGAGCCGGTCTATGACTCTTACGTCCCGGCCATCGAACTGCAGGGCGGAGTGGTCCGTCGTGTCCGCCTTGGCGCGCCGGAATATCGGCCGGACTGGGCCGCGCTGCGGGCGCTGATCACGCCGCGGACGCGGATGATCATGATCAACACGCCCCACAATCCGACGGGCGCGGTGTGGTCGGCCGCGGACATGATAGAGCTGGCGGCGGTGACCCGCGGCACGGGCATCGTGGTGGTGGCAGACGAAGTGTATGAGCACATCGTCTTCGACGGTGCCCGCCACGAAAGCGCCGCGCGGGATCCGGAGCTGGCGGCGCGCAGCGTGATCGTCTCGAGCTTCGGCAAGACCTACCACGTGACCGGCTGGAAGGTCGGCTACGTGCTCGCGCCGCAGGCCCTGATGGACGAGTTCCGCAAGGTGCATCAGTTCAATGTGTTCACGGTGAATGCCCCGGTCCAGCTGGCCCTGGCGGATTACATGGCAGAGCCGTCCCGCCATCTCGCGCTGGCTGCGTTCTACCAGGCCAAGCGGGACGCCTTCCGGGCGGGGCTGGCGGCGACACACTTCGAATTGCTGCCCTGCGCCGGGACCTATTTCCAGACGGTCCGTTACGCGGCCGTGTCCGACCTGCCGGACCTGGCGTTCGTCGAGTGGCTCACCCGCGAGGTGGGCGTGGCGGCGATTCCCCTGTCCGCCTTCTTCGGTGACGGGCGGGATGAAGGGGTGATCCGCTTCTGCTTCGCCAAGCAGGAGGCGACCCTGGCGGAGGCCTGCGAGCGGCTGGCACGCTTCTGCTAAACTGGCCCGTCAGTCTGGAGGCGTTCCGGTGAGAAATCTGCTTGTCTTCGTGTTGTTCCTGATCGGCCTGTATTACGTGCGGCGTGCCTTGCAAGGAAAGTCCGGCGACACACCCGGGGCGGGGCGGGAGGCGCGCTCCGAAGCGCCCCGGCAGCCGACGGAGGCCGAGGCGATGGTGGCCTGCGCCCATTGCGGGGTGCATGTGCCGGAAAGCGAAGGTCTGCACGTCGGCGGGTATTTCTTCTGCTCGGACGCCCACCGCCGGCTTGGTCCGCGGGTGTGAAGACAGTGGCGTACCCGGGGCTGGAATCCGGGGCCACGGAGTTCCGTGGGCGGTGGGAGCCCCTGCGCTATCTCAATCTCTTCCGCCTGGTGCTGGCCGGCGTTTTTCTGGTGGCCGGGCCCGGCCTCAGCCTGGGGGGCGATTCGGCAACCCTGTTCTTCGGCGCCGCGTTTGCCTACCTCACGGCGGTTCTGATCCTCGGATTCCCCGATGCGGCCCGTCACCTGGGCATGGAGCGTCTGGTGACGGTGCAGGTGCTGGTGGACGTCACCCTGCTCACGGTGATCATGTGGGCCAGCGGTGGCTACCGCAGCGGCATGCCCATCCTGATCATGATCGTCCTGGCCGGTTCTGGGCTGGTCGGGCAGGGTCGGATGGTGCTGTTCTACGCAGCGTATGCCACAGTGGCGGTGCTGTTCGAAAATCTGCTGCGCTTCCTCTCCGGGCGCGATGTGGTGGATTTCTTCACCGTCGGCGTGACCTGCATCGGTTTCTTCACGATTGCCCAGGTGGCGCGCTTGCTGGCCTTGCGAGCGATCGCCAACGAGACCCTGGCGCGTCAACGGGGTGCGGATCTGGCCGCGCAGTTGCGCCTCAACCAGCAGATCATCCAGGACATGCAGGACGGTGTGCTGGTGGTGGAGCCCGGCGGCGTGGTGCGTCACTTCAATCCTCAGGCCAATGCCCTGCTGGGCGGAACGCTGCGCGAGGGCGGTGCGCTGGCCAGCTGTGCGCCAGCACTGGCCGGACCGCTGGGGGCGGGTGAGGACGGCGAGCCGGGTGCCCATTCGGCCCTGCGTTTTCGCGCGGAAGGGAGCGGCAAGCTCCTGCTGGCGCGCATGCTGAGGGCCGGTGATTCGGACGCGACCCTGGTCTACCTCGAGGATTTCGACCTCATCCATGACCAGATCCAGCAGGTCAAGCTGGCCGCCCTCGGAAGGCTGACGGCAAGTATCGCCCACGAGATCCGCAATCCGCTGGCGGCGGTCTCCCACGCTGCGGAGCTGCTGTCCGACGAAAAGCGGGGCGACATGCAGGCCCGCCTGATCCGCATCATCGGCACCAACGCGCAGCGCATCGACCGGCTGGTCGGCGATGTGCTGGCGCTGGGGCGGCGCGACGAGGCCCTGCCGGAAGTGCTGCCCCTGAAACAGTTCGTGGATGAATTTCTCGACGAATTCGCCCTCACCGATCCGGTGCGGCGCGCGCTGGTCGATGTGGCGATTGCATCCGACCTGACCCTGCTGATGGATCGTACGCACCTGCGTCAGATCCTGTGGAACCTGCTCGCCAACGCTCAGCGGCATGGCAGCGGTGCGCCGGGCTCCATCCGCATCGCCGCGGGTCTGCGGGACGACGGCCGGATCGCGGTGGACGTGACCGACGACGGCCCGGGGATTGCCGAGGCGCTTCGCAACCAGGTCTTTGAACCCTTCTTCACCACACATTCCAAGGGAACCGGTCTCGGGCTCTATATTGCCCGGGAACTGGCCGATGCCAACGGTGCTGTGCTCGAACTGGGCCAGGCCGAGGCGGGCGGCCTGCCCGGTGCCCATTTTCGACTCACGGCACGCAGCAGATCATGAACTCCATCGACCGACGTGCCCGCGCCAGCGGGCCGGACGTCCTCATCGTGGACGACGAGGACGACATCCGCGAACTTCTCGAACTGACCCTGATGCGCATGGGCCTGGCCTGCGACGGTGCGGGCACGGTGGCCGACGCGCAGCGCCTGCTCACTGAACGGCGCTATCGTCTGTGCCTGACCGATATGCGTCTGCCCGACGGGGATGGGCTGGATCTGGTGCGTTTCATTGCGGACAAGGTCGGCGACCTGCCGGTGGCGGTGATCACCGCCTTCGGCAGCATGGACAATGCCGTGACCGCGCTGAAGGCCGGGGCCTTCGACTACCTCAGCAAACCTGTGTCGGTGGATCAGCTGCGGGCCCTGGTGAAGTCCGTGTTCTCCGTGTCGCCCGCGGATGGCGTGGAGGGCACCCGGGATACGTCCAGTCTGGGAGGTCATTCAGCGGCCATGGTGCAGGTGCGTGCGCTGATCGAGAAGCTGGCGCGAAGTCAGGCGCCGGTGCTGATTTCCGGCGAATCGGGCAGCGGCAAGGAGCGTGCCGCGCGCATGATCCACGAGCTTGGTCCGCGCAGCGGTGCGCCCTTTGTGGCGGTCAACTGCGGGGCGATCCCCGAGAGCCTCATGGAAAGCGAATTCTTCGGCGTGAAGCGAGGGGCCTTCACGGGCGCCGATGCGGATCGGGAGGGCTTCTTCCAGGCGGCTCACGGGGGCACGCTGTTCCTTGACGAAGTGGGCGACCTGCCGTTGCCCATGCAGGTCAAGCTGCTTCGGGCGATCCAGGAGAAGCGCTTCAGGCGCCTGGGTGACACCACCGAGGTCGGCGTGGATGTGCGCCTCATCAGCGCCACCCATCGCAATCTCAAATCGATGGTCGAAGCCTCCAGCTTCCGGCAGGATCTCTACTATCGCCTCAACGTCATCGAACTGCGCATGCCGGCGCTGCGGGAACGCAGTGAGGACATCCCGGAGCTGGCGACCACCCTGCTGGGGCGTCTCGCCGAAAATTCCGGGATGGATGTCCCGCGCCTTGGCCCGGATGCCCTGCAGGCCCTCGTCGGGTACGCCTTTCCGGGTAATGTGCGGGAACTCGAAAACATTCTGGAGCGGGCGCTGGCGCTGTCCAATGGCAACGTGATCACGGCGGCCGATCTGTTGCTGGAGCCTGCCGAGGAGCTGGCGGGCGAATCGCCGTCGATCGTGGTGCAGGACGGTGGCGCGCCTTTGCAGGACTACCTGGATCACGTAGAGCGTCAGGCCATCGTGGAGGCGCTGGAGCGCGCGGGCGGCAATCGCACGGCCGCCGCCCGGGCGCTTGGCGTGACCTTCAGGTCCCTGCGCTATCGCCTGGAACGGCTCGGCATGAAGGACGGGTGACCGGGCCCCGCTCGAAAAGTTCAGCGATCTGCGGCAGCGCAGCATACTTCACCTATAATGCGCCCGCCGCCGGCCGTGGTCCGGGCGGCAATGACTATGAGTCGGGGAGAGTGGAATGTCGGCGGTTGTCGCGGAAGATCAGCACGGGCATTCGGGTACGAAGGTATTGCCGGTGGCGCTGGCAGCGATGGGCGTGGTGTTCGGGGATATCGGCACCAGTCCGCTGTACACGATGAAGGAAGTGTTCAACGGCCCGCATGCCGTGCCCGCCACACCGGAAAACGTGCTGGGCATCCTGTCCCTGGTGTTCTGGGCTCTGACCTTCGTGGTGTCGCTCAAGTACGTGGTGTACATCATGCGTGCCGACAACCGGGGCGAGGGCGGCATCATGGCGCTGACTTCGCTGGCCTTGCGCAGCACCGACTCGCCGCGTGCGGCATCCCTGATGGCGGCACTCGGACTCTTCGGTGCGGCCCTGTTCTACGGTGATGGCGTGATCACCCCGGCCATTTCCGTCCTGTCCGCGGTGGAGGGCCTGGAGGTGGCGACCCCCGCATTCAGGCCCTTCGTGATTCCGATCTCCCTGGTCGTGCTGATCGGGCTGTTCGTCATCCAGCGCAAGGGTACGGCGCAGGTCGGTGCCGTATTCGGGCCGGTCATGCTGTTCTGGTTTGCAACCCTCGGAGTCCTTGGCGCCTTCAACGTCGTGCGCCATCCGGACGTGCTGGGAGCGCTGAACCCCCTGCACGCTGTCCGGTTCTTTGTGGAGAACCGTGTTCATGGCTTTCTGGCCCTCGGCGCGGTGGTGCTCGCCATCACGGGCGGCGAGGCGCTCTACGCGGACATGGGGCATTTCGGTCGGCGGCCGATCAAGCTGGCATGGTTCGGCTTTGTCTTTCCGTGCCTCTATCTGAACTATCTCGGTCAGGGCGCCCTCATCATCGACGATCCGTCGGCGGTCGCCAATCCGTTCTACCTGCTGGTGCCGGATCCGCTGCTCTACCCCATGGTCGGGCTCTCGACGGTGGCGACCATCATCGCCTCCCAGGCGGTGATCTCCGGGGCGTTTTCGTTGACCAAACAGGCCGTCCAGCTGGGCTACTCGCCGCGCATCCACATCGTCCATACCTCGGACCGGGAAGCGGGCCAGATCTATGTGCCGAACGTAAACTGGATGCTCCTGGGGGCCGTGATCGCGCTGGTGATCGGCTTCAAGTCGTCGAGCGCGCTGGCTTCCGCTTACGGCATTGCGGTGACCCTGACGATGATGATCGACACCGTCCTTGCGTTTGTCGTGGTGCGTGCCCTGTGGCACTGGCGCTGGAGTGCAGCGGTTGCCTTCGTCGCCTTGTTCTTCTCCGTGGATTTCTCGTTCTTCGCCGCCAACAGTGTGAAGATCCTCGACGGCGGGTGGTTTCCGCTGGCCCTCGGGCTGGGCGTTCACACGCTGCTGATGACCTGGAAGACTGGTCGGGCGCTGCTCACGGAGCGGATGCGGGTGGATACGATGCCGCTCGATCTGTTCATCCAGTCCATGTTTCACGATCCGCCACACCGGGTGCCCGGGCTGGGGATCTTCATGACCACCAATCCGGACGGGGTGCCGCGGGCGTTGCTCCACAACATGCTGCACAACAAGGTGCTGCACGCCAGCGTGGTGCTGGTCCATGTGGTGACAGCCGATGTGCCCTACGTTCCCCTGGAAGAGCGCGTCCGCCTCGAGGAACTGGATTTCGGGTTCTTCCGGGTCTTCGTCCGCTATGGTTTCAAGGACGATCCGGATATTCCCGCCGCGCTGGCGCTGTGTGCCGAAAAGGGCCTGCCCTACGAACTGATGCAGTCGTCCTTCTTCCTGGGGCGCGAAACGCTGATCCCGCGCAAGGGATCGGCGATGCCCCTGTGGCGCGAGCATCTTTTTAACATCATGTTCCGCAACGCCGACAGCGCGGCGGACTTCTTCCGCATTCCGGTCAACCGTGTCGTCGAGTTCGGCACCCAGATCGAGTTGTAGGCGGTTCCCGACGCGAACACGCCTGAATCGGGCAGGGGCGGACACACTTTGTTGCGCCGAGGCAGGGTGGTTGTGCCCCTAAACGCCTGCAAGACATAGAGATTAACGTTTCTTCTATGCCCAGGGCATTAGAATCGCTCCGTTTGTGTCGTAGCGGTTTGGTCTTGCCGGAAAGGCTCTGTCATTTTTGTGTGAACGGCTTCACAGCGCTGCGACGCGGGAGGCGATATTGTTCGTCCGTGGTCGTAGTCACGCAATTGGCAAGTTCGTGACGGACAATCGGCATGACTGGAGGGTGATCGGGTGCCCAGATCGGCGATAATTGCCGGCAATTTTTGCCGGTTGTCGCGGGCCCCGACCATCAGTGCTCGAACCCTCATCCCATGGGCGGCCTGCTGAGAAGCGGGCTGAAATTCGGAATGCTCAAACTTTTCAATCACTACGTTCCGTCGAATACGATCCTGCAGCTGATGTTCGACGTGACGTTGCTGTTTGTCTCCGTCGTGGTCGTGTTCCTCCTGCAGACCCAGCTCGACGAGAGTCTGGTCCGCGTGGTCGTGCCTTCGGCCCTGGTGTTCGCCATCACCATGATGGTGCTCAACGGTGCCCTCGGGCTGTATCGGGCGGGCAGTGGCGCAGATTTGCGGGAAACCACGGTGAGGGTGTTGATCTCCATCGTGCTCAGCGTGCCGGTGGCGTACGGAATCTTCCGGGTCCTGCCGTGGGGCGAATTCGCGCACGAGGCCATGGAGCTCGACGTGATCGCATTGCTTGGCTTTGTCGTGGCCGTACGCGGTTTTACGATGCGGAAGATGGGAGTGGGTGTGTTGGCGAAGCGTGTGATGGTGATCGGAACCGGTGCCGATGCGGTCGCGGTGGAGCACGCGCTCACCCATCCGGCCAATCCGAGTCTGCAGGTGGTCGGGTTCTTCCCGGCGGGCAGTGGTGGCGATGAGGTCCGGGTCGACCCGAGGCGCATCGTCCATTACGACGGACGCCTGCTGGCTGCCGCGAACGATCTGCGCGTCAATGAGATCATCGTCGCCGTCAAGGAGCGTCGCGGTGGCGTGCTGCCGCTGCGGGAACTGCTCGAATGCAAGATGGCCGGCATCAAGGTACTTGACCTCTCCAGTTTCTTCGAACGGGTCCGCGGTCAGGTCCGCATCGATTCCCTGCGGGCGAGCTGGCTGATCTACGGCGAAGGTTTCCGTCAGGGGCTGGGCCGGACCCTGGTCAAGCGTGTGTTCGACATCGTGGCCTCCCTGATCCTGCTCGCCCTCGCCACGCCGGTCATGCTGCTGGCGATGCTGCTGATCGTGATGGAGGACGGCGCGCCGGTGTTCTATCGCCAGGAGCGGGTCGGTCTCAATGGCCGCCTGTTCAAGGTCACCAAGTTCCGCAGCATGCGCCGCGATGCGGAGCGGGATGGCAAGCCCCGCTGGGCGTCGGCCAACGATGACCGTGTGACGCGTTTTGGCCGGATCATGCGCAAGACGCGCATCGACGAACTGCCGCAGCTCTTCAACGTGCTGAAGGGTGACATGAGTCTCGTCGGCCCTCGCCCGGAACGTCCCTTCTTCGTGGATCAGCTCACCAAGGACATTCCCTTCTACGCCGTTCGCCACTGCGTCAAGCCGGGTGTCACAGGCTGGGCCCAGGTGCGTTACCAGTACGGCTCGTCGGTGGATGACGCGATCAACAAGCTCCAGTACGATCTTTACTACGTCAAGAACCACACGCTGTTCCTCGACATCGTCGTGCTCTTCGAAACTGTCCGTGTGGTCCTGACCGGCGACGGTGCCCACTGACCTGCGCTAGCGTCGTGCGCGTAACCTGCCTGTCCGGGCGACCCCTCATCGGGTCGCCCGTTTCCTGTCCAGCCTGAATGGAACTCTTCCTGTCCCAAGTGTCCGTGTGGAGCTATGCCTTCGCGACGGTCCTGCATGGGTTGTTTGCGCTGTATCTGGGGATTGCCTGGCGGCGGGGGCGCCGCGGCTGGCTGCTGGTCGCCGCTGTCGTATTAAGCGGTGGTTGGGCGGCTGCGAGCTGGGGCTTTGCGCTGACGGGCTGGATCTGGCTGTTCCAGCTGGGCAATCTGTTCGATGTCCTGCGTCAGGCGGCGTGGTTCGGCTTCCTGGTGGCGATGCTGTTGCAGAACGCCAGCGAGGCGGACGGGAACGTCGCTGCACTCGCCTGGCCGCGGCCCGCGATGCTGGCGATCGTGGCCCTGGCGGCAGGGGGCGTGGCGTGCTTCACGCTCGGCATCCCGCTTTACGGGACGCCGATGCGCACCTGGGCGGCCACATCGCTGGCTTCGTCGGTGTTCGGTCTGGTGCTTCTGGAACACTTCTATCGTTCCGTGCCGGAGCGCTCCCATTGGGGCATCAAGCCTTTGACCCTCGCGCTGGGCGGCCTGTTTGCGTTCGATGTCTACCTCTTCTCGGACGCGCTGCTGTTCACGCGCCTGCATCCCTCGGTCTGGAGCGTGCGCGGATTTGCCCACACCCTCGCAATCCCGCTCATCGCCGTATCGGCGTCGCGCAACCCGGAATGGACCTTCCGCATCTCGGTCTCGCGGCACGTCGTGCTGCATTCGACGGCCATGGCCGGGACGGGGCTTTACCTGACCTTGATTGCGGGCGCCGGCTATTACATGCGCTACTTCGGTGGCGAGTGGGGACAGGCCCTGCAGGTGGCCCTGCTGTTCGGCGGCGCCCTGTTCCTGGGCGTCGTGGCGTTCTCCGGGGCCGTCCGATCACGCTTCAAGGTGCTGATTGCCAAACATTTCTTTGCTTATCGTTACGACTACCGGACCGAGTGGCTGGGCGTCACGCAGGCGCTGTCGGCGGCCGGAGACGGGCTCACTCTGGGTGAATCCGTGGTGAACGCGCTGGGCGATCTGGTGGAAAGTCCGGGAGGCGGGGTCTGGCTCAAGGATGCAGCGGGGCGCTACAGTCAGCAGGCACGGCTCAACATGCCCCATTGCGGGATGCAGGTCGGCGATGACGATGCATTCATCCGCTTCTTGCTCGAAAAGGAATGGGTGGTCAATCTGGAGGAAGCCCGCGCAGGGGTGAATTTCGGCGAATCCCAGCCCGTGCCCGCCTGGATCGGCGAAGTGGACGATGCGTGGCTGATCGTGCCCCTCATCTCGGCTGGCAGCCTGATCGGCTTCGTGATCCTGTTGACGCCGCGCACGCCGGTGGACGTGAACTGGGAAGTCCTCGATCTGCTCAAGACGGCAGGGCGTCAGGCCGCCGGCTATTTTGCGCGAATGCAGGCCGCGGAAGCGCTGCTGGAGGCACGCAAGTTCGATGCATTCAACCGGATGTCGGCCTTTGTAGTCCATGACCTGAAAAACCTCGTTGCACAGCTCTCTCTGATGTTGCGCAATGCCGAGCGTCACAAGGACAATCCCGAGTTCCAGGCCGACATGCTCGACACGGTGCGACACGTGGAAGAGCGCATGCGCGGCCTGATGGCCCAGTTGATGGAGAAGACGCCCATCAACCAGCGCAAGCCCGTTCCGCTCACACCATTGTTGGAGCATATCGTTCAATCCAAACGACTCTTCCGTCCTGCGCCCGTCCTGGTGTCGGGCGGGCCTGATCTGGCCGTGCTGGCGCATTCCGAACGCTTGGAACGTATCGTGGGGCATATCGTGCAAAATGCACTGGACGCGACATCGGAGCATGGTAGTGTGTCGGTCGAGGTATCCCGGAGTGGTAATTTCGCCAGCATCCGGGTGGCCGATACAGGTTCCGGAATGTCCGCAGCGTTCATCCGGGACCAGTTATTCAAGCCCTTTCAGACCACCAAGGCCAGCGGCATGGGCATCGGTGCATACGAAGCCCGGCAATATATCCACGAGCTCGGCGGCAGTCTCTCCGTTGAGAGCGAGGTCGGTGCCGGATCATGTTTCGAGATCCGTCTGCCTCTTGCGCATCTCCCGGGTGGCGTGGATGGCGAACCGGCGGCTAAGCAGACATGAGCGATAAACGCAGGACCTTACTCATTGTCGAAGACGACCCCGCGCTGCAGAAGCAGATGCGGTGGGCCTTCGACCAGTACGATACGGTGGTGGCCAGTAACCGGGACGAGGCGATCGCGCAGATCCGGCGCTACGAGCCGGCCGTGGTGACCATGGACCTGGGGCTGCCTCCTGCCCCGGATGACGTGACCGAGGGGTTCCGCCTGCTTGGCGAGATCCTCGCGCTGATGCCCGACACCAAGGTGATCGTGCTCACCGGGCAGCACGACCGGGAAAATGCGGTCCGTGCGGTGGGAATGGGGGCCTATGACTTCTTCGCCAAGCCCTTCGAACCCGAAATGCTGGTCCTCACGCTGGAGCGGGCCTTCCGTCTGTACGACCTCCAGCAGGACAACCGGCGCCTCAAGATGCAGCAGGGCAGCGCGCTGTCCGGCGTCATCACGCGCGATCCCGGCATGCTGCGGGTGTGCCGGCTGGTGGAAAAGGTTGCCTCCGCCAACGTGACGGTCATGTTGCTGGGTGAGAGTGGTACCGGCAAGGAAGTGCTGGCCCGCGGGCTTCATGAACTGTCGCCGCGCCGTAACGAGCGCTTCGTGGCCATCAACTGTGCCGCGATTCCTGAAAACCTCCTCGAGAGTGAGCTCTTCGGTTACGAGAAGGGCGCGTTCACAGGGGCGGTCAAGCAGACGCTCGGCAAGATCGAGGTGGCAAACAAGGGCACCCTGTTCCTGGACGAAATCGGTGATCTGCCCATGCCGCTGCAGGCCAAACTGCTGCGCTTCCTGCAGGAACGGGTGATCGAGCGGATTGGCGGGCGTGAGGAGATCCCGGTGGACGTGCGGATCATCTGCGCCACTCACCAGGACGTGAAGGGACTGATCCAGACCGGCCGCTTCCGGGAAGACCTGTATTACCGCCTCGCGGAGATCGTCGTGGATATTCCGGCGCTGCGGGATCGGGATGGTGACGCGGTGCTGCTGGCCCACGCCTTCGTCCAGCGCTTTGCGGCGAGCAACGGTCGCGGCACCATGACGCTGACCGACGACGCGGTGCAGGCAATCGAATCCCACCGCTGGCCCGGCAACATCCGTGAGCTGGAAAACGCCATCAAGCGGTCGGTCATCATGGCCGACGGCAACTGCATCTCGGCGGACGATATCGGCGTGGGCGATGGCACCGTCGAAGAAGGTGAACTCGAAGCCCTCAATCTCCGTGTAGTGCGGGACGAGGCCGAGCGGCGGGCGGTGATCCGCGTGATGGCTCGGGTGAATGGAAACGTGGCACGGGCGGCCGAGGTGCTGGGCATCAGCCGTCCGACCCTGTACGACTTGATGAACCGGTTCGGACTGAAGAAAGAGACCTCGACGTGATGCAAGGAATCAGGCGGATGCAAAAAGGAAGCGGACGGAACGTGGTGCGCAGCGCCACGGTGAGCGTGCTGTGTGCGCTGTTGCTGGCGGCCTGTGGTGGCAGTCCGGAATCGATGGTGGCGTCGGCCAAGGAGTATCTGGCCAAGAATGACCGCAATGCGGCGTCCATCCAGCTCAAGAACGCCTTGCAGAAGAATCCGGGATTCGGGGAAGCGCGCTTCCTGCT